>CAJUSQ010000099.1 GCA_910588885.1 uncultured Lachnospiraceae bacterium
TTCCCAGTTTAAATCCGGCTGTTTTTTGTGAAAAACATGGAGATACTGTTTGTCTGTTCCCGGAATCGGCTCCCAAACGGGACCTCCGAAATACGAACGCCAGTTTGTAGGAGGCGTATCGCCTTTTCTGTCTTCGATGTAAAAGAAATTGCCGTATTCGCCTTCCGGATCTTCACAGGCTTTTTGAAACCAAACATGCTCGTCGGAGCAGTGGTTGACCACCAAATCCATCAATATGTACATATTCCGTTTTTTTGCCTCGGCAATCAAACGCTCCATGTCCTCTAAGGTGCCGAACCTGGGGTCGATGTTGTAGTAGTCGGAAATATCGTAGCCCTGATCCGCCAGGGGTGAGGAGTAGCAGGGAGAGAGCCAGAGAATGTCCACCCCCAGATCCTGCAGATAGTCCAATTTACTGATAATACCGGGAATGTCGCCGATGCCGTCCCCGTTGGAATCGTAAAAGCTTTTGGGATAAATCTGATATGCCACCTTGTCATGCCACCATTTTTTTGTCATAATCGTAACCTCCGCCAGTGGGGCAGACGCCAAACGGGCGCCCGCTTCCGTTCTGCCGGCAGCGGGCGCCCTGTTGGACAGATGCAGAACCGCTGCCGGATGTTGTATTGTTATCCTCTATTTTAGCGGCGAAGCCTGGTTCTGTCTTCCGATTCTATGATTAAAAACTACGAAATTTTGACTTTTATGGAGAGAAAAGCTTGCGGTATTGAAGGGGCGTGGTATTTGTCTGCTTCCGGAATTCCCGCAGAAAATTCCCCAGATTGTTATAGCCGCATTCCAGGCAGATTTCCGTTACGGGCAGGTCGGTTTCTTCCAAAAGCCGGCGGGCCTGCTTGATGCGGTACTCGTTTATGTATTTCATAGGCGGACAGCCGATGGCCTTCTTGAAAAAACGGCAGAAGTATTGCTCGTTCAGATTCAGATGCCCGGCCAAATCGGCAATGTATATGTTTTCCTTATAATGATCCTTAATATAGGACAGGGCGGTTTTGATATCCTCCACACGCTTGTCATGGTTTTTTTCCGTAGGGGTAAACAGCCTTTGGCCGGAAAGAACGGCCAGAATCCGAAGCAGGGCCGATTTGATGAAAAGCTGGCTGGTCAGGTCCTCCGTAACGGCTCCGTCTATCGCGTCAAAAGCGCCGGAGGGGGCAGGGCAAGGAGCGGCGTTTCCGTCCTCGGTATTCGGGAAGGGAAGCCGGGGTGTGAAAGAATGGAGGATTTCGCGAAAAGCCTGCTGAATGGGGATGAATGCCGGATGGGAGGGAAGGATACAGCGTGGAAAACGCATCCGTCCGTTTTGAATGGGCTGGATCAGCCGGATTTGAGCGGCATCGCAGGAATCAAAGCTTAAGATGCCGGGGGAAAAGACTACCGCGTCCTCTCCGCAGCGGTCATTGGTATCCGTAATGATGCTGTGAAGCTCTCCGGGATTAATAAAATAGAAGCATTCGGACCGGATGGGGAATTGCTCCATATTGATCTCCAGGCGGAATTCCCCGCCGGAAAAATAGAGGATTTCCACCTCGTCATGCCAGTGATGCTTCACCAGCGTCCCCTTCCCCCGGGCGTGGGTACGATAGATGGCGCAGGGGAAGGACTTGGTGCCGTGGGGACGGATTTCCTTTAGGGTGGATGGCCGCAATGTGTCTTTGTTTGGCGGACAGTCCTCCGGGAAATCGGGATACCTGCGAATGGGGTCTTGGAATGTAGGCGCGGTATTTGTCATAGGTCCTCCTGTATCAGGTCATTGTCTGGCTGCGTTGGGAAATCGGATTCCGCGCCGCATGCTTCTGGTTGCTGCCGGAATGATCCGAAAGGGCTGTTTTGGAGTGATTTTTATGGGAATCTTCTAACACTACCTGGCGTTTTTGCCGGAACAGGGAAGCGGATGCCGCAATCATTGCACTTACGATCAATAGGAAATAGAAATTGATACTGCGGGTGACGCACATGGAGGCAGTCAGGTAGGCTCCGGGGAAAATCGCGGAAAAGACGGTCTTGTACATCAATTCCGTAATGCCCTGGGATCCGGGCAGCGGAAGCATATCCACCGCAATGTACACGGTGGCCTGAATGATCATAACCGTCATGGCGGAATGGCCGGACAGGTGCATTCCCTTATAAATCAGCCAGGTCAGGAAGAAAACGGAAAGCCGCTGCAGGAAGGTAAAGGCAAATACCGCTGCAATGTGCCGTTTATGCTGCAAAAAGAAAACTACGGCTTCGTGGTAGCTGTCTGCCATGTCGAACAGCTTCTGGCGGCGGGTTTCGGATTCCTTCAAAATATGGAGTTTCATCAGGAGCTTTTCTCCGGCTACTACGATGCCCCGGAAGCATTTGGGGCTGATCATGATAAACAGCAGGGCCGCGACCAATGAGGTATTCAGGAAAAGCCCCAAATAATAGAGATAGAGGTAGCCTCCCAAATACAGGCACAAGGACGGATACCAGAAAATCAGTACGCCCAGTCCGATCAGCACCAATACCAGCTTGTAGATCAGCGCAACCGTCATAAGCACCACGGTACTGTCGGCAATCTGAAAGCCGGACTTTTTCATATAATAAAGCTGCATGGGCTGTCCGCCTGTGGCGGACGGTGTGATACCGGAATAGAAGAATCCGATAAAGGCATAACGAATGCATCCCAGGAGGGAAGCCCTGTATTTCAATGCCCGGAACAAATACCAGAATACCAGCCCTTCGGCAGATACAAAGAAGATCCCGGTCAATATGGCCAGCACCAGATAGACGGGCTGCAGGGTCCTGACGGTTTCCCAGACATACTCCATGTCATTTCCGTGAAAAATAGTATAGAAGGTAAGCAGCATCAATGCCAGAAACAGGCAAACACTAATTACATTTTTACGATTCATATGCGGTCCCCCAATGTGTTGTTTTACGTGTACTATGATAACTTAAATGGAGAAAGGTTTCAAGAGAACCTTCATAAATAATTTTCGTTTGGGGCAATTCGTAGAAATCCCGGGGCGTTACCAGAGAAAAATGCTTCTGGAAAAGGGGCAGCCCGTGATCCGCCAAAAGCTTTGCAATAAAGGAAGAGCAGGTAAAGTGACGGTTCTGGTAAAAGGGGATGTTCAGCAAAAGGAAGGGCAGCCCCAGGATGCAGTAGTGGTAACGGAACCGCTGTTCATAATATTCCTCCAACTGGGCGGCAATGGCAGCCTTCTGCCAGGAAGTGCATTCCAGGCTGACAATCCGGTACCGGGCCGTTGGGAAGGCCCGGGAAATCATCGGCAGCCGTTCCTGCTCAAAGCCCGCAATCAAAGGGATGAAGGGATTCCTGCGCCCGAAGCTGTAAGCCTGCTCCAGGTTACGGTCCAGCCCGATTACCACGTGAACGTAGGAAATACCGATGGTTTTCCGAATCAACGACGCAAAAAAACCGGGAGTGTCAACCAGGGCCAAATATATTTTTTCCATAACAATACTCCTTAATACTTCAATTCTTCCGTATAATATACTAAAAATAAATCTTGAATTTACAAACAAAAAATTAATTAAACTGGTAAATGCGTTTTGCCGTCCGATAGCCGCAAAGGGTCAGGCAATCTCCAAGTTTTCCTGGAAGATACGTAAATCCGCTTAAAGTTTTATATTTTAAATTATGATATAATTTTTCGTTATGATTTTTGATGTAAAGCCACAGGCTTTCCCGCTTCTGTTTTGCCTCCGGGGTGCCGATCAGTAAAAGGTGGATGCAGGAAATCGACATCATAATGGAAATGTTCCGGACCAGGTAGCGGGCCAGCTTCGGCTGTGTCTGGGACAGCCGGTCCAGATCCGTGGAAAGGGCCACCAGCTTTGTAACCCGGATCTGCTGGTCGATGCGGTTCATCAGTACTTTTTCGTTGACCGATTGATCCTCCCGGCCCAGGAAATAATGGTACAGATCCAGGTTCAGGTAGCATAAGGTCTTTACGTAGGGCAGCGGCTGGTTGGCGAAAAGATTATCCACATAGAAGGTGTGCTGCGGAAGCCGGATGCCGGACTGACGCAGGATGTCGGTGCGGTACCAAAGGGAGTGCATCACCAGGTACTGGGAAGGACGGAAGGAACGGATGTCCTCCCAGCCGCAGATCTTTCCATGTAAAAACACATTCCGGTAAGAAATGCGCTTGACGGTCCGCTCGTTCAGGTGGTCATACAGGTAGTTGCCGATGACAAGATCCGGTTCCGTATCCATCGCTTCCCAGCATTTCAGCTGTTCGATCAGGGCAAGGAGGGCGAATTCGTCCAGCCAGTCGTCGGAATCCACTACCTTGAAATACCGGCCGGAGGCAGCGGCAAGCCCTGCGTTGACGCCGGCCCCATGCCCGCCGTTTTCCTGATGGATGACCCGGACGAGATCCGGATGCTCACTGGCGTAGGTGTCCGCGATTTCCCCGGTGCGGTCCGTGGAGCCGTCGTTGACGATGATAATCTCCACCTGGCTGCCTCCCGCAAGCAGTGTATCAATACAACGCTCCATATAGGCAGCGGAATTGTAGCAAGGAACGGTAAAAGTAATGTATTTCATGGGTGTTCTCCTTTCGTGGGTCGTGTTTCATAAGTTATAACGAATGAACCTCCGATTTTGTTTCAAAAAAATAAAAAAAATATCATCACGGTGTGAGCCGGGATTTCTTACCATATTATCATAGCAATTGAATCTGAAATTTTCCTGTAAGGAACTCTTAAGATTTATTAAGATTTGTCTTACAAAATCGAAAGATACCGTTGTTTCTGCTTGCCAGGGCCGTTCGGACTGTGTTACACTCAATTAGGAATACAACGATGTACCAGGCCCCGGGAATACGGGCAGAAGAAGGGATGTAAGGCGGCAATGGAAGAATCATGAATCAGGAAAAGGACAGACATACGGATCGGGAAAAGAACAAATATTATTATTGGAAGGGAATCAAAGTGGGCATGCCCATCTGCCTGGGCTATTTTGCGGTATCCTTTGCATTGGGAATTGCTGCAAGAAACGCAGGCATGACCCCGGGCCAGGCGGGGCTTACCAGTATGCTGGTAAATGCTTCGGCAGGACAGTATGCGGGTTTTCTGGTTATTGCAGGAGATGCGGGCTATCTGGAAATGATTGTCATGGAGCTGGTAGCCAATGCCAGGTATCTTTTAATGTCCTGTGCATTAAGCCAGAAGCTGGGGCCGGAAACAGGGCTGCTTCACCGGCTTTTGGTGGGCTTTGATTTGACGGATGAGATCTTCGGAGTGGCGGTGTCCGTACCGGAAAAATTAAATCCATATTATAATTATGGGATGATGACCGTTGCAATACCGGGATGGGCCCTTGGGACATTGTTCGGAGTCATCATGGGAAACGTTTTGCCGGAACGTGTGGTACGGGCGTTAAGCGTGGCGTTGTACGGAATGTTTATAGCGATTATCGTTCCGCCGGCCAGGAAGAACAAGGTAATCGGCGGGCTGATTTTAATTGCAATGGGACTTAGCTTCCTGTTTTCCATACTGCCTGTGCTTTCGGGGCTTTCTTCCGGGGTACGGACGATTATTTTGACGGTTTTGATTTCCGGCGGGGCGGCAGTGCTGTTTCCGGTAGAGGAGGAGAAAGAGAATGGGGCATAATATATATGTATATATTTTTCTGATGTTTGCAGTTACATATTGTATTCGTGCGCTGCCGCTGACTTTGATTCGGAAGGAAATAAAAAATAAAACCGTCCGTTCCTTCCTGCATTATGTGCCCTATGTGACCCTGGCCGTTATGACCTTTCCCGCTATTCTTTGGGAAACAGCCAGCGTGTGGTCGGCTTTGGCGGCTTTGGCGGTGAGCATCTGGCTGGCATGGCGGGGGAAAAGCCTGCTGGTCATTGCGGTGGTTTCCTGCCTGGTGGTATTTGGGCTGGAGCTGTTTTTATGCTAGAGCGTGTCTGAAAATGAATAACCAAGTGAGAAAGGATCGGATGAAGCATGAAAAATTTACAAATAAAAAAACGGATATGGGTTTTTCTTGTATTTATATTGTCGCTGCTGGCAGCCGGCTGCAGCGGGGAAAAGCAGGGGGAACCGGGGAAGGCTGCAGAACAGGCAGGTCAAGCCGCAGAAGTCGCAGAGGGCGGAGCGGAGGCCGGGGAATCGTCAAAGGCAGGAGAGCTGCCGGAAACGGAGAACCCGTCCGGGCAGGATGCTGCCTCGATGCCGGAAGCAGAAGACCCGTCCGGGCAGGATGCTGCCCCGTTGCCGGAAGCAGAAGACCCGTCCGGGCAGGATGCTGCCTTGTTGCCGGAAGACGGGACTTACAGCTCCAAAGAGGAGGTTTCCTTATACCTGCATCAATATGGGCATCTGCCTTCGAATTTCATTACGAAAAAGGAAGCGGAGGCTTTGGGCTGGCAGGGAGGGTCCTTGGAACCCTATGCGCCGGGCATGTGTATCGGCGGCAGCCGTTTCGGGAATTACGAAGGGCTTTTGCCGGAGAAGGACGGGCGGACGTACACGGAATGTGACATTGATACGTTAGGGGCAGATAAACGGGGTGCGAAACGGATTGTATTTTCCAATGACGGTTTGATTTACTATACAAAGGATCATTACGAATCCTTTGAGCTTCTGTATGGAGAGGAATAGAGATGCGGATTTGCATATTGGACGGGAGAAAAATAAAAGACAGGGATATGCTCCATGATACCCTGGCTCTAAGCCTGAAGCTGCCGGACTGGTATGGCCGGAATCTGGACGCCCTGCTGGATTGCCTGACGGAGTTACAGGAAGAAACATATGTTCGAATGTTGTGGGAAGAGGATTTGGCAATACATTTGAAAGGGTATGAGAAAGCTTTGAAAAAGGTACTGCAACGGGCGTCGGAGGAAAACCCGAAAGTACGCTGGGCAGTGGAGCAGAAGAGGGCTTAAGGAGTCCGGACAGGGGAACGGTTACCGGAGGATGCGGTTTTCCCCCCTCCATGCCCATCCTTACAAAGCTTCCCTTCGAAAAAAGCTCTTTGAAAAAAGCGCTTGACAAATCATGGAAGCTATGCTTAAATAGAAACAGTCTTTGACAAATATGAAAGAAAGCGAGGTAAAAAAGATGTTGAAAGATAAAATGATGAACACTATTAAATTAAATCAAGACTATATTTTTAATTACCTCGATGGGCTTTGGCAGGATTTGATGTGACAGGAATCGGGAGGAAGGAAACCTACCCAGGGCATGCAAAAGGTTTATGGGTTTGCATGACATATTTGAATCTGTTCAGACGCTTCCGGCGCAGGCCGGATGGAGCAGCTGTGAAGAGCCAATACATTCGTTTTGAGTTACCGTGGTAATTAGTTACCGCGGTTTTTTTATGTGTAGGAGCGCACAGATGAAATGGTTGCTTACGCAACCTGCTCTGCAGCGCTGCAAGCCTGATAATGCCTGCAGCGGGGCTTTGATTTGACCGGAACACCAATCGAATGGCACATCAAACACTTGGCGCATTGAGGGTCTTGAGACACGGCAAAGGGGGAAAGATTTTGAAAAAACTGAGAATGTATATTTTGAAACACTGGTATGCATATCTGTTTGCCATAATCTGTATGGTAGTAGCGATTGTTTTGGATATGTTATATCCTGTTATAACAAAAAGCATCGTAGATGACGTAATCATCGGCGGGGATATGAGCCTTCTGACGGGGCTTCTGGCCGGAATCTTTGCGGTTGGCCTGGGCCGGTGCCTGGGAGGGTACTTCAAGGAATATACCTTTGACTCTGTCAGCGTGAAGATAGGCTCTGCGTTGCGGAAGGACCTGTTTTCCCATATCCAGGGGCTTTCCATGGACTATTTTGACGATACCAACACCGGGGAGCTGATGGCCCGGATTAAGGATGATGTGGACTATATCTGGAATGCCATGGGGTATGTGGGAATGCTGGCGATTGAAGTGGTGATCCATGTGTCCATTGTACTGTTTTGCATGTTCCGGCTGAATTGGAAGCTGGCGGTGATTCCCACGGTGCTTATGGCTCTGATCGGCGCCATTGCGATTTTTATGGAACAGAAGCTGGACCATATTTACGAAGAGATCAGTGAGGAAAATGCAAAGCTTACCACCATTGCAGAAGAGAACCTGGCAGGGGTGCGGACCGTGAAGGCGTTTGCAAGAGAAGGATTTGAAATCCGGAAATTCCTGTCCCACAACAAACGATACTATGATTTGAACATGAAGCAGGCCAAGGTGCTGGTACGATACTACCCGGTGTTCCAGTTTGCCGGGAAGCTGCTGCCGGTGGGAATGGTGCTTTTGGGCGGCGGAATGGTTTTAAAGGGGGAAATGACACTGGGAACCCTGGTGGCTTTTGCGGAATACTGCCGGAACATCGTCTGGCCGATGGAAATGCTGGGCTGGCTGACCAACGATATTTCCACAGCCGTTGCATCCTATAAGAAAATCCGCAAAATTTATCAGGAGACCTCCTCCATTCAGGAGGCCAGGGAGCCGGAAGTGCTGCCGGAGGTAACCGGGGCCCTTTCTTTCGAGCATGTGGATTTCAAAAGGGGAGACAGCCGGATTCTTACGGATATTTCCTTTTCCCTGAAGCCGGGGCAGACCCTGGGCATTATGGGGGCTACCGGCTCGGGAAAGACGTCGATCGTCAATCTGCTGCTGCGGTTTTTTGATGCGGACGGCGGGGCTGTGAAGTTGGACGGAAAGAATGTGAAAGAATTAACATTGCACCAGGTACGCAGCAGCATTTCCCTGGTTATGCAGGACGTATTCCTGTTTTCCGACACCATTGAAGAAAATATTAAGATGGGAAGGCGTCACAGCCTGGATCGGGAAACCATGGAGCAGGCGGCAGAGCTTTCAAAGGCCCAGGGCTTTATCCGGGAGATGCAGGAACAATACGACACGATTATCGGGGAGCGGGGCGTGGGCCTTTCCGGCGGGCAGAAGCAGAGGATCAGTATAGCCAGGGCCATTGCAAAGCAGAACCCCATTCTGGTGCTGGATGATTCCACCTCCGCCCTGGACATGGAAACGGAATTCCAGATCCAGAAATCCCTGGAAAAATTAAAAGACACTACGAAGATTATTATTGCACACCGTATTTCGGCAGTCCGGAACGCGGACGAAATTATTTTTCTGGAAAACGGAAGGATTTCGGAGCGGGGGACCCATGACGGGCTGATGGGACAGCGGGGGCTGTATTATCAGACCTACCTTGCCCAATACGGTGGGGAAGAAGAGGTGGCTGCATGGCAGTAAATTCTTACCGGGAAGACGAACAGGTTGGGAGCCTGGGAAAGCTGCAGACCCTGAAGCGTTTGTTTTCCTACCTATTTATATATAAAAAGCAGGTGATCCTGGTGCTGCTGTGCATGGCAGTAACCGTGGCGATTTCCCTGGTGAACCCGTTGATTGTAGAGCAGGCCATTGATGTGAATATCGCGGAAGGGGACCTGCAAGGTCTCTATAGCCTGGCGGCTTTTACCCTGATTATAAATTTGGTATTCATTGTCCTGGTGAAAATACGGATGTATGTGATGTCCAAGGTCTCGAACCAGATTCTTCTGGATATCCGCCAGGAGCTGTATGTACATATCCAGACCCTGTCCTTTTCCTTTTTTGACAGCAGGCCCACCGGGAAGATTCTGGCCCGGATTATCGGGGATGTGAATTCCTTAAAGCAGGTGCTGGTAAACGCGGTTACAACTTTGATTCCTGACTTTGTGACCATCTGCGGCGTGGTAGTTATTATGCTGGTGAAAGACTGGAAGCTGGGCCTGGCTTCCTTAAGCAGTATCCCGCTGATGGCGGTAGCGGTCTGGATCATTCAGACAAAATCCCATAAACGCTGGCAGATTTTCCGGAAAAAGGCGTCAAATCTGAACGCCTATGTCCATGAGGATATTGCGGGTATGAGCGTGGTGCAGAGCTTCCGGGCGGAAGAAGAAACCCTTGAGGTCTTTGACGGGCTGGTGGAAGAGCACAAAAAGGCGTTTCGGGATGCGGTACGTCTGTCGGATATGTTCGGGCCGGCAGTAGATATCTGTTGGGGCCTGGGAGCCATGATCCTCTACTGGGCAGGGATTCAGCTTATCGGGGCGGAATACGTGTCCATAGGGACCCTGGTGGTGTTCGGCACCTATATCAGCATGTTCTGGAGCCCGGTGATGAACCTGAGTAATTTTTACAATCAGGTGGTAACCAATCTGACAGCGGCAGAACGTATATTCGATATATTGGATACCCAGCCGGAGATTGTAGACGGCAAGGAAGTGACGGAGCTTCCGGATATCCGGGGGAAAGTGGAATTTTCCGATGTTTCCTTTACCTATGACGAGGGGACGCCGGCGGAGACGAAAGTGCTTTCCCATGTGAGCTTTACGGCCGCACCCGGGGAAACCATTGCCCTGGTAGGGCCGACCGGAGCCGGGAAGACGACGGTGGTAAACCTGATCAGCCGTTTTTACGATATCCAGGAGGGGAAAATACTGATTGACGGCTATGATATCCGAAAGGTTTCCATGGAGAGTTTAAGGAGGCAGATGGGCGTAATGACCCAGGACAATTTTATTTTCCAGGGGACGGTCCGGGAAAATATTGCCTATGGGAAAATAGACGCCACCGACGAAGAGATCCGGCAGGCCGCAAAGGCCGTCAATGCCCATGGATTTATTGAGAAGCTGGAAAAAGGCTACGATACGGAGCTGAAGGAGCGGGGAGCCGGACTGTCCATCGGGCAGCGGCAGCTGATTGCTTTTGCCAGGACGATGGTGAGTATGCCCCGGATCCTGATTTTGGACGAAGCTACCTCCAGTATCGATACCCATACGGAGCTTTTGGTGCAGCAGGGGATTGAAGCGCTGCTGAAGGGCCGTACCAGCTTTGTGATTGCCCACCGCCTTTCCACGATTCAGAAGGCGGACCGGATCTTTGTCATAGACCGGGGCGGTATCCTGGAACAGGGCAGCCCGGCAGAGCTGATGGAGAAAAAAGGCCATTATTACCGGCTGTACATGGCGCAGTTTAAAAATGCCTGAAGAAACAGGGCCTGGATACCAGGCTGCGGCACCAATAAAAAGGAACCCTGCTGTTAAGAGGTTCTTTCTGAACTTTGGGTATGACAGCACCGCAATTAAGCCGTCAGATAAGT
>CAJUSQ010000100.1 GCA_910588885.1 uncultured Lachnospiraceae bacterium
TGCCACGGAAGCGGAGCTGGATATCTGACGGACTGTGAAAGACAGCGGTTCGAAGCTGAAAACATGACGGAAGCGAAGCGGGATCTTAAGGGAAGCACGTCTGCGTTTTTCAGGATGGAATAAGAAGAACAAACGTTCTTTTTAATAGAAAGGAAATCAGAATGGAAGAAAAGGAAGGAATTATCCGCACCGAGTATTCGGAGATCATGCAGAAGTCTTACATTGACTATGCCATGAGCGTTATTATTGCCAGGGCCCTGCCGGATGTCCGGGACGGATTAAAGCCGGTGCAGAGAAGGACTCTTTACGATATGTATGAGCTGGGGATTCGATACGACCGGCCTTACCGGAAATGCGCCCGTATCGTGGGAGATACCATGGGTAAATATCACCCCCACGGAGACAGCTCGATCTATGAAGCCCTGGTGGTAATGGCCCAGGAATTTAAGAAGGGGATGCCCCTGGTGGACGGCCACGGCAATTTCGGCTCCATTGAGGGGGACGGCGCGGCGGCCATGCGTTATACGGAAGCCCGCCTGCAGAAAATCACCCAGGAAGCCTATCTGGCGGATTTGGATAAGGATGTAGTGGACTTTGTCCCGAATTTTGACGAAACGGAAAAGGAACCCTCGGTCCTTCCCGTGAAGGTGCCCAACCTTTTGGTAAACGGGGCGGAGGGCATTGCCGTGGGGATGGCCACCAGTATTCCGCCCCACAATCTGGGAGAGGTCATAGACGGGGTCAAGGCTTATATGAAGAACCCGGACATTACCACGGAGGAAATGCTTTCCTATATCAAAGGGCCGGATTTTCCCACCGGAGGCATTGTGGTGAATCAGGACGATTTACGTTCCATATATGAAACCGGAGCGGGGAAAATTAAAATCCGGGGCAAGGTAGAGGTGGAAAAGGCCAAGGGAGGCCGGGAGCGTCTGGTAATTACCGAGATCCCCTATACCATGATCGGGGCCAATATCGGCAAATTTTTAAACGACGTATACGGTTTGGTGGAATCTAAAAAAACCAACGATATTGTGGATATTTCCAACCAGTCCTCCAAAGAGGGCATCCGCATTGTGCTGGAACTGCGGAAGGGCTGCGATGTGGAGAATCTCTGCAATATGCTGTACAAAAAGACACGGCTCCAGGATACTTTCGGGGTCAATATGCTGGCCGTGGCCCAGGGAAGGCCGGAAACCATGGGGCTTTTAGCGGTCATCCGCCACCATGTGAATTTCCAGT
This sequence comes from uncultured Lachnospiraceae bacterium, assembly GCA_910588885.1. Lineage (GTDB taxonomy): Bacteria > Bacillota > Clostridia > Lachnospirales > Lachnospiraceae > 14-2. The sequence continues at coordinate 1,243 of CAJUSQ010000100.1, forward strand.
ATGAGCTGGCAACCAGAAAGTACAAGACCCTGCTAGCCAAGGAGCTGGAGAAAAAGGAAATCCAGGAGGGCTTGATTGCGGCCTGTGATGTGATTGATTTAATTATCGAAATCCTGCGGGGCAGCAAAAACATCAAAGAGGCCAAAGCCTGCCTGGTTTCCGGGGAAACCCAGGATATTAAGTTCAAATCGGAGCGTTCCAGAAAACAGGCGTCCCGGCTGCGTTTCACGGAGCGGCAGGCCACGGCAATTCTGGAAATGCGTCTGTACCGTTTAATTGGCCTGGAAATCGAAGCCCTGATGAAGGAGCATGAAACGACTTTAAAAAACATTGCATCCTATGAGGAAATTCTTGGGAACCGGGGGACCATGGCAAAGGTAATCATGAAGGAGCTGGATAAGTTCCGGAAGGAATATGCCCGCCCCAGACGGACATCCATAGAGAATGCCGCGGAAGCCGTTTACGAGGAAAAGAAGCTGGAAGAAACGGAAGTGGTGGTTTTGATGGACCGCTTCGGCTATGCCAAGGCCGTGGAGGTATCCGTTTATGAACGGAACAAGGAAGCCGCAGACGGGGAAAGCAAGTATCAGATTCGCTGCATGAATACGGACAAGCTCTGCATTTTTACGGATACGGGGCAGCAGCATCTGGTGAAGGTCCCGGATCTGCCCTTCGGAAAATTCCGGGATAAAGGAACGCCTTTGGACAATGTCAGCAATTACAACAGCAGCGAGGAACAGCTTTTGTATATCAGCAGCCTTGGGGGACTGCTGGGACACAAACTGATGTTCGTTACCAGCGGCGGAATGCTGAAGCAGGTGCGGGGAGAGGAATTTGACGTATCCAAGCGGACGACGGCGGCCACAAAGCTGAATGAAGGGGAGAAGCTGATTTCCGTATTCCGGATGGAAGAGGGAACAGAAGCGGGCACAGATGCGGAAGCAGGAACAGGTACGGAAACCCTGGTGCTTCAGTCGGAAAAGGGGATGTTCCTGCGCTTTGCGGCTTCCGATGTGCCGGAGAAAAAGAAGAACGCCGTAGGCGTCCGGGGAATGAAGCTGGCGGAAGGGGATCGGCTGGAGGCCGTGTATCCTCTGGCGGAGCAGGAGGAGAAGGTCATTTCCTTCAAGGAAAAGGAAATTGCCCTCCATCGGCTGCGGATCGGAAACCGGGATGCGAAAGGGGTAAAGAAATAATTATAAGTATCATTTCTTTGTTTGATAAAAATATTTCGTAACAATAAAAAAGATGGGAAAATTATTATTTTCTTCCCATCTTTTTGTGTTCTATATGGCAGTTCTTTTATTCCGAAGCATTCTCCGTCGGAATCTTATGGAACGTGGTTTCATTGGAGCTGCGGAAGACGGTATTGCTGGAACCCATCTGGTTTACCAGGACGGTGTTGTCCCCGTCGGCCAGCGTGTCCATTCGGATCTTCAGCTGGGTATCGCTTAGGAAGGTGGTGGATACCTTCTCCCCGTTGACGAATACCTTGCTCCAGGGGGTGAAATTACTGCCGTACACCTCCAGGAAATCCCCGTTGGTAACAAGGCTGTCCAGCGTGATATCGGCCACGCCCATGACGAGCTCAGAGGCCGGATACAGGTCTTCCTGGCCATAGGCGTAACGGTCCCCGTAGAGGATATCGTACTGCAAAAGCTCCATATTGTCCTCATAGGTATCGGAAACCTCGTACCGGTTGGACTGATGGTAGCGTACCATGGTGCCGTCATGGACATTGATCTGTTCTAACATGTAGGGCAGAAGCTGGTAAGAGGTCAGGTCCCTGGAACGGTTTTCCAGGCCGAAATTATTCCAGGTAATGTATTTGGTCTGGAACAGGCTTCCGGTGGCCATGTCTGCTTCGGTCAGCCCCATGGTGGGAAGATGGTCGCCGAAAAATACCACGACGGTTTTTTCCTCCCGCTGGGACAGCATATCAATTAAATTCCCGATAAACTTATCTACCTCGTGAAGCTGGTTGATGTAATATTCCCAGGCATAATTTTCACCCTCGGTGGCTGCGCCGCTGACGGCGATTTCCGGATTTTCCAGGACAGGTTCCGTCGGATAGCTGCCGTGGCCCTGCACGGTAATGGCATAGGTGAAATCCGGCTGCTCCGGTGTCAGATCCAGGGTTTTCTGTACCTCCTCAATCAGGCAGTGGTCCGTCGGCCAGGTGCCGAGGGGCGTCCATTCCTGGATATTAATCATTTCCTTGCTGGTGAAGGTGTCAAATCCCATCTGGGCGAAAGCATTTCTGCGGCTGTAAAAATTGCCGCCGTTGTTATGTACCACATGTGTGCCGTAGCCTAATTTTCCAAGATCCCCGGCAATGCTTTCGCAGGTGTTTGTCTTTAAGATTGTTTTATAGGGATACTCGCCCAGTCCGAAGAACTGCATGCCCATTCCCGTTAAAATCTCGAATTCGGTGTTGGCCGTACCCGCCCCTACCACCGGGACCTGCAGGTGGCCGGAGGTGTAATTGTCGTACAGGGCGTGGAAATTGGGAGTCGGATCCTGGCTGTACTGTAAAAAGTTCAGCTCATAGGGATCTACGAAAGATTCCAACAAAACGCAGATGACATTTGGCATATCCTCTGTCTGAACCGTCTGAGGTGTTTCCAGGGAATCCGTAATTGCTGCAACCGCTTCCTCGCTGTAATCCCTGGGACGGCTCATGCCCCGGTCTACCACACTGGCGGAAAAGCTGTAGATAAAGCCGTAATCGGCATAGCCCTGGGCCAGGTTCTCAAAATAGCTTGCCAGTACGTTGGTGCTTACGGCGGCGTCCGTCACCATGGGGATAAAGAACACCAGTGCGCCCATAGACAGCAGGCTTACAAACCGATGGGGCTTTCCCTGGAATTTCGGCCCCTTGATCCAGAGGAACACCAGCAGCAGGATCACGGCGGAAACGCCAGCAATCACAAGCATCTCTTCGGTTTTATTAAAATAATTGCTCTGCATGGTCAGAAGGTCGTTGACCATTTTCAAATCCGTGTAGCTGAAGGGCGTCACCCGCTTTAACAGGATGCATCCGTTGATAATTCCCAGAAACAGCCAAAGCACACTGATTAAAGTACGCATCAGCACCCGGCGGCGGAACAGGTAAACCAGCGTCAGGGATGCAAATACCAGCAGGGAATTGTATAAAAATACCAGTCCCCGGTCAAACATAAAAGCAAAAGCCCCCGTAAAGGAATGCCGGGACACCCATTCAATGATAAAGCAGATGCCGCAGGCAAGGAACATATGGAAAATCAGGGAGTAGCGGTTAAAAAAATCAATGGCCTTTTCCTTCTTTTCCGGTGGGATCCGGTGCTTTTTCTCCTTTTTTGGCTTTGATACACGCTGCGGAGAAAAGAAATTTTTTATTTTTGTGAAAATGCTATTGTACATCATATCATCATCCTTTATTATTAACGTTGTGCTGCCGCTGTCATTCCGGTTTGCCGAATTTGCCAAAATGTGAATAAAGTGTGAACAAATCATGAATAGAACGGCTGTCTTAAGAAAGAGTAATCGAACCAAAGGAAAAAGTCAACTACTTATAAGCAAAATTTATGTTTTGGATAGGAAAACTTAAGAAAATCTAAAAAATCTGGTGAAATTGACAGAGCACATATGAAGAATATCCCAAAATAAGGACATAATTGGAAAATCTGGAAGGGGTGCGGAGGATGGAACAGCAGAAACGGGAAGAAATCGAGGGTTTTTTGAAAAAAGCCGGGAGCCTTGGCGTTGTGCCGGGGCTTTCCAACATGGGACATTTAATGGCGGAGCTGGGGGAAATTCAGGAGGAACTGTCCATTGTGCATATTGCCGGAACCAACGGGAAGGGTTCGGTGGGCGCAATGCTGGATGCGGTGCTGCGGGAGGCCGGTTTTTCGGTGGGCCGTTACAGCTCCCCGGCTGTTTTTTCGGTGGAAGAACAATATCAGTGTAACGGGGAGCCCATTGGGGAGGAAGAACGGCTTTTGCTGCTTTCAGAGCTGCAGGAAGCCTGCCGAAGCCTGGAAGCCAAAGGGCTTCATCACCCGACCCTCTTTGAAATTGAAACGGCGGCGGCATTTCTCTGGTTTTATCGGAAAAAGTGCCAAATCGTCCTGCTGGAAACCGGGCTGGGCGGACGGCTGGATGCTACCAATATAATAAAAAAGCCTTTGTGCAGCGTAATTACGTCAGTCAGCATGGATCATATGAAATTCCTGGGAAATACCCTTCCGGAAATTGCGGCGGAAAAAGCCGGGATTATAAAAAAAGGCTGCCCGGTGGCCGTGGCCCGTCAGGAGCCGGAGGCGCTGGCAGTCATAAAGCAGACATGTAAGAACAAATGTTCGAAACTGTTTTATTCCGACGAAGCCCCGACCGGAATTCGATATGAAGGGGAAACATTGGTGTTTGACTGGAACAGATATTCCCGCCTGGAATTGTCCCTGCTGGGGGCCTGCCAGCCGGAAAACGCGGCCTGTGCCCTTTTGACCCTGGATTGCCTGGGGAAGGTTTTCCGGGAGGAGCAGATCCGCCGGGGGCTGAAAGCGGCCCGCTGGCCGGGGCGGTTTGAAATAATTTCCCGAAAGCCCCTGATGGTGATCGACGGCGCCCATAATGAGGACGCGGCGAAAAAATTAAGGAAAACCCTGGAATTGGGTTTTACAAATCGGAGAATTATATATATAATAGGAGTGCTTGCAGATAAGGAGCATGATAAAATGCTGCGCTGCCTTCTGCCCCTTGCCAGCCGTGTCTATACGGTGACGCCGGACAGCCCCCGGGCCCTTTCCGGGGAAGTTCTGTGCCGGGAAGCCGGACGGTATCACAAGCAGGTGGCTTATGCGCCTACCCTTAAGCAGGCATTGTCCCAGGCGTTGGAAGCGGCTTACCGGACGGAGGACAGCGGGGAGAAGCCCGGGGAAAACTCCGGACGGGGAGCGGAGGGAAGTTTGGATCAGGAAGGAAAGCAGCCCCTGATTCTGGCCTTCGGTTCCCTGTCCTGGCTGGGCGGCATGAAACGGGAAATGGAAGCGGCAGTGACCCGGGCAGCGGGAACAGAGAGAAGAGAGAGTGGAAGCGTATGATGGATCGAGAAAAAATAGAAGCGGGCGTGCGCCTGCTCCTGGAAGGAATCGGGGAAGACCCGAACCGGGAGGGGCTTTTGAAAACGCCGGAGCGGATTGCCCGAATGTACGAAGAGATTTTCGGCGGCATAGAGGAGGAACCCTGGCGGCATTTGAATAAAACCTTCCGGGCCGAAGGCAACCAGATGGTGCTGGAGAAGGACATTACGTTTTATTCTGTCTGTGAGCACCATTTGATGCCCTTTTACGGAAAGGTCCATGTGGCTTATATTCCCCAGGGGCAGGTGGTGGGCCTAAGCAAGCTGGCCCGGACCGTGGAGGTCTACGCAAGACGTCCGCAGCTTCAGGAACGGCTGACTGACCAGATTGCAGAAGCCTTAATGGATTGCCTGAAGCCGGCCGGAGCCATGGTCATGCTGGAGGCGGAGCATACCTGCATGACCATGCGGGGCGTGAAAAAGCCCGGAAGCAAGACGGTAACCTATGCGGCACGGGGCATTTTTAGAAAGGAAGAACGGCTGCAGCAGACATTTTTTCAATTGGTAAAATAACAGCGGAACGGGAGGGCATACATGCAGATTGGCAGCAGGGAATTTGACGTAGCGAACCACACCTATGTAATGGGGATTTTGAACGTGACACCGGATTCTTTTTCGGATGGCGGAAAATATAATACCCTGGATCAGGCGCTGTTCCAGGGGGAACGGATGGTCAGACAGGGGGCGGATCTTCTGGATATCGGCGGGGAATCTTCCCGGCCGGGCCATACCCCGGTCAGCCCGGAGGAGGAAATGGAACGGCTTTTGCCGATTCTGACCAAGCTGCGGGTGGAATTTGACCTCCCCCTGTCCGTGGATACCTGCAAGGCAGCGGTGGCGAAGGAAGCCATAAAAGCCGGAGCGGATTTGATCAACGATATCTGGGGGCTGAAGAAGGAAAAAGAGATGGCCGGGGTGATTGCGGAGGGGGGCGTGGCCTGCTGCCTGATGCACAACCGGAAGGAAGCGGTTTACCGCGAATTCTGGGAGGAGGTCAAAGAGGATCTGGCAGAGTGTCTTTCCCTGGCGGACAGCGCCGGGATTCCCAGGCAGAAGATCCTGCTGGATCCGGGCGTCGGCTTTGGCAAAGACTGCGGACAGAACCTTCTGGCCATCGGAAGGTTGAAGGAATTAAAAGAGCTGGGGTGTCCCCTGCTGCTGGGTACTTCCCGGAAATCCGTGATCGGCCTGACCCTGGATCTTCCGGTGGATCAGCGGCTGGAGGGGACGCTGGTGACGACGGTGTATGGAGTGCTGCAGGGCTGCGCCTTTGTCCGGGTTCATGACGTACTGGAAAATGTACGGGCAATCCGGATGGCGGAAGCAATCCGGGACAGCGCAGGGATATGAAAGAAGCTGCGGGAGGCTGCATAAGGAGGAATTTGGATGGATACCATAGAAATTAAACATTTGGAAGTGTTCGGAAATCACGGCGTATTTCCGGAGGAAACGAAGCTGGGACAGAAATTTTTGGTCAATGCGGCCCTTTATACCGATACACGGCAGGCAGGCTTTCAGGATGAACTGACCTACTCCATCCACTATGGGGAAATCTGCCATGAAATCACCCGTTTTTTACGGGAAAATACCTACCGTCTGATCGAAGCGGCGGCGGAGCATCTGGCAGAGCATCTGCTTCTTCACACGCCCCGGCTTTTAGGGCTGGATTTGGAGATTTTAAAGCCTTGGGCGCCCATCGGCCTGCCCCTGGAATCGGTTTCCGTAAAAATTACAAGAGGCTGGCACAAAGCCTATCTGGCCCTGGGCTCGAACCTGGGAGATAAACAGGGGTTTTTAAACGGGGCAGTGGAAGGGCTTTCCAATGTTCCGGGAATCCAGGTGCGCCGCCGTTCAAAGTGGATGGAAACAGAGCCTTACGGCGGTGTTGTCCAGGATGATTTTCTCAACGGCTGTATGGAGGTCGACACGATTTTGGAACCGCTGGAACTTTTGGCCCAGCTGCACCGTCTGGAAGGGGAAGCCGGCCGGGAACGAACCGTCCGCTGGGGGCCCCGGACACTGGATCTGGATATCCTGTTTTATGACAATCTGGTTACGGAGGAGCCGGAGCTTTTGCTCCCCCATCCGGATTTACAGAATCGAACATTTGTTCTTGAACCCTTAATGGAGCTTTGTCCTTATAAACGTCATCCCGTAACCGGGAAAACGGTGAAGGAAATGCTGCAGGAGCTATCGGGACAATGACGCTGCCGGGCGCAGCATGAAAATCGTAAAGACGGGCAAAAGGAGCGAAAAGATGGAAGAAAACAAAAAGGGGAGCGGAGCAGAGCGGCGGGCACAATGGTTCCGGGAGCATCAGATCCTGACGGACGGGGCCATGGGTACCTATTATGGGGAAAAGTTCCAAAAAACAGGGAAAAGTCCCGAGCGTCAGAACATCAGGGAGCCGGAACGGATTCTGGAAATCCACCGGGAATACCTAAGGGCCGGCGCACAGCTGATTCGGACCAATACCTTTTCCTCCAATCTGGAAACCCTGTTCGGCACACAGCCGGAGAACGGGCAGTCCAGGCAGGAGCAGCTGCAGGAACTTGCGGAAAACGTAAAAGCGGCGTTTGCCCTGGCAAAGCAGGCAGCGGCGGAGATCAATCCAACGGCGGTCCTGGCCGGGGATATCGGCCCCATTCCGGAATCCGGCGGAAAAGATGCGGAAGAAATCCTGGAGGAATATTACACCATCGGGGACGCGCTTCTTAAGGCAGGGGCCGAGGTGATCTGGTTCGAAACCTTTTCCGATTTTCAGTATATCCTTCCGGTGGCGGAGTATTTGAAGGGGAACGGGGACGTATTTGTAATGGCCAGCTTCTGCCTGAACAAATTCGGCTATACCCGTTCCGGCATCAGCGCCCGCCGGATTTTGGAAACTGCAGCGGAAAGCCCTGTTTTGGACGGAGTGGGCTTTAACTGCGGCATCGGCTCCACTCATATGTACCGGATTTTGAAACATCTGGATTTTGGCGGGCTGATCGTTTCCGTCATTCCCAATTCCGGATATCCCGATATTTTAAAGGACCGCAGCGGCTATCAGGAGAACATTTCCTATTTCTGTGAAAATATGAAGGACATTGCGGCCCTGGGAATCAATTTCCTGGGCGGCTGCTGCGGCACCACGCCGGCCTATATCCGTGCCCTTGCCGGAGCGTTTCACGGGCAGTCCGAAGGGGAGACCGCTTCCGGGAGCGGAAGCGCCTCTGGAGCGGAGTGCCCGACCGCTTCCGGGAGTGGAAGCGCCTTTGGAGCGGAGGGCCTGACCGCTTCCGGGAGTGGAACGGGACGCTTTGCATACAGACAGAAGCGGAAGCATCAGCCGATTGCCGCTGTCGGGGAAATACTTCTGCAAAAAGAGCGGAATCCTTTTTATCAGAAATTGATGTCCGGGGAAAAGGCAGTGGTGGCGGAGCTGGACCCGCCCCATAACGGAGATTGTGAAAAAATTATCCAGGGTGCGCTGCTGATAAAGGAAGCCGGAGTGGATCTGGTGACTTTTTCCGATTCCCCCATGGGAAAGCTGCGGGCGGATTCCGTCCTGACCGGGGCGAAGATCCAGCGGGAAACGGAGATGCCCGTTATGCCCCATGTGACCTGCCGGGATAAGAACCGGCTGGGCATGGGGGCGTCCTTTTTCGGGGCGCATATGAACGGCATCCGGAATATGCTTTTGATTACCGGAGATCCGGTTCCCCAGGGGGACCGCAGCGGGATCACCCCGGTGTTCGATTTTCATTCCGTCACGCTGATGGAGTATCTGCATCAAATGAATCTGGAATATTTCCGGGAAGATCCCATCGTATACGGCGGCGCCCTGAATTACGGGCGGGCAAATCTGGAAAAAGAGCTGGAGCGGATGGAGAAAAAGTACCGGGCCGGAGCGGACTTTTTCCTGACACAGCCGATTTTTTGCAGGGAGGATGCAAAAAAGGTGGCGTTTTGCAAAAAGCGGATGAAGGAAAAGGGGCTGGATGTGAAAATCCTCTGCGGCATCATGCCCCTGGTCAGCTACCGCAACGCCAGCTTTATGAAAAATGAGGTATTCGGAATCCGGGTACCGGAAGAGATTGTGGCCCGTTACCGGAAGGATATGACCCGGGAAGAAGGGGAGGAAACGGGCATTGCCATTGCCCTGGAGCTGGCGGAGCAGCTGGCAGGGACCGGGGATGGTTATTATTTTATGGCGCCCTTTAACCGGGCCTCCATGGTGGCCCGGATTTTGAAAAAAATGCCTTAGGGGCC
>CAJUSQ010000101.1:0-9585 GCA_910588885.1 uncultured Lachnospiraceae bacterium
ATGGTTCCCATCAGCTCTGCCGCTTTTGCAGGGGCTTCCGCCAAGGGTACTTCGATTTTTTCCCTGGTATCCCGGCGTACAATCACGCATTTCCCGGCTTCGATATCTTTCGGGCCAAGCTCAATCCGGATGGGGATGCCCCGCATTTCCTGCTCCGAGAATTTCCATCCGGGACTCTTGTCCGTATCGTCCAATTTCACCCGGATTCCGGCTTCTGCCAGCGCCTGCTTCATCTCCTGTGCCGCTTCCAGCACTCCTTCCTTCCGCTGCTGAATCGGAATTACCATCGCCTGTACCGGCGCCACCTTGGGAGGCAGCACCAATCCGGAATCGTCCCCATGCACCATGATAATGGCCCCGATCAGCCGGGTCGTCATTCCCCAGGAGGTCTGGTGCACATACTGCAGCTTATTATCCCTGTCGGTATACTGAATCTCAAAAGCCCTGGCAAATCCGTCGCCGAAATTATGGCTGGTTCCGGCCTGCAGCGCCTTTCCGTCATGCATCTGGGCTTCTATGGTATAGGTAGCTTCCGCCCCGGCAAATTTCTCTTTGTCTGTCTTCCTGCCGCGGACAACAGGAATGGCCAGAAAATCTTCACAGAAATCCGCATACAGATGCAGCATCTGTATCGTACGCTCCTCGGCTTCCTCTGCCGTTGCATGGGCCGTATGGCCTTCCTGCCACAGGAATTCCCGGGAACGAAGGAAGGGTCTGGTTTCCTTTTCCCAACGGACTACGGAGCACCACTGATTATATACCTTAGGCAGATCCCGGTAAGACTGGATATCGTTGGCATAAAAGTCACAGAACAGCGTTTCGGAAGTGGGACGAACACACATTCTCTCCTGTAAAGGATTCAGTCCCCCGTGGGTCACCCAGGCCACCTCCGGCGCAAAACCCTCCACATGATCTTTTTCCTTCTGCAAAAGGCTTTCGGGGATAAACATGGGCATATACACATTCTCCACCCCGGTTTCCTTAAAGCGGCGGTCCAGCTCCTTCTGGATATTTTCCCAGATGGCATAGCCGGCCGGCTTAATGGCCATGCAGCCTTTTACACTGGTGTAATCAATCAACTCTGCTTTTTTCACCACATCCGTGTACCACTGTGCAAAATCAGTATCCATGGAGGTGATGGCCTCCACTAACTTTTTTTCTTTTGCCATAATTCTTTCTCCTCTCTATATTTTTTTATTTCAGGAATAGAAAACCGGATTCCCTGCCCGAAGCAGGCTGCTTTGCCAACATAATTCTTCCCCGCCCCGAGGTCTTTCCGATGAAATAAAAAAGCCTTCTATCCCCGTAAAAGGGACCGAAGACTCGGCGGTACCACCCTAATTAATGCAAAACTGCATTCACTCGTCTGCCGTTAACGCCGGCTTACGTCATACTTTCATATGAGGCTCCAAGGCGGGTTCCAAATATTCCGGGCGGGAATCTCACACCAGCAACCCCCTCTCTTGGGCCCTTCCCATCTGTACTAATCCTCTTCAACACCGTGTAATCATTTTATGCTACAAAAAGGGGCTTTGTCAAGCCCCTTTTTCAGGAACCTTCTGCCCGATCAGGATCTGCCTACTCCGATTAGTATCTTCCTACCCGATCAGTATCTTCCTACCCGATCAGTATCTGCTTTCCCTGAAACGCAAACCCGTTATGGCGGATGCGCTCCGGCGCAATTCCCTTCGCCAGCAACGCGGCATCATAATTCTTCTCCTCAATCTGCCGGTGGGCCGCTTTTACCGTATCTTCCAATGTCTTCTCTTTGCCGGGCTTATGCACCTTGAATTCCATAATCATCGGCGCGTCCTGCTTGAGGTCCCTCGGCACCAGCATAATATCATATCTGCCAAAACCGCTTTCCCGGTTTGAGGTAATCTCATAACGATCTGCCAGCTCTACCATTAGTCCCAGAACAAAGCCATGATAAAACCGTTCCGGCGCGTCTTTGGAGCACACGCTCTTTCCAATGTCAAAGCTGCTGAACACAACCAGGGCCACATCATTCAAAAACTCATTCATAGCTTCCAGATCATCCAAAAGCAGCGCTTTGACAAAATTATGATAGGGTATATCCTGTCTGTCAAACCATCCGGCAATCAGTTTTTCGAACATCAGTTTTACTTCAAAATTCGTAAGCGCCAGTTCATAAATGTTCTGCCTCGTTCTAAGATTCTGTTGATATCCTACCACTTTCAAATATCCGCTGGTCAAAAGCAAACTCCAAAGCGCCTTCTCATTTCTGTCCAATTGGTGGAATACAATCTGTTCCTCTATCTCTGTATAGAAGGACTCTCCTTCTAAAAGCCTCTCCATTGTCTTTTTTACGCTGGCTTCCCCTTGCTGGATCAACTGGCTTATCAGGCTATTGGAGCTGGTATCTACCCGGTATGGACTATATTTTCCATGATCCAGAAAATTTGTAATCGCCCAGGGATTATAGAGATCCGAATGCGAGCCGAAGGTAAATCCATCATACCAAAATTTTACTTCCTCTTTCTCACGGGACATTCCGGCTTCTTCTAAAGCGGCAAACACCTCTTCCTCTGTAAAGCCGAAATCTTCCCCGTATTTTTCACTGGTAATTGTAATTACATTCAAATTATTCAGGCCTGAAAAAATAGACTCCTTGCTCACTCTGGTAATCCCGGTCAGCAGCCCTCGTTCCAGATAAGGGTTTGTTTTAAATGTGGCATTAAACATACTTCGGAAAAATCCGGTCATCTTATCCCAATACCCGGACAAGTACGCTTCCTGCATGGGCGTATCGTATTCATCCAGCAGAACGATCACCTTTTTCCCGTAATAACGGCTCAGGTATTTCATTAAATTTCGTACGGCAGTAACTGCCGTTATATTATCCATATCCACCCGGACTGCCCGAAACTGCTCTTTTTCCTCTTCTGTCAGAGTATCCCCTTTCATTAGGAAATAGTATTTCTGATTCATTTCCATCCTGTTCCAATGGCTGCCAATCTGCAGGTTGCTGTTCACACCCATTAAGTCTGCACTCTTTGCAATCGTGGACAACCTGGCCTGCAACATTGCCCGGTTTGTAAAATACCCTGAAAAGGATTTTACTCGTGACCGAAAACTGAGGTTTGTAGGGTGTGCACGGTGGTGTGAGAGGACGGCGGTTAATCCCCGCCTCCTACTCTATTTTTAAATCTCCTCTTGATAGTACGTGTTATACTATTCTTGTATGGAGGAGGTGGAACATGAAAGACAGGGATCTTATTAAACTCTTAAAGAAAATGACTGGCAACTTGACAGAATCAACGGAAGCCACCATATTTTCAGAAAAGAGGGTATGACCGTTTCAGTTCCCGTGCATGGAAAAGATGTTCCTACCGGTCTGCTACATCAAATTTTGAAAGATGCGGGGCTGAAATAGCTCCCCCCTTCAAAAAAGTAAAAAGGAGGTTTTGTTATGTTATTTGTATATCCCGCCATCTTCCACAAGGAAGATGAATCCTACTGGGTGGAATTTCCCGATCTGAAAGGATGCAATACCTACAGTTCCACCATCCCTGAAGCTATGGAAATGGTACAAGAAGCACTTACCGGATATCTTTTGTCATTGTTAGAACATGGAGATCATATTGCTTCTCCCTCCGATATTTCTGCCATTCATGCGGCTGACGGTTTTTCCTCCCTTGTGTCGTGTGACATTAACCAGTATAAGGACACAAAGGCAGTAAAAAAGACTTTAACCATACCGTCATGGCTGAATGACCGTGCCATTTCTATGGGAATTAATTTCTCCCAGACATTACAAGAAGCTCTTCTTTCCAAAATACAGGCGTAACACCTATCAGCTACCCCGATCTTCATATGAAATCGGGGTAGTCTTTTTTCTTTTGTAACAGCCAATTTTCAAGACAAAATCCCTCTCCTTAACTTAACGGCTCACACACCGAACAAAATGACATTGGTTCACACCCATGGTGTTCACAGCAACATCTGCGGAACAGCCGTAGCCTTCCCATCGTCAGCTCACCGTCAGCCGCCAGAATAGCCATAGCCCTCCCGCCAGATCTCCCGGATCAAAATATAAGTCAGCGGCCCTAAGGCAAATCCCCAAAGGCCGTAAATTCCAAGCCCAATGTATACGCTGATAATCACTGCCACCGGGGGCATCCCCAGCTTATCCCCTACCAGCCTGGGTTCCAGCAGCTCCCGCACCAGGGTGGCAATGGTATAAAGGACTGCATATACCGCCGCCAAAAGATACTCCCCCTGCAGAAGCTCCAAAACAGCCCAGGGAATAAAAATCGTTCCGGTTCCTAAAAAGGGCATGGCATCACACAGACCGATTCCCATACCCGCCAGCAGGGCATAGGAATTTCCCACGCAAAACAGCCCGATTACACAGACCGTGCTGACCAATATCATAATCACAATCTGGGCCTTGATATAGCCGCCTCCGGCCCGGTATACCCTGCGCAGGACGGATAGGACCGACCTGCCCAGCTGTCCCTTTCCCATCGCCGCTTTGATCCGGTTATAATCCTTGATCATGAGCAAGGTGGATATGCCGATTACAATACAGACCCCTGCCGCCACACAAATGCCCTTTACCCAGGAAAAGGAACCGCTCATCAACGCGGGAAGCAGCGTCCCTTTCATCTGCTCCCAGACCTTCGGCACGTTCTGGGTTACTGAAACATCCAGCGTTTCCGCCCGAATTCCGGTCCACTGTTCTACCTGGCTGCAGCAGTCGTACCAAAGGCCGGCTGCCTTTTCCTGATAGGATGGAAGCTGGGAAATCAGGAACTGAACCTGTATCACAATATTTTTCCCCACAATCCATAACAGCCAGGCCAGCGCCGCCAAAAACAGAAACAGGATCACTGCCGAAAGGAACCCTTTCTTGATATGGGTCTTTTTATGAAGTTTTTCTACCAGGGGATGCAGCAGCTTTGCCAGAAGCAGAGAAATCAAAAAAGGAACTACCAGGGGCAGTAGAAATTTCATCATACTATATACTGCCAGGGTAATTCCCAAAATTCGGACTACTTGCAGCAGAGGCTTTTTCAATTCTTCTCTCATGGAAGTAGTATATCCGGCCCTGCTGTTGCTTATCCCTATCAAAGAATGGTATTATGTTCCGAAGTGCCCCTTCTCTTAGCTTCTCTCAAATTTCGGAAAAGAATGCCTGAAATGCCTCGCCCTTGGGCTCTATGGAATAGGTCCGCTTTTCACCGGTAGACGGATGGCGAAAAGAAAGCTTCACGGAACACAGCCCAATCGGCAAGTAGCCATCGGAACAATCCGGATTGTATTTTTTATCTCCGGTCAGCGGATGCCCGGCCCGGGCCATCTGTACCCGGATCTGATGGTGCCGCCCGGTTTCCAGCCGGATTTCTACCAGGCTTCTGCCTTTCGCAGCTTGTTTCACCTTATAAGAAAGAACAGCCTGCTTCGCCCCCTTCGTCTCTTCCGAAACGACCCGGGAGGTATTGCTTTTTCCGTCCCGCAGCAGATAATCCGTAAGAGTCCCTTCCGGAGGATTTAACGCCCCTTCCACCAGGGCATAATAATATTTATCCACTGTCTTTTGCTGAATTTGCCTGCTTAAGGATGCCGCGGCCTCTTTCTGCTTGGCAAATACCATAATACCTTCTACCGGCTGATCTAGACGATGCAGCACATAAACCTGCGGCTCTTCTTTCTGTGCCGCCCGATAATTTTTTAACAAACTCACCATATCCTGCTGCCCTGTTCTCGCTGTCTGCACGGGAATTCCCGCGGGCTTTCGGCACACCAGGAGCGCTTGATCTTCATATATGATTTCCGGTATGATGCCCATTCTGCACCTTCTTACTCTTTCTACTTACTTTTTCTATTCCAAAGGAAGCCCTGTTTTCCTACATCTTAAACCGATACCCTACACCCCAGATCGTTTCAATATACTGGGGCTTCGCCGTATTGAATTCAATCTTTTCCCGAATCTTCTTAATATGCACCGTCACGGTTGCAATATCGCCTACGGATTCCAGATCCCAGATCTTACTGAACAGCTCCTCCTTGGTAAAGACATGGTTCGGATTCTGGGCCAAAAACGCCAGCAAGTCAAATTCCTTTGTGGTAAACTGCTTCTCCTCCCCGTTGACCCATACCCGGCGGGCGGTTTTGTCGATTTTCAGGCCCCGGATCTCCACCAGATCATTTTCCACCAGATTGCTGCCAATCAGCCGTTCGTACCGGGCCAAATGTGCTTTTACCCGGGCCACCAGCTCACTGGGGGAGAACGGCTTTGTGATGTAATCGTCCGCCCCAAGACCCAGGCCGCGGATTTTATCAATATCATCCTTCTTGGCGGAAACCATAAGGATCGGCGTATTCTTGGCTTCCCGAATCTGCTTGCAGATATCAAACCCGTCAATTCCCGGCAGCATCAAGTCCAAAATAAACATGTCAAAATCCTCGGACATGGCCCGGGCAAGACCTACCGTTCCCGTATTTTCAATCTCTACATCAAATCCGCTTAATTCCAGATAATCCTTCTCCAAATCCGCAATCGCTACTTCATCCTCTATGATCAATACTTTACTCATTCCGTACCTCCTGATATTTCCGAATGACAAAATACATAATGGTTCCCGTCTGTTCTTTGCTGGTGGCCCAGATGCTGCCGCCATGGTCTTCAATAATTTTCTTCACAATGGACAGCCCGATCCCGCTGCCGCCGGTAGCCGAATTGCGGGACGCATCTGTCCGGTAAAACCGATCGAAAATAAAGGGCAGATCCTTGGCCGCAATGCCTTTTCCGTTATCCTCAATTTCCACCTGGATAAAATCACCTACATCCCGCACCCGCATATTGATAAAGCCCCGCTGCTTATCCAGATACTTCACGGAGTTCCCCACAATATTGTTAATGACCCTCTTCAGCTGCTCCGGATCCGCAATAATCTGCACATCTTCGTCCGCATAGTTAAAATAAGCCAGGCCGATATTCTTGGCCTCCAGATCCAACGTCAGCTCCTCCACACAGTCGTTGAAATAATCGGTCACCTGAATCCGGTTGAAATGATAAGGAATCCGATTGGTGTCGATCTTGGAATAAAGAGTCAGTTCATTGATCAGGGTATCCATTTCATTGGCCTTGTTGTAAATCGTACGGATATACTTATCCATCTTCTCCGGGGTGTCCGCCACGCCGTCCATAATCCCTTCCACATAACCCTTAATCGCCGTAATCGGCGTCTTCAGGTCGTGGGAAATATTGCTGATGAGGATTTTATTCTCCTTCTCGTTGCTGAGCTTCTCCTCCATGGAATCCTTCAAGCGCCCCCGCATCTCCTCAAAGCTCTGGCACAGGGCCCCTATCTCGTCTTCATTCTCCGGTTCGATGGTAAAATCCAAATTCCCCTCCTTGATATTCTCCGCCGCAATCTGGAGCTTTCGAATCGGCGTAAAAATCCCTCTGTAAATCCAGACTACCAGCATTCCCCCGGTCAGAACCAGAATCAGGATCCCCGAAAGAAGCATATCCAGAATCATCCGCTTGATCTCCGGAAGCATCTTATCCATAGAAGTTACAATAAACATACTCCCCGGGATTCCGTCCGGAAAAATAAAATTAATCTGCTTGCGCAGCTGCTGTTCCTCTCCGTCCACATAAAACCCGGAATTGCTGCTTACATCTTCCCGGGAATAGACAAGATAATTCTCGGTATCCACCTGATCTCCGGCATAGACCACCGTATCCCCTTTGCACACTATAAGATAAGAATATTTCCCGGTCAGCTCTTTGTTGATCCGATCCAAATACAAGGGATCTTCCAGTTTCTCCGGCGTCTCTTCCGCTACCTTCTGCAGTTCTTCATAATTCGTCTTGGTATAATGACTCAATACTCGTATGGAATTGGTAAGATATTCGTAAGGATTTGCATTCACATCGTATGCCTGACGGATTTCCTTCATCTGGAATTGGCCAAAGCCCCACAATGTGAGCCCAATCAGCATGACCGGAACAAAAATAATGATACAGAAAGATATGATCAGCCTTGTCCGCAATTTCATCTCGCATACCTCGTTTACATTTGACCTTATTTTTGTATTATAACAACCTTTCCCGTAAAATCCTATGTCCTTTTTCTAAAAAATTCTAAAATATTTCTAAAACAGGAAACTCTTTTTATATTTGAGTAAATAAAAAGACTGCCGCACCCGAATCCTTCCGATTCCAGGTACAACAGCCCTTTTCTCAAAGTTTGATAAAAAATAATCAAACTTTGATTTCTCTTATTCTACTTTCGTATATCCGGCTGCTTCCAAAGCGCTTCCGGTTGCCTTCAGGGAAATTCCGCTGGTGCTTCCTTCTACCTGAAGAATTCCTGCGTCCGCCAATTCCTTCACTGCGTTTCCGGTTGCATCCACTTCCAGAGTAATCTTGTAGGTCTTGTCGGTAAGGCCGCCCTCGCAGGTTACGCCTTCTACTGCCTTACAGGTCTCTACCATTGCGTCAAATCCGGCAACAGCCGCTTCAATCTGAGTCTCATCTACATTCGTCATATCCAGTTCAATCACTTCAATCAGCTTCTGAACCTTATCACCCTTTGCTTCCAAAGTCATAGAGTCTACCGTCTTAAGCCCGGTAGTAGCCTCATCCTGCTCCATACGATAGGTTACAGTCTGTTCTTTTCCGCCGCAGGCAGCTAAAGCAAATACCATACCGATTGCTAACAACCCTGCCACAACACGTTTGATTTTTTTCATTTTATCCACTCCTTATAATTCTTTAAAAATAGCGTATCGCTTCAAAGAGGATTCTACTCCTTAGAAATATTCCTGTCAAGGGTTATCCGAACATTTTTCCAAATATTCAAAGCATCTTCAAGAATTCCTTACAATTTCTTAAGAAATCCTGAATGGCTCCTTATTCGGCCCTGTATTTCTTCAATACCTCTGCCTTATCTACCGCTTCCCAGGGAAGATTTAGATCGTTCCGCCCAAAATGTCCGTAAGCCGCCGTCTGCTTGTAAATGGGCCTTCTTAAATCCAGCATCTTGATAATCCCGGCAGGACGAAGGTCAAAGTTTTCCCGGATAATTTCCACTAATTTCTCATCCGGCAATACCCCGGTACCGAAAGTGTCTACCATAACGGAAGTGGGCTGAGCCACGCCGATGGCATAGGACAGCTGGATTTCGCATTTTTCCGCTAAACCGGCCGCTACGATGTTCTTCGCCACATAACGCGCCGCATAGGCTGCGGAACGGTCCACCTTGGTACAGTCTTTTCCGGAAAAAGCGCCGCCGCCGTGACGTGCGTATCCGCCGTAGGTATCTACGATAATCTTACGCCCGGTAAGCCCTGCGTCCCCGTGGGGGCCGCCGATTACGAAACGCCCTGTGGGATTGATGAAAAATTTGGTGTTTTCATCTACCATTTCCGCCGGAAGCACTGCATCAAACACATGCTTCTTAATATCCTCATGAATCTGCTCCTGGGTTACCTCCGGGTCATGCTGAGTGGAAAGGACCACGGCTTCTAACCGTTTTGGCCTGCCGTTTTCATCATATTCCACAGGACGTCCTTAAAAACCGGGAAAATTCCCGTTACAAGGACTGG
>CAJUSQ010000101.1:9595-10565 GCA_910588885.1 uncultured Lachnospiraceae bacterium
TTCCACGGAAACCTGGCTCTTGCCGTCCGGCCTTAAATAGCTTAACGTACCGTCCTTACGTACCTTTGTAAGCTGAAGGGCCAGCTTATGGGCCAGGGAAATGGGGTAGGGCATCAATTCCTCAGTCTCGTTGGTGGCATATCCGAACATCATACCCTGATCTCCGGCGCCGATGGCTTCAATCTCTGCATCGGACATTTTATTCTCTTTTGCTTCCAGAGCCTTGTCAACACCCATGGCAATGTCGGCCGACTGTTCGTCAATCGCAACCATTACCGCACATGTGTTCCCATCAAATCCATATTCGGAACGATCATAGCCGATCTCCTTTACGGTATCCCGCACGATCCTCTGGATATCCACGTAAGCATTGGTGGTAATCTCCCCGGTTACCAAAACAAAACCGGTACAGGTAGCAGTCTCACAGGCTACCCGGCTCATAGGATCCTTTTCCATTAAGGCATCCAAAATGGCGTCTGAGATGGCATCGCATAGTTTATCCGGATGCCCTTCCGTAACTGATTCTGATGTGAAAAGTAATTTTTCCATTTGTTTTTCCTCCTTCGCTTTCCTGAAAACTTACAGCGCTGCAGCGCAGCGGGGAATTTGCACCCAACGGGCGCTTACCCTCGCGGCAGGCGCCAAATATCCGCGCAGGCGCGGCTGCTTGGCCCATTGTCCGCGGAAATAAAAAAATCCGCCATAAGCGGATTTCAACTACACAAAGATAATCAAATCCTCTTATTGTTCGATTACTCGCTCAGGTTGGCACCTTCCTTGTCTGACCAAAGGGGTTGCCGTGACTTCACAGATCCTATGTATCTCCATCACTCTGAATAAGAGAAATTACACAATATTGAATTTTCAAATCTTCTAAGAATATTTATACACCTGTTTTTTCCGGCTGTCAAGAACTTTAATATAAAATTTATGGTGAATTTAGATTATCTCTTTAGAAGTTCTTATATGT
>CAJUSQ010000102.1 GCA_910588885.1 uncultured Lachnospiraceae bacterium
GGTGCCTCCCTTTTCAATTTTTTTGAAAAATTTTTTGATTATTTTGGAAAAGAGTGCTATTATAAAGGGTAGCGAACAATGGTACAAGGCAATCATGTAAGGAAAGTAAGGGAGACATACATGAATGAGGTAATTACGAAGCTTTATGAGATGGAAGAAACGGCCGGGCGGATTCTGGCAGAGGCCCAGCGCTACAAGGAGCAGCTCTTAGAACAGCGGGAGCGGGAGAAGAAAGCGGTGGAACGGGAGCTGGAACGGGAACTGGAGCGGAAGCTTTCAAAGGAACAGAAGCGCCTGGACGAGGAAGCAGCCGCAGAGATCCGGGATCTGGAGAACCATTGCCAGGAGCAGCAAAAGGCGTTGGAGGAAGCCTGCGGCGGCCATATGGACGCCCTGGCGGAAGAATTGTTTCAAAAAATCCTGGGAACCTAGAGAGGTGTGACAGATGAAATTAATGCGTTACAGCGGGCTGATTACCAAGACGAAAGCCATGCGGGGAAAGCTTTTGACACCGGAGCAGTTCCGGGAGCTGACAGAGCTGGCAACGGTCAGTGAAGCCGTCAATTACCTGAAGGAAACCAGCGAATATGCGAAGATCTACCAAAGCCATGAGGGGATTTGGCACAGAGGGCAGGCAGAAGCGGTAATCACCGACTCTTTGTACCAGAATTTTGGAAAATTATACCGTTTTTCCGATGCGGGACAGCGGACGGCCTTTCAGTTCGTGTTTTTCCGGTATGAGGTGGATTTGTTAAAATTTTATCTAAAATATCTGTTTCGGGGCGCCCGGCCGGATATGGACAAGTATACGGATGCCTTTTTCCAGGAACATACGGAATTTTCCCTGGAAAAAGTGAAAAAAGCCGGGACGGTGCAGGAGTTGGAACAATGCCTGGAAAAGACCCGGTACGGCCCCTTTTTTACCGGGATGCAGGGACGGGGCGGATATGTGGATTATGCCGTGGGACTGGATATTTTTTACTATACCCAGGTCTTTGGCCAGATCCGGCGGATGAAGCGGTGCGAGATGAAAGAAGTGCTGCTGAATATTTACGGCCCCCAGATCGACTGGCTGAATATCATGTGGATTTACCGTTCCAAGCGGTTCTATGAACAAAGCCCCGGAGCGGTGGCCGCCTGGACGATTCCCTGCTGCTACCGTTTGAAGAAGCAGGAGCTTCATGCCATGGAAGCGGCGGCGGATATCCAGGAGTTTCAGGGGATTCTGGAAAAAACAGGATACTTCCGGGGCAGGGACGCCTATGTGCAGATGGAAGACGAGATTTCTTACCGGAAGGTCCTGCGGGATACTTATCATCGGACAAGCCGGAAGCATCCGGTTTCCATGGCCCCCGTCCTTCAGTATATCTATGAAAAAGAGCTGGAAATCAGCAGGCTCACCACCGTGATTGAGGGCATCCGCTACCAGGTGCCCCCAAAGGACATTAAGGACTATATTTTAATTACAGCGTAACGCTGCGGAGGAGCAATTGTGGTTGAGAAAATGAAATTATTGCATATCACCGGGCCGAAGCATGACATAGACCGCGTGATGAAGCTGTATTTGGAGAAATATGAGATACATTTTGAAAATGCCATGACGAGCCTTGGCTCCATCAGCAATGTGTGGCCCTTCCTGGAAACCAATGTGTATAAAGAAGATTATGCCAACGGGGAGCGGCTTTTGAAGTATCTGGATGTAGAGGATGGGACGGAATCCCTTTCGGAGCTGTCCCCCATGGCGGCCCAGGAGATTATCCGGGAAGCCTTTGCCCATGCGGATCAGAATATCAGCCGGAGGCGGGAGCTGGTGCAGCGCAACCAGAAGCTGAAGGATTTTATGAACGAGATTTCCTCGTTCCGGAACCTGGACTTTGAGTTCCAGAAGATGATGGAATTTAAGTTTATCAAGTTCCGTCTGGGGCGGATTCCCCTGGAATACTACCATAAGCTGGAAAATTATATCGACGAGGTGGCCTATACGCTGTTCTGTGAATGCTACAGCGACGACAGCTACGTCTGGGGCGTCTATTTTGTGCCCTATATGTATGCGGCGGAGATTGACGCCATGTACCTTTCCTTCCATTTTGAAAAAATATATATGCCGGTTTCGTTCGCAGGAACGCCGGAGGAAGCTTACCTGACGGCTCAGAAGGAACTGGAACAGAATGAAGCGGAATTTTCCCGGCTTTCGGAAAATATGCATGATATGCTCCGGGAAAACCGGCTGGAAATCCTGTCGGCCTACCATTCCCTGAAAGAATATTGTGAAAATTTTGACATTCGTAAGCTGGCAGCCTGCACCCGTTCGAAAAACGGAAGCGAATACTACATCCTCTATGGCTGGATGACAAGGGCGGATGCGGAGTCCTTCAAAAAGGAAATCGAAGGGGATACGGAGGTCCACTGCATTGAAGAAGCCATGGATGAAAACGTCAGCACCAGTCCGCCTACGAAGCTTCGAAATCCCAGGATTTTAAAGCCCTTCGAGATGTTTGTGGAAATGTACGGGCTTCCGGCCTATAACGAGATGGATCCCACCCTATTTGTGGCCATTACGTATACGCTGATGTTCGGTATCATGTTCGGGGATGTGGGCCAGGGGCTGTTTCTGGTGGCAGGGGGATTTTTGCTGTACCGTTACAAGAATCTGCGGCTGGCCGGAATCATTGCCCTGGCCGGAATCTGGTCCACCTTATTCGGATTCCTGTACGGAAGCTTCTTTGGATTTGAGGAAATTCTTCCGGCGCTCTGGCGCAGGCCCATGGAGGATATTATGGGGACGCTGATGCTGGCCATTGCCTTTGGCGGATTGTTAATCCTTCTGGCTATGGTTTTGAATATTATCAATGCTGTCCGGGCCAAGGAATACGGCAGGCTGGTGTTCAGCCAAAGCGGTCTGGCGGGCCTGGTTTGTTACGGCTTTGTGGCCCTTTGTGCGGCGCTGTTTGCAACGGGCCACGGCCTTCCGGCCACGATCCTGATTGGCATTATAGTGGGAATTCCCCTGATTGCCATTCTTCTGAAGGAGCCGTTGGGACATCTGATTGAACGCAGAGGGAAGGTGCTTCCCGAAGGCAGCAAGGTGATGTTCTTTGTGGAAGCGCTGGTGGAGCTGTTCGACGTGGTATTAAGCTATGCCACCAACACCATATCCTTTGTCCGGGTAGGGGCTTTTGCCCTAAGCCATGCGGGCATGATGGGAGTGGTTATGACATTGGCGGGCCTGGAACAGGGAACGCCCAACTGGCTGATTGTGATATGCGGAAATATTCTGGTTACGGGCTTAGAGGGCCTGGTGGTGGGCATCCAGGTGCTGCGTCTGGAATATTATGAGATGTTCAGCCGGTTCTACAAGGGCAGCGGAAAGCCCTTCGTGCCCTTTGGAAAGCGGGAAAGCCAGTCGTAAAATATAGAATCCACATTTTATATTTGCGGGAAAAGAAACGAATGGGAATTATTAAATCTGGATTATATAAAAATTCTTTGATAGGAGGATATACATTATGATAACGAAAGTAATTTTGGTTTTAATTTTAGTCAGCAGTATTTTGTTTCCCTTTGGCGCCTTTTTGTTTGGGAAAAAGAAGGAAGGGAGCTTTAAAGCGGCTCTTGGGTTTAACCTGTTCTTCTTCTTTGGGACCCTGGTAATTGCGGACATCCTTCTGTTCGGCGGCAAAGTGCAGGCGGCCTCCGATACGGCAGCCGTGGCAGCAGAGGGCTGGCGGTATCTGGCTGCCGCTCTTTCCACGGGCCTGTCCTGTATCGGCGCCGGAATTGCCGTGGCCAGCGCGGCCAGCGCGGCTCTGGGAGCGTTAAGCGAGGATGCCGGTATTATGGGAAAAGCCTTGATTTTCGTGGCGCTGGCAGAATCCATTGCCCTGTACGGACTTTTGATCTCCTTCTCCATTCTGGGATAGGAGCCGGGATTGGCCTTGTCAGCCAGCGGGACCGGCCCCGGACAGACGTTGGGATCACCTTTGTCAGCCGGGCCGGAGCAGTAAGGAGGAACCCTTATGAAAATGTTTTTAATCAGCGACAACCGGGACACCTATACCGGGATGCGGTTGGCCGGGGTTGAGGGAGTAGTGGCCCATGAACGGGACGAAGTGGAAGGGGCCCTTGCCCGGGTTTTGGAAGATCCGGAAATCGGGATTGTCCTGGTGACGGAGATGCTGGGCCGGAAGTTTTCCGATATCCTGGATGAAATTAAGCAGAACCGCAGAATCCCTCTGCTGGTGGAGATTCCGGACCGCCACGGCACCGGACGGAAAGAAAATTTCATTACGGATTATGTCAGTGAAGCAATCGGGCTGAAGCTGTAGGGAGTTTGCGGCGGAGCGATCAGGCGGAAGCGGCAGGGATTTTGCAGCGGAAGGATCGGACGGGAGCGGTAAGGATTTTGCAGGAAAGGAATAGTTGCAATGAAAACAAGGGAAAAGCTGAATCTTTTTTACGAAGCGGCCTTAAACGCCGCCAATGAGCGGAGCAGCCAGGATATGCGCGAGTTCAGCGCATCCATGGAGCAGATGGTACAGGAATTCCGGAAGCAGAAGCGGGAGGAAATGGAAGCCCGCTATCAGACGGAGGCCGGGACGCTCCTTCGGGAGAAAAACCGCCGGGTTTCGGAGGCGCAGACCGAGCAGAAGCGGCGTCTGAACGGATATCAGCAGGAGAAGAAGGCCCTGCTGTTTGCAGCGGTGGAAGCAAAGCTGGCCGGGTACCGGGGTACTCCCGAATACCAAGACTATCTGGCCGGAAAAATCCGTATGGCAAGAGCCTTTGCCCGCCAGGAGGCAGTGGAAATTTATCTGGATACGGAAGATGCGTTCCGGAGGGAAGCTTTGGAACGGGAATGCGGCTGCGGCCTTCTGGTCAGTGAAACCTCCTTTGGGGGCGGCATCCGGGCGAAGGTGCCGTCCAAGAACATCCTGATTGACGAATCTTTTGAAACGAAGCTGAATCAGGAGCGGGATGCCTACAGCTTTTAAAGCCGGAAGAAAGGAAGGCCGGGGGAATGCCGGCCGCGATGCGATAACAGGAGGAATTTCCAAACATGAGCAGAACAGGAACTATATACGGAATTAACGGCCCCATTGTCACCATCTTAGGAAACCAGGGCTTCCGGATGTCGGAGATGGTGTATGTAGGGGAAAAACGCCTGGTGGGGGAGGTCATTGGGCTGTCCAGGGAGAAAACTACGATTCAGGTCTTTGAGGAAACCACGGGCCTGAAGCCGGGAGAGCTGGTGGAAGGAGCCGGATCGGCCATCTGTGTAACGCTGGCCCCCGGGATCCTGAAAAATATTTTTGACGGCATTGAACGGCCCTTGATGGAGATTGCAAAGGTGGGCGGAGCCTTTATTCCAAAGGGGGTCAATGTGGATCTGCTGGATCGGGAGAAATTGTGGGAAACGAAGCTCTGCGTTACTCCGGGAACCCGGGTGTATCCCGGTACGATTTTGGCAGAGGTGCCGGAGACGGCGGCAATCCTTCATAAAGTACTGGTGCCTCCGGAGGTTTCCGGCGTTGTGGAAACCGTGGTTCCGGACGGCTCTTATACCATTGCGGATACACTGGTTGTTTTACGGCAGGAGGACGGGAGTTCGTTGGAGCTAACTATGGCCCAGAAGTGGCCCATCCGGATTCCCCGGCCTGTAACCCGGCGGTTTCCGGCAGACCGGCCCCTGATTACGGGACAGCGGATTTTAGATACCCTGTTTCCCATTGCAAAGGGCGGGACGGCTGCGATTCCCGGGGGCTTCGGCACCGGAAAGACCATGACCCAGCATCAGCTGGCCAAGTGGTCGGACGCGGATATTATTATTTATATCGGATGCGGGGAGCGGGGCAACGAAATGACCAACGTGCTGGAGGAATTTTCCAGGCTGGTGGACCCCAAGACCGGGAATCTTCTGATGGACCGGACAGCCCTGATTGCCAACACCTCCAATATGCCTGTGGCCGCCCGGGAGGCCAGCATTTACACGGGCCTGACCCTGGCGGAGTATTACCGGGACATGGGTTATCATGTGGCGATTATGGCGGATTCCACTTCCCGGTGGGCGGAAGCGCTGCGGGAGCTTTCCGGCCGTTTGGAGGAGATGCCGGCGGAAGAGGGCTTCCCGGCCTATTTGGCTTCCCGGCTGTCGGCCTTTTACGAGCGTGCCGGGTATGTGGAGAATTTAAACGGCACCGACGGCAGCGTGACGATTATCGGGGCCGTTTCTCCCCAGGGCGGGGATTTTTCCGAACCGGTGACACAGAATACGAAGCGGTTCGTCCGCTGCTTCCTGGCTCTGGATAAGTCCCTGGCCTATGCCAGGCATTACCCGGCCATTAACTGGCTGACCAGCTACACGGAATACCTGGAAGACTTAAGGCCCTGGTACCAGGCCAACGTGGGCCCGGACTTTGTCAGCTGCCGGAACCGGATTTTGGAGATCCTTACGACGGAGAGCCGTTTGAACGAGATTGTGAAGCTGATTGGCAGCGACGTGCTGCCGGACGACCAGAAACTGGTTTTGGAAATTGCCCGGGTAATCCGGCTGGGCTTTCTGCAGCAGAATGCCTTTCATGCGGAGGATACCTTTGTTCCCATGGAAAAGCAGCTGCATATGATGCAGATTATTTTATATCTCTATGAAAAATGCAGGGCCTTGATCGAGATGAATATGCCCATGGCCCTTTTACGGGAGGATTCTGTTTTTGAAAAAATCATTGCCATCAAATATGACGTGGCAAACCGGGAACCGGAGAAATTCCAGGATTACCGGCAGATGATTGATGCATTTTATCAGAAAATCATGGACACCAACGCGTAGCAGGAAATTTCAAAATAGGCATACCGGAAGGAACGGTATGCGAAAACCTGCGGAATCAGGAGGGAATTATGTCAATTGAATATTTAGGTTTAAGTGAAATCAACGGCCCCCTCATTGCGGTGGAGGGTGTCCAGGACGGGTTTTACGAGGAAATCGTGGAGCTTGTGGTAGAAGGAAAACAGAAAAAGCTGGGACGGATCGTGGAAATCAACGAGGATAAGGCCATGATCCAGGTCTTTGAAAGCACCGACGAAATGTCCCTTGACAATACCCATACCCGGCTGACCGGGCATCCCATGGAAATCGGTTTGTCGGAAGAAATCTTAGGGCGTACCTTCAACGGCCTGGGAGAACCCATAGACGGCCTGGGCCGGGTGAAGCCCGAATGTATGCGGGACGTAAACGGCCTGCCGCTAAACCCCTGCAGCCGGGAATATCCCAGAAACTATATCCGGACGGGCGTTTCCGCCATAGACGGCCTGACTACGCTGATCCGGGGCCAGAAGCTGCCGATTTTTTCCGGGAACGGCCTGCCCCATGACCGTCTGGCAGCCCAGATTGTGGAACAGGCTTCCCTGGGAGAAGGCTCCGACGAGAAATTTGCCATTGTATTTGCGGCTATGGGTGTCAAATATGATGTGGCGGAGTTTTTCCGCAGGACCTTTGAGGAAAGCGGGGCCAGTTCCCATGTGGCCATGTTTTTAAACTTAAGCAACGATCCGGTGGTAGAGCGGCTGATTACGCCGAAGGTGGCCCTGACCGCCGCGGAGTATCTGGCTTTTGAGAAAAATATGCACATTCTGGTGATTTTAACGGATATGACCTCCTTTGCGGAAGCCATGCGGGAGGTTTCTTCCCTGAAAGGGGAGATTCCCAGCCGGAAAGGCTATCCGGGCTATTTGTACAGCGAGCTGGCCACCCTCTATGAGCGGGCGGGCATTGTCCGGGGAGCAAACGGTTCCGTCACCCAGATTCCCATATTGACCATGCCCAATGACGACATTACCCATCCCATTCCCGATTTGACCGGGTATATTACGGAAGGGCAGATTGTACTGGAACGTTCCCTGCACCAGAAAAATATTTATCCCCCCATCAATGTGCTGCCCAGCCTGTCCCGTCTGATGAAGGACGGTATCGGGGCGAAGTTCACCCGGGAGGATCATCAGGACGTGGCGAACCAGCTGTTTTCCTCCTATGCCCGGGTAGGCGAGGCCCGGGACCTGGCCAGTGTCATCGGGGAGGACGAGCTTTCCGAGGTGGATAAGAAATATCTGAAATTCGGCCTGGAATTTGAACAGAAGTTTGTGTCCCAGGGCCCTTCGGAAAACCGCAGTATGGAAGAAACGCTGGATATTGGCTGGGAGCTTCTGCATATCCTGCCCCGGGAGGAATTAGACCGGATTGATACTAAGATATTAGAAAAATATTTTGACAAGGATTCGGAGTAAAAGGAGAGCGGTATGGATCCAAATACATTTCCCACCAAAGGGAATTTAATCCTGGCCAAGAATTCCCTGGCCCTGTCCAGACAGGGCTTTGACCTGATGGATAAGAAGCGGAATATTTTGATCCGGGAGCTGATGGAGCTGATTTCTGCGGCCACGGATATCCAGTCGGAGATTGATAAGACCTTCCGGGAGGCATACCAGTCCCTGCAGAAGGCCAATATCCAGATGGGGATCCATGTGGTGGAGGCCATCAGCGAAACGGTTCCGGTGGAAACTTCAATCCAGCTGAAGCGGCGCAGCGTTATGGGAACGGAGATTCCTTACGTGGAGTATGAAAAAGGAAACAAGAAGCCGCCCTTCGCCTACTATGGGACAAAGATCTCTTTGGAGGAAGCCAAGGAAAAATTCGACCAGGTGAAGGAACTGACAATACGGCTGGCACAGGTGGAAAATTCCGCCTACCGGCTGGCTGTGAATATTAAGAAAACCCAGAAGCGTGCAAACGCACTGCAGAATATTACGATCCCAAGGTTCGAGCATCTGACCAGGGAGATTCAAAATGCCTTGGAGGAAAAGGAACGGGAGGAATTTACCCGGCTGAAGGTGATCAAACGGATGCAGCAAAAGTAAAGGAGCGGCTATGAACGGTTACGAAAAGGCGCTGCAGATTGTGGCAGAGGTGAAAAAGGCAGTGATCGGCAAGGATGACTGCATTGCAAAAAGCGTGGCGGCGATATTGGCGGGCGGT
This sequence comes from uncultured Lachnospiraceae bacterium, assembly GCA_910588885.1. Classification (GTDB taxonomy): domain Bacteria; phylum Bacillota; class Clostridia; order Lachnospirales; family Lachnospiraceae; genus 14-2. The sequence goes on from CAJUSQ010000102.1 coordinate 9,023, forward strand.
CATATTTTATTGAACGACATTCCGGGAGTGGGGAAGACCACTTTGGCGGTAGCCCTGGCAAAGGCCATGTCCTTACGGTCCAACCGGGTACAGTTTACGCCGGATGTGCTGCCTTCGGATATCGTGGGATTTTCGGTATACCAAAGGGATACCGGAGAATTTGTATATCAGCCCGGCAGCGTTCTCTGCAACTTGTTTCTGGCGGATGAAATCAACCGGACTTCCCCCAAAACCCAATCGGCCCTTTTGGAGGTGATGGAAGAGGGACAGGTGACGGTAGACGGGGTGACCCGGAAGCTTCCGGAGCCTTTTTTGGTCATTGCCACCCAAAATCCCTTTGGCAGCGCCGGAACCCAGCTGCTGCCGGATTCCCAGCTGGACCGTTTCATGATCAGCATGAGCCTGGGATATCCCAAGATGGCGGATGAAATTGCCATTCTGCAGGGGCGGCATAAGCAGCAGGAGGTGGAAGCGGCAGTGACGGCCCGGGAACTTTTGCTGCTGAAAGGACTTGTGGATGCGGTATATGTCCATGAGGAAATCTACGACTACATCGGACGATTGGTCGGACGCACAAGGAATCAGGAGGAAATCGAGCTGGGCGTGAGCCCGAGAGGGACGATCTGCCTGGTGAAAATGGCGAAGGCCCTGGCGTTTCTCAGGCAGCGGGAATTTGTGGTCCCGGAGGATGTGGCGGACATGTGCTTTCCGGTGATGGAGCATCGAATCCAGTTAAGCGGTAAGGCAAGGCTTAGCGGGATGACCCGGCAGCAGGTATTGGAAGCGATTCTGAAGGAAGAGAAGCGGCCCTCCCTGAAGAGGGGCAGAAGAGGATAGAAGGGGTGTTTCTGTGAAGATGGCGGAAGAGGACAGAAGGGTTGTTTCTGCGAAAAGGGGCAGAAGAGGATAGAAGTTTGTTTCTGTGAAGAGGAGCAGAAGATGGGAAAGGGATTGTGCTATTTGGCAGCGGTGTTGGCAACGGTATATATGGGGATCATATATAATCGGTCTTCTTTGATTTTTCTTGCGGGGGTGGAGCTTTTTCCGCTGCTGCTTCTTTTGATTCTGACGGTGCAGCGGGCTTTCTTGCGCCTTTCTTTTTTACAGGATCGCTTTTATATGGAAGAGGGGCAGAAGGCCGGGGATCTGGCCCTGCGGATAAAAAACGTTTGTTTCCCAATCCGGAAGCTAACGCTTTGCCTGCAGGCCAAAAACCTTACGACCGGGGAACGGCAGGAGGCCCGGTTTTCCCAGGCGGTCCGGAAGGGAGTTTCCTCGCTGTATCTTTTGCGGGAGTTTTCCTGCGGGGTCTGGCAGATTTCCTGTGAAAAAATCCGGCTGTCCGATTTCCTGCTTTTTTTCCGGATCCGCAAACGGGCAAGGGTCCGGTGCGAGCTGGTGTGCCTGCCGAGAACATATAAGGTGAAGGGGATCCTTTTTACGGAGGAAGCAGACGGAGAGGAAGCGGCCGACCTTCGGACG
>CAJUSQ010000103.1 GCA_910588885.1 uncultured Lachnospiraceae bacterium
CTACCATTGAATCCGGAAAAATGACCAAGGATTTGGCCCTGATTACCTCCCTTTCGAACCCGGTGGTTTTGAACAGCCAGGATTTTATCAAAGCGGTGCGTACGACATTGGAGGGGCTTCTTTAAAGTACGAATTAGGAGAACATTATGGTTTTAGCATGTCAGAATATATGTAAAGCCTTCGGTACGGATGAAATTATTAAAAATGCATCTTTTCATGTGGAGGCCAATGAAAAAGCCGCCATTGTGGGGATCAACGGCGCCGGGAAAACCACGCTTCTTCGGATTATCATGCAGGAGCTTTCCCCGGACGCCGGGGAAGTCATAGTAGCCAAAGGGAAGACCCTTGGCTATTTGCCCCAGAATCCGGACATTTCCGGAAATCACACGATCTATGAGGAGGTGCTTTCGGCTAAGGAATATGTGATTTCCCTGGAAGGGCGTCTGCGCGCCATGGAAAGGGAGATGGACCAGGTTCCGGCCAAAGACCTGGAAGCTTTTATGGATTCCTATAATAAACTGCACCATGAATTTGAGCAGCTGGACGGCTATACCTACAAAAGCGAGATTTCCGGGGTGCTGAAGGGCCTGGGCTTTGCCGAGGAAGAATTTTCCAAGGGGATGCAGGAACTGTCCGGTGGACAACGCACCCGTGTGTGCCTGGCAAAGCTGCTGGTGACAAAGCCCGATATTATCCTTTTGGACGAGCCCACCAACCATTTGGATATCGGTTCCATTGGCTGGCTGGAGGGCTTTTTGTCCAATTACCGGGGAACCGTTTTGATTGTGGCCCATGACCGGTATTTCCTGGACCGGGTCGTGACCAAGGTGGTTGAGCTGGACCGGACGAAAATCACCGTTTACGACGGGAATTATACGGCTTATGCCGGGAAGCGGGCCAAGCTTAGGGAGGATTTGTTAAAACAGTATTATAACCAGCAGCGGGAGATTAAGCATCAGGAGGAAGTCATTGCAAAGCTTCGTTCCTTTAACCGGGAGAAATCCATCAAACGGGCGGAGTCCCGGGAGAAGATGCTGGAGAAGGTGGAGCGGCTGGAGAAGCCCACCGAGGAAAATACCGATATTAAGCTGTCCCTTTCCCCCAGGATTGCCAGCGGAAACGACGTGCTGAGGGTGGAAGGGCTTGCAAAAGCCTATCCGGGCCAGCCGCTTTTTTCCGGACTGGATTTCGAATTGAAGCGGGGGGAACGGGTGGCATTGATCGGGGACAACGGGACCGGTAAGACCACGATCCTGAAGATTATCAATGAGATGGTTTCGGCGGATGCCGGGAAAGTAACGCTGGGAGCCAATGTCCATGTGGGCTATTACGACCAGGAGCATCAGGTTTTGCATATGGAGAAGACATTGGTAGAGGAAATTTCCGACGCCTATCCCAGCCTTACCAATACGGAGATCCGGAATGTGCTGGCGGCGTTTTTATTTACCGGGGAAGAGGTGTTTAAGCGGATCGGGGATTTAAGCGGCGGTGAGCGGGGCCGGGTGTCCCTGGCAAAGCTGATGCTTTCGGAAGCCAATCTCCTGATTCTGGACGAGCCCACCAACCATCTGGATATTACCTCCAAGGAAATTTTGGAACATGCCCTGTGCAGCTACACCGGGACCGTGCTGTTTGTGTCCCATGATCGTTATTTTATTAACAAAACCGCCACCCGCATCCTGAACCTGACCGGAGAGACCCTGGTCAATTATCTGGGCAATTACGATTATTACCTGGAAAAATGCCGGGAATTGACGGAGGTCTATGTGAAGAAGCAGCCGGAACAGGCAAAGGAGCAGATGCAGCCTCCTGAGAGCGGCGGAAAGCTGGACTGGAAGCAGCAGAAGGAGGAACAGGCCCGGAAGCGGAAGCGGGAAAACGACCTGAAAAAGACGGAAAACGAGATTGAAGCGGCGGAAACCCGGCTTTCCCAGGTGGAGGAGGCGTTCCAGGATCCGAAGAACGCCACCAATTCGGCGCTCCTCGGGGAATTGCAGCAGGAATACGACGCCATAAAGCAAAACCTGGAACAGCTATATGAAGCCTGGGAGGAATTGTCCCTTTCGGAATTGTGATAGTTGTTTTGCCCGCGCACCCGGCGGCGCACCCGTATCTGTGTTCCGTTACATTGCAGCTCTTTTTACCAGTGAACAATAACCCTATGTTATGAATTGCAATCTGTTAAAATTTTGACACATTGACAGACCGGGGAAGATTCTATATAATGAAAGAGAGCGTTTACGCAGAGGAGGAAGAATAATGGATAAGGAAATATCGCAAGCAGTCATTCGGAGAATGCCAAGGTATTACCGGTACCTGGGAGAGCTTCTGGATGCAGGGGTAGACCGGATTTCATCCAATGAGTTGAGCTCCCGCATGAAGGTGACGGCATCGCAGATCCGGCAGGACTTAAATAACTTTGGCGGCTTCGGACAGCAGGGATATGGCTATAACGTAAAGTACTTATACGATGAAATTGGCAAGATTTTGGGATTGGATCACCAGCACAATATCATTGTGGTAGGAGCCGGAAATTTAGGCCAGGCCCTTGCCAATTATGTAAAATTTGAAAAACGTGGTTTTATGATTACCGGATTGTTCGATGTGAATCCGGCCCTGAAGGGCGTTTCGGTCCGGGGCATTGAGGTGCGCATGATGGAGGAGCTTCCGGAATTTGTGCAGGAGAACCGGGTGGATATTGCGGCGCTGACCATGCCCAAGGAGCAGGCGGAAGCGGTTGCAAAGCAGCTGGTAGAACTTGGCATTGACGCCATCTGGAATTTTGCCCATTTGGATCTGGAGCTTCCGGAGCATGTGGTGGTAGAGAACGTACATCTTTCCGACAGCCTGATGCAGCTGTCCTATAACATAGTAAAAAAGGAAAACGACACGGAGAAGAAGTGATGGAAGAATGGGTTACAGCATAAAGGAAACCCGAACGGACGTGGATTTTTTAGCGCATTTGAAGAATCGGAAGATTCCGATTTTAGTCCTGGATCAGAAGTGGCACCATCTTTTTGCCGGAATCGGCAAGCCGGACCATATCCAGGCCCTGGAAAAAAAGGTGGGGGAGCTGTTAGCCCGCCAGGGCCGTTTGACCCAGGATTTGAAGGAGTATAAGAAGCTGAAATCCACATTAATGAAGAATATCGTAGAAAATATGGACGGAGCCGAGGAAGGAGAGAACCGGGGAAGTTCCAAGAAGCTTTCGGAGGACCGTCGTCTGATTGATGAAATTAACCAGAAGATGGAAGACTGCGAGGATGCACTTTTGGAGGTGCCGAAGGAGATTAAGGAAGCCAATGACGCCCTGATGCAGGAAACGGTTTCTTTTTTCTATCAGAAGCTTCGGATCAATACCAGGGATATCGACGAGATCGGCGAATGGATCAAGAATATCCGGATCGAGTTGAAGAAGCAGATCATAAAGAAGCAGAATGCGGAGATCAAGAATAAAGAGATCTATTCGTATATGCATGATATTTTTGGGCCGCAGGTGGTAGATGTGTTTGATTTGAAGTATGAATCAGAGGAAGAAGAGACTTAACGCTGGGAAAAAGCCGGGAGAACAGCAGGCGCATAGATCCCACGCAGTTTGGCCTTTTCGCGGGGAGAGAGACAGCTCTGTAAGACACAGGGAGGTCTTTTTCCTTTTTCGGAGAAACGGACGGGAGGATCGGGCTTGGGATACGCCCCCAGCGGTTCCATACTTTGGCGGGTTCATGGCAGAGAGGAGAAACGGAATGCAGATTTTGGTAAACAGCCGGGAAATGAAGGAGTGCGACCACAATACCATCACCCATTTTCAAATGCCCTCCCTGGTGCTGATGGAGCGGGCGGCTTTGGGGGTATGGGAGGAAATTAAAAACCGCGGCCTGGACTGTTCGAAAGTCCTGGTAGCCTGCGGCCTTGGAAACAACGGCGGGGACGGGCTGGCCGTTGCCCGGCTCCTCCACCAGGCGGGGGCAGGGGTTACGATCCTTCTGGACTGGAAGGAGGAGAAGGCTTCGGAAGAAACAAAACACCAGTTCGAAATTGTACGGAAGTATGGGATTCCCGTGACAACAAAGTTGCCCCGGCAGGATTACACCCTGGTGATTGATGCCCTTTTCGGGATCGGGCTGGCCCGGGAGGTGACGGGAAGGTTCCGGGAATGGCTGGAAGCGTTAAACGAATGCTCCGGCTATAAGCTGGCCATCGACATCCCCTCCGGCATCAGCGGCGACAACGGCCAGGTTTTGGGCTGCGGCTTTCGGGCAGATCTGACCGTGACCTTTGCCTACGTCAAGACGGGGCTTTTGCTGCATCCGGGCCTGGAATATGCCGGGGACGTGGTGGTAAAGGACATTGGGATTGACGAAAGCAGCTGGCTTTTGAAACAGCCCCTGGCCTATGCCCCGGAAAGGGCGGATCTTTCCCGGCTGCCGGAACGGAAGCCCTGCTCCAACAAAGGGACCTTCGGGCATGTCCTGGTGATTGCCGGGAAACGCAACATGTCGGGAGCCGCCTTTTTCAGCGGGAAAGCGGCGGCGGTGACCGGATGCGGCCTTGTGAAAATTTTCACGGAGGATTCCAACCGGGTAATCCTGCAGCAACAGTTTCCGGAAGCTATTTTGGAAACCTGGAGCCGGGAGGAGCTTGGAACGGGCGGCATTTCGGAATCCCGGGGCCGGGAGGAAGCCGGGGCGGACGGTTTTTCCGTGAAATTGGAGAAAAGCCTTCGCTGGGCGGATGCCGTAGTGCTCGGCCCGGGCCTTGGTACGGAAGGGACTGCGGGACGAATTGTAAAAGAAGCTTTAACGATGGCCTCTGTCCCGGTCATTCTGGATGCGGATGCATTGAATTTGATGGCAGAGGATCCTAAGATTCTGGAAAAAGCTTCCGGCAAGGCGATTATAACGCCTCATTTGGGTGAAATGGGACGGCTGACCGGCCAGAAAGTGCAGGAAATCCGTCAAAATATTACAAGTATTGCAAGAAACTATGCAAAAGAACACAATGTAATCTGCATCTGCAAGGATGCCCGGACGGTGACGGCGCTGCCGGAGGGCCGCTATTATATCAATACCAGCGGAAACCAGGGGATGGCAACGGCCGGGGCCGGGGATGTGCTGACGGGAGTGCTGGCGGGGCTGATTGCCCAGGGGATGGCAATGGAGGAAGCGGCGCCGCTGGGCGTGTTCCTTCATGGGCTGGCCGGAGATGCGATACGGGAGGAAACCGGCTGCTACGGTATGCTGGCAACGGATATTATAGAGGGGATCCGTCGGGTGACCCGGGGCCCGGAGGGCCGAATTCAGAAAGGAATCATGTAATGGATACCTACAGCAGAGCTTATGCGGCAGTGGATTTGGATGCCGTGATTCATAATGTAACAGAAATGAAAAAAGGGATCGGGACCGATACCAAAATCATGGCCGTCATTAAAACCGACGGCTATGGCCATGGGGCGGTTCCCATTGCGAAGGAACTGGAGAAGCTTTCCTTTGTCTGGGGCTATGCGGTGGCTACCGCGGAAGAAGGGCTGGTTTTGCGCAGGCATAAGATTTTCAAGCCTATCCTGGTGCTGGGAGCCACTTTCCCGGAGCAGTTTCCGTATTTGGAAAAACAAGGGATGCGGCCTACCGTATATTCCCTGGATATGGCCCTGAGGATGGAAGAAGCAATGAGAGAGACCGGGGGGCTGCTCCCGGTTCATATTAAAATTGATACCGGGTTAAGCCGCCTGGGGTTTCCCCTTTCGGAAGAAGCGGCAGAGGACATAGTACGCATAAACGCCCTGCCTCATATCATAGTAGAAGGGGTTTTTACACATTTTGCAAAAGCGGACGCAGCGGATAAGGCCATGGCGCAGGAACAGCTTCAAAGCTTTCTGAAAATGAAAGAAAAGCTGCAGAGCAGAGGCGTTTCACCGAAGGTTTGCCATAGTTCCAACAGTGCGGGCATTATTGATTTGCCGGAAGCGAACCTGGATCTGGTGCGGGCCGGCATCAGCCTGTATGGCCTGTGGCCCTCCGATGAGGTACAAAAGGGCCGGATGAAGCTGCACCCTGCCTTATCCTTAAAGAGCCGGATCGTCTTTTTAAAGGAGCTGGAGGCAGGCAGGTCCATCAGCTACGGCGCTACCTATACGGTAAAACGGCCTTCCCGGATCGCCACGATTCCCGTAGGCTACGGGGACGGTTATCCCAGAAGCCTGTCCAACAAAGGATCCGTTTTGATTCACGGAAAGCGTGCGCCCATCTGCGGCCGCATCTGCATGGACCAGTTTATGGCGGATGTAACGGAGATCCCCGAAGCCGCCGAAGGGGACGAAGTAGTTTTAATCGGGGCAAGCGGGGAGGAAGCCATTACCATGGAGGAGCTGGGGGAGCTGTCCGGCCGCTTCAATTACGAGCTGGCCTGCTGCCTGAATAAGCGCATTCCGCGGGTCTACTTCAAAGACGGGGAGATAACCGGAAGCCGGGACTGCTTCGGGGAATAGCCGGGAAAGGCAGCAGAAAGCCGGGAACATTTCCGCAGGTGGCGGGAAAGCGGCAAAAGCCGGGAGCGTTTCGGCAGGGAAACGGGAAAGGCGTTTCGGAGAAAATCAGAATCATGGAATACACGCGGGAAAATTGGGAATAATAGGAATAACAAAGCCCGGCGCGGCCGCTTTTGAACTAAGGTCCGAAAGCATAAAAGGCGGCGCGGGAGCGAACGGCTTATGTAAAGGCCGGAGAAAACCTATGGATTTTGGAGTGTGATACGATGATGATTCGAAGAGGAGATATTTACTATGCAGATTTGCGCCCGGTGGTCGGCTCGGAACAAGGCGGCATCCGCCCGGTGCTGATTATACAGAATGATATCGGGAACCGCCACAGCCCTACGGTGATTTGCGCGGCGATTACCTCGAAAATGAACAAAGCGAAGCTCCCCACCCATGTGGAGCTGGATTCTAAGCATTATGACCTGGTGAAGGATTCCGTGGTTTTACTGGAACAGCTGCGTACCATTGACAAGGTACGGCTAAAAGATAAGGTATGCCATTTGGATACGGAAATTTTGCGGAAAGTTGACAAAGCTTTGGAAATCAGTCTGGAATTACTTACATAAGCTTGACGAATCTTTCTGCGCATGGTATATTTCAAGTGTTTATACAAATGGCAGGATGTGCCAAAGAAAAAGGAGTTGTTGCACGAAATGGAAGAAAGTGATAGTCCGCTGATTGGTCTCGTTGTGTTTTTACTGCTTCTGGCGGTAGATATGATTTTACACGGGTTTCTGGCGGCAGTAGACAATTTGAACGGCGGCAGCCTGGAAAAAAAGGCGGAAGAAGGGAACAAACGTTCGATATGGCTTTTGCAGATCAAAAATGACGGCAGCCGTACGCTTCCGGCCCTTCAGTTCATGATTACTTTGATCAGCGTCATTGTGGGCATTTATCAGAGCCGGCTGTACGGAAGAATGCTGGCTAAAGTGCTGCTGGCCGGAGAACAGTCCCTGTGGGTGTTTGCGGCCTGTTATGCCCTGATTACGGTGGCGGCCGTATTTTTATTGGTGTCTTTGGGCATTTTGGCCCCACAGAAGATTGCCGCAAGAAAGGCTGAGAGCTGGGCCTACCGGCTGGCCGGGATTATGCGGGGGCTTTTGGCTGTGTTTGCGCCCTTCGGGTTTCTGGCGGACTGCCTGTCAAATCTGGCCGTCCGTATTTTCGGTATGGATCCCCATGAGAATCTGGACGACGTGACGGAGGAAGAGATCATTTCCATGGTAAATGAGGGCCACGAGCAAGGGGTCCTGATGGCCAGTGAAGCGCAGATGATTCACAAGATTTTTGAATTCGGCGATAAAGAAGCGAAGGATATTATGACCCACCGGAAGAATATGGTGGCCGTGGACGGAAGCCTGAAGCTGACGGAGGCCATGGAATTTATGCTGGAGAAGAACAATTCCAGATTTCCGGTCTATCAGGAGGAAATCGATAACATTGTAGGGGTTGTACATATTAAGGATGCCATGATACAAAGCCGGGACCGCAGGCTCCTGGGAAAGGGGATCCTGGAGATCCCGGGCCTGGTGCGGGAGGTCAGCTTTATTCCCGAAACCAGGAATATCAACAGCCTGTTCCAGTCCATGCAGTCCAAGAAGATCCATATGGTGATCGTTGTGGATGAATACGGGCAGACGGCCGGGCTGGTGGCCATGGAGGATATTTTGGAGGAAATCGTGGGAAATATCCTGGATGAATACGACGAAGAAGATACGACCATCGTGGAACAGGGGGACGGCAGCTTCCTGATGAAGGGAATGGCGCCTCTGGATGAAGTATGCGAGATTTTGGGCCTGGAATATCAGGAGCTGGAGGATTACGATACGCTGAACGGCTACCTGATTTCCCTCATTGACAAGATTCCGAAAGACCATGAGGTTTTCGAGGTCAAGGACCGGGGCTATCTGTTCCAGGCGCTTTTTGTGGAAAATAAAATGATCCAGACCGTGAAGGTAATCCCTGCGCCGGAAGAAGCCGGGGCAGCAGAGGAAGAGACGGAAGACAGCGAAGCAGCGGAAAGCATATAAGCGTTGCTTTCCGGAGAAGGAAAAGCAGAGGATTTCACTTGTCAGGATACCTAATCCATGATAGAATAAATATACACGCGGCCAGCGCTTTTGTTGTCTGCGCTGACCAGGACGATACAGAAAAGAGGAAATTAATATGTCAGGACATTCCAAATTTGCCAACATCAAGCATAAGAAAGAAAAGAACGATGCGGCAAAAGGAAAAATTTTTACAATAATCGGGAGAGAATTGGCGGTAGCCGTGAAAGAGGGCGGGCCGGATCCGGCCAACAACAGCAAGCTGCGCGATGTCATTGCCAAGGCCAAGGCGAACAATATGCCGAATGACACCATTGACCGGGGGATTAAGAAGGCGGCAGGGGATGCGTCGGCCGTGAATTACGAATATGTTTCCTATGAAGGCTATGGGCCGAACGGGATTGCCATTATCGTGGATGCGCTGACCGACAATAAGAACCGGACGGCAGCCAACGTCCGAAGCGCCTTTACCAAGGGAAAGGGCAATGTAGGTACGCCTGGCTGCGTATCATATATGTTTGATAAAAAAGGCCAGATTATCATTGATAAGGAAGACTGTGAACTGGATGCGGATGATTTGATGATGACGGCATTGGATGCGGGTGCGGAGGATTTTTCCGAAGAAGAGGACAGCTTTGAGATCATTACCGATCCTGATGCCTTTAGTGAAGTGCGCCAGAAATTAGAAGATGCGGGGATTCCCATGGCTTCGGCGGAGGTGACCATGATCCCCCAGAACTGGGTGGAGCTTACGGACGAGGAAGCGGTGAAGAATCTGCAGAAAACGTTGGATCTGCTGGACGAAGAGGACGATGTCCAGGCAGTTTACCACAATTGGGATGAATAGAAAAGGGGTTGGCAGACCGGAACGGATTTGCCGGGTATTGAGCGGCCGGGGCGTCACACAGGTGTACTGTCCGGCTGCGGTATCCGGGGAGCGCAGAATTCGGCTGGCCAGCTCCTTTTGTGAACGCCGTATTTTTTGAAAATTTTTTATTTCGGGCGGCGACAGCGGGAGGAATCGAATTGGAGTTTATAACAGGAACATGTCCGAACTGTCAGGGGGAGCTTCAGATCCCCAAAGGGCATGAGAAGATTATCTGTATGTACTGCGGCAGGGAAATGGACGTGAAAGCGGCCGAGGAAGAAAAACGGCACCTTTCGCCAGAAGAGCGCCAAAAGGCCGCGGAAGCGTTAAAGGCCGCACAGGAGCAATTCTCGGAGCTTTTGTTTTCCGTGAAGGACCCCTTGAAGGATTTTAAGAAATCCATGTATGAAGCCAGCTTCCGGGCCTATGAGGAAGCACAGGCAAAGGCTTTGCAGGCCATTGAGGATGCCTATCGCCTTTCGGAGGACAGGGAATCCCTGCTGAAAGAACTGGTGTTTGGCCTTATGGAAAAAGTGCAGGAGCAGCTGGACCGGAAGAAGGGGAAGCGGGGGCAGGAGGATGCCATGATGAATTTCAACATGTGCCTGGTGGTCTATGTGAACCCGGCCCTGATGGATTGCAACAAATCCTCCGGCCGGCCCCTGGTGGAGGAGCTTTTGCGCCAGTGGAAGGAGCGGTTCCCCAAGACGAATCTGAAACCGGCGGATTTTGAAACCATCAACGGCGGTTTTAAGCGGCGGTTCTGCTACATTACCACGGCAGTCTGCGAAAGCCAGGGCAAGCCCGACGACTGCTACGAGCTGAACTTGCTGCGGGAGTACCGGGACGGCTATCTGATGAAGCAGCCGGACGGGGAAGCTTTGATTCGCCATTATTACGACATTGCCCCCACGATTGTGAAGAGGATTGGCCGGGAAGGGGATGCCCG
>CAJUSQ010000104.1 GCA_910588885.1 uncultured Lachnospiraceae bacterium
TCGGATTCCATTCGGGCCACCGGGCTTGGAGAGGGGGAATTTTATCTGGGGGATAAAAATTCCGGGGTTTTGGTTCAGGTAAAGGACGGCATCGCCGTAGTGGAGTCGGAACAGGTATACGGCGGAAGCGTGACGCCGGTTTGCAAAATGGTGGAAACCCTGGTTTTGGCCGGAATCCCTCTGGCCCAGGCCAGTTACATGGCTTCTTCGGCTCCGGCAAAGCTGCTGGGGCTCAAAGACAGGGGCCATATCAAAAAGGGGTATGCGGCCCATTTTAATTTATTGGACGAAAGAGGACATTTGCAAAAAACAATAATGGAAAAGGATGAAAAGGGATGAAAAAGGCCATGAAAAAATTTGAAGAGATTACAAAGGAAGAGCTGGGCGCAGGCAGCCCCATAGGATTGGAACTTGCAGGCACGGAAGAGGATCTTTACTACCATATGGCAACGGATATGCTGGAGCATATTCTTGCCAACAATGAAAAAGGGAAAAATACCGTGTTTATCGTTCCGGTGGGGCCCGTCGGCCAGTACCGGAAGCTGGCGAAAATGTGCAACCGGAAACGGGTCAGCCTGAAAAACGTGTGGTTTTTTAATATGGACGAATATCTGGACGAAAAGGATGTTCCCATTCCGGTCACCCATCCCTTAAGCTTTGAGGGATTTATGTATCGGGAATTTTACGACCGGATGGACGAGGAACTGAATATTCCCATGAATCAGCGGATTTTTCCGAAGCCGGGCCGGGAGGAGGAGATTTGGGAATTAATTCAGAAAGCCGGGGGCGTGGACGTGGCTTACGGCGGAATCGGCATCAACGGGCATATTGCCTTTAACGAGCCCCCGGAAGAAGAGGTGCCGGTACAGGCTTTTGCAGAATATAAGACCCGGATTTTAAGCCTGACCCGGGAAACCCGCACCGTTAATTCCATTACCGCGGCCAACGGCTACATTGATTATATCCCGCCCCGCTGCATTACCATCGGCATGAAGGAGATTTTGTCCGCAAAAGAAATCCGCTTCTACCTGAACCGGACCTGGCAGAAGGGAATCGTGCGGAAGATCCTGCACGGGGAAGTGACCTCCAGGGTTCCGGCTTCCCTGTTCCAGAACCATCCGGATGCAAAGCTGATTCTTGCGGACTATGTGGCGGAGCCTCCGGTAGGCCAGCTTCGTTAAAAGTTTCACAGCAGAAAAGGAGGAAGATTCCTTCGTTAAAAGTTTCACAGCAGAAAAGGAGGAAGATTCGGTTGGAAAAAATAAAGACGGCGGTAATCGGCGCAGGGATGATGGGATTTTCCCAAATCCGGAATTGCTTTGAACCCCTGGAGGAATATGAGATCGTTGCGGTCTGCGAGGTATATGAGCCGAATATCCGGCGGATTTCAGACTATTTCCGGGAAACCGGAAAGCCGGTAAGGATTTACGAAAGCTATCGGGAGCTTTTGGAAAAAGAGGATTTTTCCCTGGCGGCCATTGTGACACCGGATTATCTGCATGAGGAATTGACGGTGGCCTGCATAGAGGCCGGGAAGCATGTACGTCTGGAAAAACCCATGGCCACCACCATGGAAGGGCTGAAAGCCGTTTTGCAGGCCCATGAAAAGCGGCCGGACCTTGTGCTGCAGGTCGGATATGAACTGCGGTATGCGGATGCAATCTGCAAAATGAGAAATAATCTGGCAGAAATCGGCAGTCCGAAAATGATCTGGTGCCATGAATTCCGTCATCCCTTTTTGAAAAAGGAGGGCTTGATTCCGGACTGGATTCGGAAAAAGGCATATTCCGGCGGGACGCTGCTGGAGAAAAACTGTCACCATTTTGATTTATTTAATATGGTGGCAAAAGCCAAGCCGAAGCAGGTTTATGCTTCCGGGGATCATACCACGGAATATGCGGATACGGATGTGCTGGATTCGGCGTTTGTAACCGTGGAGTATGAAAACGGAATCCGGGCCAGCCTGTCGCTGTGTATGTTTGCTCCGGAATTAAAGGGACAAAAGCATATGCATGCCCTGGAATTCGGGATTCTCGGGGATAAGGGCAGGATGGAGCTGCGGGATGACGAGCTGTTTGTCTGGGACCGGGAATCCCGGGGAGAAAACCATTATACCTATCTTAGGAATAATTTTGAAGCCCACAGCGAGGATATCCTTCCTTCCCTGAAGGATCTGGCCCAGTGCATCCGGGAAGGAAAGCGGCCGGACACGGACGTGTGGACCGGCCTGCAGAGCGCAATGGTGGCGATTGCGGCGGAGAAATCGGCAGCGGAGCATCGGATTGTAACAATTGCAGAGATGGAGAGGGCCTATGGGATTTCCTATCTGCCAAAGGAGCCGTAAATCGTATCAAAGGGCCCAACAGCTAAAGGAGCCGTGATTTTTTATGATAGAATACAGAGAAAGTAAAAACGGGTTTACCGTTCTGCAAAACGGGGTTCCCCTGCTGTCCCATACGCCGAAAGAGCCGTTGTTCTACGGCGGATATGGGGAGGAGCAGGTGGAAATGTACCGGGGGAATTTTCAGATCGAGGATTATGTCCTGGAGCGGATTCCCCTTAGGCAGCTGGAACGGGTTGAGACGGCATGTCCGGGAGAACATTGCTTTCACCTGGAGGGGCGGCTTAACGTGAAGCTGACGGTGACGGAGGACACGGTAATCCTCCGGCTGGAACCCCGGAAGGGCTCTTCCGAAAGCCCGGCTGAAGGAAACGGGCATGGATTTGCCGGAAATTCGGAAGAAGGGGCAGAGCTGCCACTGAACCGTCTTTGGATGCGGGTGCAAAGCGAGGCCAAGGAAAAGGTCTATGGCTGCGGGGAGCAGATGTCCTATTTCAATCTCAAAGGCCGTCATTTCCCTTTATGGACCTCGGAGCCCGGAGTCGGACGGGATAAAAATACATATATGACCTGGCGCTGCCAGGTGGACAGCAAGTCCGGCGGGGATTACTACAATACCAATTATCCGGAGCCGACCTATGTATCCGGCTGCCGCTATTACCTCCATGCCGATACCACGGCCTATGCGGATTTTGATTTCCGTCATACGGATTTTCACGAACTGATGTTCTGGGATGTGCCGAAGGAAATCCGGATTCAGGAAGCGGAGGATTTCCCTGCCCTGTCGGAAAAGCTGACGGCTTTTTTGGGAAGGCAGGGAGCGCTTCCGGACTGGATCTACGAAGGGGTGATACTGGGGCTGCAGGGCGGAACGAAACGGGTAACGGAGCTGGTGGAAAAATCCCTGGAAAAAGGGATTCAGGTTGCCGGGGTCTGGTGCCAGGATTGGGAAGGGAAACGGGAAACCTCCTTCGGAAGAAGGCTTCAATGGGAATGGAAATGGGATGAGAAGCTGTATCCCGGACTGCCGAAGCAGATGGAAGAATTCCGAAAATCAGGCATCCGTTTTCTGGGCTATATCAATCCCTATCTGGTGAAGGATACGGAGTTGTACCGGGAAGGGAAACAGAAGGGTTATTTTGCAGCGGATGAAACAGGCGGGGAATATCTGGTGGATTTCGGGGAGTTTGACTGCGGCGTTGTGGATTTTACGAATCCGGAGGCGTATGACTGGTTTAAGGAGATCATCAAAAAGAACCTGATCAGCTTCGGGCTTTCCGGATGGATGGCGGATTTCGGAGAATACCTGCCCACTGACGTGACCTTATTTAACGGAAAATCCCCTATGCTGGAGCATAATCACTGGCCGGCTCTTTGGGCCAAATGCAATTACGATGCCTTAAAAGAGACGGGTACGCTGTCAGAGCTTGTGTATTTCATGCGGGCAGGAGGAACCGGAAGCCAACGCTACTGCCCCCTTCTTTGGGCCGGGGATCAATGTGTGGATTTTTCCATTCATGACGGACTGATTTCCACGGTCTGCGGAGCCCTAAGCGCCGGGATGATCGGAAACGGGCTCCATCACAGCGATATCGGCGGCTATACCTCGTTATATGACAATGTCAGGACCAAAGAAGTATTCCTGCGCTGGGCGGAGCTGGCGGCTTTTACCCCGGTGATGCGGACCCATGAAGGAAACCGGCCGGATACGAATTTTCAGTATTACCAGGACGAAGCCGTAATGGAAGCCTTTGGACGGCTGACCCGGATTCACAAAGCCCTTGCCCCATATCTGAAGGCTTTGGCGGCGGAAAATGCAAAACGGGGCATCCCGGTGCAGCGGCCCCTGTTTTATCATTATGAACAGGATGAAAGGGCCTACGAAATCCAGACGGAATATTTGCTGGGACGGGATCTGCTGGTGGCTCCCGTGTATCTGGAAAAAAAGGAGGTCTGGGAGGTTTACCTGCCCGAGGATGAATGGATTCACTTGTGGAGCCAAAAAACCTACGGCGGCGGGACGCATCTGGTAGAAAGCCCCTTGGGAAAAATCCCGGTATTTTACCGGGCCGCATCCCGGTTTCGGGAGTGCTTTTCGGAAATTGCCCAAAACAATTCATAGGTATGTTATATAAAAATAATTTTTAAATTAAAATATATTAAGAAAGGGAAAACAAATGAAAGAATTTCAAGCGGCGTATCTCCCCATTGGCGTACCCACCTTCCATCTGGAAAGCGCCCAGGCGGAGTTTGAAGCGTCTGTTCATACCCTGAAGGAGATCACGGAGCAGGTGGTCTGTCCGGATGAAATGCTGCTGTCCCTGGAAAAGCTGGATGCATTTTTAGACCGGCTCCATCCGGATTTGCTGATCCTGCAAAATATTACCTTTGCCAATGCCGCCTATGCCAGCCAGGTATTGAAGCGGTTTTCCTGTCCCATTCTGCTGTGGACCCTAAGGGAACCGGTGATTGACGGCGGACGGCTAAGGCTGAATTCCCTGACCGGGGCATATTCGGCGGCAAATGCAATCAAGGAATTTCGGGAAGGGGAGATCGAATATGTGTTCGGTTCTCCGACAGAGGAAGAAGTGCGACGGACTTTAAATGCCTGCATTCGGGCAGCCCGGATGAAAAAACAGCTGACGCAGCTGAAAATGGCGTCCATTGGGCATACGCCCCAGGGCTTCGGGTTTGGACGGGCTTTGGATCTGGATTTGATGAAGCGTTTTGGCGTAACCTTGGATTCCCTGGAAGCCCGGGAACTGATCGAAAAGGCCAAAACTTATTCCGTGGAGGAATGCCGTCCTTATCTGGAAAAAGCGTCCCGGTGCATGAAGGGGCTTTCGGAGATTCCAAAGGAACGGGTGGAGGATTTTGCAAGGCTTTACAAAGCCTATCAGGAGTATGTGGAGGAAAACGGGATCGGAGCCGTTTCGTCCCGCTGCTGGCCGGACTTTTTTACGGCCTTTGGAACCCCGGTCTGTGCGGTTCTTGCCATGCTTAACGACACCGGGACCGCCGCGGCCTGCGAAGCCGATGCTTACGGGGCCCTTAGCATGTATCTTGGCATGGAGCTGACGAAAAAGCCCGTATTTTTCGGAGATCCGGTGTCCATGGATGAAACGGAGAATACCATTACCTACTGGCACTGCGGGACGGCAGCCTGTTCCCTGGCCCGGGAAGATACGGGAGCCTGTGTCGGAGTACATTGCAACCGGAAAATCGGCCCGACTTTGGAATTTGGCTGCCGGCCTGGTGAAGAAATCACCGTATTCCGGGTGGGACGCAAGCCAAACGGCAGCTTCCGTTTCTTCTTACTGAAAGGGAAGGCGCCGGATAAGCCGAAACAGTTTTTCGGGACATCTTTGGTGGTGCAAACGGAAACCGACGCGAAGCAGGCCGTTTATCAATCGGTAAAAGACGGCTGGGAACCGCATTTTGCCGTGATTTATGGGGACGTGGTACCGGAGCTGGAGATGCTGGCCCATATGCTTGGCATGGAAGTGTGCAGATATTAGAAAACGGTTGACAGGAAACAGCCGGAAATGAAAGGAGCCTAACATGACCAAAAAAGAACGGGTGTACGGGGCCATTGCCCATAAAAATACGGATCTGGTCCCCTGGAGCTTTGAGCTTACTTCCGGGGCGGCCCAGGCGATGCGGGAATACAAGGGATGTCAGGATATCGACGCATGTCTGGAGAATCATTTGTACCGGGGCTGTTACAAAAAGAACCGGCCCCTTTTGGACGGGACGGAAAACGAGCAGGATTTTTTCGGCGTTACCTGGCATACCTCCAATGACGGAGGGGACGTGGGGCATATTGTGCAATATCCTCTTTGGGATGCCGAGGATTTGTCAGGGTATACCTTTCCGGAACCGGATTATGAATTTGCAAAGGAGGTCTGCCATACCCTGGCAGAACGGAATACGGAGTTTTTTACCATGTTCAGCATCGGCATGTGCTATTTTGAACGGGCCTGGAGCCTGCGGGGGATGGAGAACATACTTTCGGATATGATTGTGGACGAAGCTTTTGCGGAGGAAATTTTCGCACAGATCCTGGAGCATCACGAGAAGCTTTTGGATGCGGTGCTGGACGAGGAGTTTGACGCCGTTTATTTCGGGGACGACTGGGGACAGCAGCGGGGGACCATCACCGGGCCGGACCGCTGGCGTCATTTCATTAAACCGGGCATGAAGCAGCTGATCCAAAAGGCAAAACGGAAGGGAAAATACGTGGTGGTTCACAGCTGCGGCGACATCTGGGATTTGATGCCGGACTTAATTGAGATGGGCGTAGATGTCTATAATACGGTACAGCCGGAAATCTATGATTTGAAGAAATTAAAAAGAGAGTACGGGAAAGACCTGACCTTCTACGGAGCCGTCAGTACCCAGCAGTTTCTGCCTTTTGCAAAGCCCCAAGAGGTTTATGAGAAAACCTGTGAAACCCTTGAAATCCTGGCGAAGGACGGGGGTTACATCCTTTCCCCCTCCCATGGCGTGACCCCGGATATCCCGCCGGAAAACCTGCTGGCTATGGTTCGGGCAGCGAAAGGCTTTTCCCGGACGTAAGGGAGCCCTTGAAATAAAACTGATTTTTCCGTATAATAGGAACCGGGCCCGGGTGGGGAGCTGCGATCCGGGCAGGAGCCATGCTGTGATCCGGGAGGGAGATACACGGATCCGGGTGTGTCGGAAACGTTGTGCGGAGGAATGTCAGTGAGAAAGTTGGAACCAATTGATTCGGAAGAAATCTGTTTGGAAAATATTTATAAAGAAGCGTTTCCCTTTTGGGGGAAAATACCGGATGGGGACAGGGACGAGATCTGCCGGAATTCGGAGCGGCTTACATATCCGAAGGGGAAGACGATTCACGATGGCAGCGAATGTTCCGGTGTCATCCTGGTCCGCTCGGGAAGCCTCCGGCTCTATATGATGTCGGAAGAGGGAAAGGATATTACGCTTTACCGCCTGCACAAAGGCGATTTGTGTGTGCTGTCCGCCTGCTGCGTACTGGATGCGATTACCTTTGATGTGTTTGTGGATGCGGAAGAGGAAAGCGAGTGCTGCGTAATCAGCGGGACCGCTTTTGCAGCGGTTTCGGAACGGAACCAGGATATCCGGATCTTTGCGCTGGAAACGGCGGTCAGCCGTTTTTCGGATGTGATGTGGGTTATGCAGCAGATTTTGTTTATGAGCATGGACAAACGGCTGGCCATATTCCTTTCGGATGAATCGGCGCGGACCGGAAAGGATACCATTGAATTGACACACGGGCAGATTGCCAAATACATGGGCTCTGCCCGTGAGGTCGTATCCAGGATGCTGAAATATTTTGCTGCAGAAGGAATCGTGGAGGTTTCCAGAGGGGGAGTTACGATTCTTGATAAGAAGCGTCTTCGTAAATTAACGCTTTAACCGTTTTGCCTTGCAGATCAGCTGGGTCATGGTTCCCATGGGGCAGTAGACGCACCAGGAACGGGGCTTGAATAAAATCATGGTAAGGAATCCCAGGACGGTGGAGGTAAGCATGACACTGTAGAAGCCAAAGGCGAACTGGGCAACGCCGTCGGAAAACAAGGTGCCGTGATAGGCCCAGTGCCACGGGAGCTTGAAAGACCAAAGCAAGGTTACCGCCGTACCAAGCTCCCTGGTTCCTGCAAAGACCAGCCAGGTATTCCAGAGCATAAGGAAGAACATTACAAAGAAGAAAATTAAAAATCCGTATCGGAAATAGACGGATTTCATCCATTTCGGAATATCTTTTTTCCGGGACAGGCCGAAGCTGCCGCCCACAAGGGAAAATAGCTGCCCTCTGCCGCAGTATTTGTTGCAGTAGGCTTTGTTGCCTTTCAGAATCGCAATGAACAGTGGAATAAAAAAGCAGAAAAGCCCCAGCCATGCAAACAGGATATTGAAAAATCCCAGGATCAGATAAGTAAGTGATACAATCCAAAGAAAATCATACCAGTTCTTTTTTCGTTTCATTGCTCCGCCACCTCCAATGTGATGATGCTTGCGGGGCATTCTTGTGCGCATTTTCCGCACCCCACACATAAATTTTCGTCAATGTTGGCATAGATCCCATCCGGAGCGGATATCGCATTTCTCGGACAGACCTTTATGCAGCATCCGCAGGCAACGCATTCCCGGATACTGACAACCGCTTTTCTTTTGGCCATGGAAAATCTCCTTTTGGTTTTTTATTCAGTATACATGGAAAAAATTTATTCTGCTGTGATGAAGGGTTCATTGTAAAATAAGATGCGACAAGGGAAATATACTCTAAAGCATCTTATTTTTAACAGAAAATAAGAGAGTGCTACAAGAGAATTAAAAAACTCTTGTGGGCACTCTTTTTTTATTTCACCAAAACTAGAAAGGAGATAAAAGGGCATGAGGAAAGGAAATAGACGGCTGAACTTCACGGACCGCCAGACCATTGAGAGGATGCACGCAGCAGGGGTAAAGGTTTCTGCTATTGCGGATGAAGTGGGAGTGCATAGGGCAACTATCTACAATGAATTGAAACGTGGTGGGGAGCCTTACCGGGCAGAGGTAGCACAGAAAGCATTATAGGCCAGGTGGCAGCAGGGCAGAAAGTGAAAACAATATGAAAATAGGGCTAATTGCCGTTGATGGGCATAATTACCCAAACATTCCGCTTATGAAATTGGCTGCCTGGCATAAGCAGAACGGGGACATGGTGGAATGGTACGAACCTTTGTTTTCTGGACACATGGACCGGGTATATATGAGCAAAGTATTTTCATTTACGCCGGATTACCAATATTGTATTGATGCGGACCAGGTGATAAAAGGTGGAAGCGGATATTGCATAGAAACAGTAGACGGAATAGAAGTTTACCGAAAAGAAAAGGATGCCGGATTGCCGTATGAGATAGAACATACTTACCCGGATTATGGACTATACCCGGAACTTTGCAAAAATACCGCATATGGATTCCTTACACGGGGATGCCCTAGAGGTTGTAATTTTTGCCATGTGGCGGCGAAAGAGGGAAAGTGTTCTGTAAAAGTGGCGGATTTGTCAGAGTTTTGGAAAGGACAGAAAAATATTGTCTTATGTGACCCTAATGTAATAGCGTGTAGGGACTGGAAAAATTTATTATGGCAGCTTATTGATAGTGGGGCAACGGTAAACATAAACCAGGGGATTGATGCCAGGATGTTGACGGATGAAAAAATGGAACTGTTACGGAAAATAAAGGTTGATAGTGTTCATTTTGCCTGGGACCGTTACGAGGATAAAGAAATCATTGTTCCAAAACTAAAGGCATTTAAGGAAATTACCGGGTGGGATAAAAGGAAAATGAGTGTGTATGTGCTGACAAATTTTAACACCACAATAGAGCAGGATTTGGAACGCATATACACATTAAGAGACCTGGGATATAACCCCTATGTAATGATTTACAACAAGGAAGCTACAAAGGGAAATGATACGGTAAGGCTTATTCAACGGTGGGTAAACAATAGGAAAATCTTTAATTCCATAAAATGGTTTAGTGAGTATGACTATAAGAGAGGATGAAAAGGAACTTAACATGGATAAGAATATGGATTGGATTTATGCCCCGGCAGTTGGGGACCCGGAAGTGGAAAAGTGCATAGAAAGGATAGAAGATGCATTGGGCTTTAAGCTGTTTACCTGGCAAAAGCATTATCTGATTTACGGGAGGTTTAGGAGATATGGACAGACAACGGCCCAGGTGTTAAGGGATTTGATTGTACCAGGGGAGCCGTTGGACTATACGAAAAGGCCGCCTTGCAATGCAGAACGCATTTACCGGGAGGAATTAAAAGAGATAAAGAAAAAACTGGATGCCGCCGGAATCA
>CAJUSQ010000105.1 GCA_910588885.1 uncultured Lachnospiraceae bacterium
GGCAATTTTTTTAGCGGCTTTAAACGAGATTGATTTTTCAGAGGAAATCAAGAACCGTCCCATCGCGTTTGTCGTGGAAGGATTGAATGAAACGGAATTTATTCCAATTGTGCAGGGTGTGCTTGCTCTGGAAACATTGGAATTTTTTATAGAAGAGGTTCACCCCAATTATAAGGTGGCTTATCCAGATCACTTAAAAGAAAAAATTAAGCAGCTCACAAAGCATGTAGACGGTTACTTTGTGAATTTTTATACAAGGAGATTACTGCAGGGACATGCGGCCCAGAATGTGCTGTTTAATCTGCCTTATGTTGCAGAAGGCTACAATACAAAGCAGCTTTCCAAGGTGATTCCCTATAAAGGGGCGGCAGTCTTGGTATCTGCGGGCCCGTCTTTGGACAAAAATATCGAGGAGCTTCGGCGGGCGAAAAACCATTTGTTCCTGATGGCGGTGGATACGGCGGTAAAGCCCTTGCTGAAAAGGGGAATTGTCCCGGATGTGTTTGTTACGCTGGATGGCCGGAAGCCCCTGGATTTGCTGGAAGGGGCGGAATTACTGCCGGTTGTTTCGAATTCCATGGCAAGATATAAATTGCTGGATCGGCAGAAAGGAAGAAAGATCTTCTTTTTTGACGGATATCGTCTTCCGCTGGATTTGTATCTGGAAAACGGTAAAATGCTTCCGGGGGTGGCGGTTGGAGGCTCCGTTGCATGCAGCGGTTTTTCTCTGCTCTATAAAATGGGGTTTGAAACAGTTATCCTTGTAGGACAGGATTTGGCTTACACGGACAATAAATCCCATGCGGACGGAACCTTTCAGGAAAAAATGCCGGAGGAAGAAACGGCACATATGGTCCGGGTAAAGGGGAATTATCAGGATACGATTCCTACTTTGTCAAATTTGAAAATATATCTGGAATGGTTTGAAGACTATATTAAAGGTGCGAAAGAGCATGGAAAATTTCGGGTAATCAATGCAACCGAAGGAGGAGCTTATATTGAGGGTACAGAGCTTATGACCCTGAAGGAGGCTCGGGATGAATGGGTAGGAGAAGAAACGGATTTTGCAGGTCTGATCGAAACCATGGAATCCGCGTTCACACCGGAAGAGCGGGAAAAAGCTTATGACAGCCTGCGGAAGGTTCCAAAGCAGTTTGAGGAGCTTGAAAAATTAGCAAAGCAGCTAAAGAAGGAATATCAGAGGATAGAGAAGCTGGAGAAATCCGGAAAAGGAAGCCGGCAGGGTTATGAAAAAATTTTGAAAAAAACGAAAAAACTGACAGAGAAATGTTATGAATATTCCGGCTATCAGTTAATGGAAGAAACCCTGGGAACGGCAGAGTATATCCTACAGACGGAATTTTATTACGGGCAGGAGGATACGGAAGAAAAAAATGAGATTCTCCGGACGACAAAGCATGGAATTACATACAGTGAAGTTCTGGAAGATTGTGCAAAGCTGATGCAGGAATTAGCACAGCAGATGGTAGAGCGGACAGAAATTTTGTATTCCGGCGGTTCACTTGATTGACCGGCCGGAGTTGGATTCTTTGTACGGGAGGGACTTTATGCTAAATAATAAGACAATACTCGTTACCGGGGGCACAGGCTCCTTCGGGAATGCGTTTACGAGATATGTACTGGAACACTATGAACCAAGGAAAATCATTATTTATTCCAGGGATGAATTTAAACAGTTTCAAATGGCAGGGAAATTTCAGGAATATAAAGGAAAGCTGCGCTTTTTTATCGGGGATGTACGGGATAGAGAACGTTTGTTCCGAGCGCTGGACGGGGTGGACTACGTAGTACACGCGGCGGCGCTGAAGCAGGTTCCGGCCTGCGAGTATAACCCCATGGAAGCAGTGAAAACCAATATCAACGGGGCAATGAATCTGGTGGATGCAGCCTTAGACCGCGGGGTGAAGCGGGTAGTAGCATTGTCAACGGATAAAGCGGTAAATCCTGTGAATCTGTATGGCGGGACGAAGCTGGTATCGGATAAGCTGTTTATTGCCGCAAACGCCTATTCCGGGGAAAAGGACGTGCGGTTTTCCATTGTCCGGTATGGAAATGTGGCCGGAAGCCGGGGCTCTGTGATTCCGTTTTTTCAAAAGCTGCTGGATCAAGGAGAAACATCGCTTCCGATTACGGATTTTCGTATGACAAGATTCTGGATCAGCCTGGAAGAGGGCGTGCAGCTGGTAATCAAAGCATTGGGGGAAGCCAGAGGAGGGGAAACCTTTATTTCGAAAATCCCTTCTTTTAAGATTACGGATCTGGCAGAAGCGATGGCTCCTAAGGCCCGGAAAAAAGAGGTGGGAATCCGGGAAGGGGAGAAGCTCCATGAAATCATGGTGACCCGGGAGGATTCCGCTATGACCTACGAATACGAAAAGCATTTTATTATTTATCCCCATTATAACTGGTGGGAGGAAAACCGGGTGCTGCCAGGAGGGAAACAGGTAGCGGAAGGCTTTGAATACAGCTCCGGGACAAATGGGGAATGGCTGGATGTGAAGCAGCTGAAAGAACGGCTGTGCAGCATGAATTTACAGAATAAATAGGAATGCGGAATAAATTAGAATGCAGAATAAATAGAAATGCAGAATAAACAGGAATCCGGAATAGAAAAGGGAGAGAAAAGATGGGATATAAAACAGAGCAGGAGGCATTTTGGAGCGGAGAGTTCGGGAATCACTACATAGAAAGAAACGAATGTACGAAAGAGGCCCTGGCGTCTGCGATCGGCTTTTTTTCAAAGATCATGGACAGGGCAAGAGGAATGGAAAGCGTGATAGAATTCGGTGCAAATGTGGGAATCAACTTAAAAGCGATCCGGACATTGCTTCCTTCTATAAAGCCGGCGGCCATTGAAATTAATCAACAAGCGGCGGCAAGGCTTAGGGAAGATCCGTTTTTCGAAAATGGAATTGAGGTTTTCGAGGAATCCATTCTGGAATACCGGACGGACAAAGTCTATGATATGGCGCTGATCTGCGGGGTTCTGATTCATATTAATCCGAAGGAGCTTTCCGTTGTGTACGAAAAGCTGTACCATTCTTCACGCAAATATATCTGCATCGCAGAGTATTATAACCCGACTCCGGTGGAGATCCCCTATCGGGGACATACGGAAAAATTATTTAAACGTGATTTTGCCGGAGAATTTATGGATCGGTATCCTGATTGCAGCCTGGTGGATTATGGATTCCAGTACCATAGGGATCCCTATTTTCCCAAGGATGACGTGACCTGGTTTTTGCTGGAGAAGAAGGGCTAGAGGAAGAGCAATGGAAAAATTGGCATTGAACGGCGGCTATCCGGTGCGGGCCGGAAAAATATACTATGGACGCCAGTGGATCGAAGAAGATGACATAGAAGCGGTTGCGGAAGTTTTAAGGAGCAGCTTTATTACATGCGGGCCCAAAGTGGAAGAGATGGAGCGGACATTGGAAGCGTATACCGGGGCAAAATATGCGGTGGCAGTTTCAAACGGGACGGCGGCGCTTCACTGTGCATGTCTTGCAGCAGGCATCGGGCCGGGGGATGAGGTCATTACTACGCCGCTGACATTTGCGGCAAGTGCAAACTGCATTTTATATTGCGGAGCAAAGCCGGTATTTGCGGACGTTTGTCCGGATACCTATAACATCGATCCCGACAGCATCCGCGCCCATATTACGGACAGGACAAAAGCAGTCATTGCAGTGGACTTTTCGGGGCAGGCAGTTTCTCATAAAGAAATCCGTGAGATTTGTGAAAAATTTAACTTGATCTTTATCGAGGATGCAGCCCATGGGATTGGCACCAAATATGACGGGGCGCCGATCGGAAGCCTTGCGGACTTGACGACATTCAGCTTTCATCCGGTCAAGACAATTACGGGAGGGGAAGGCGGCGCGGTTCTTACGAATCGGGAAGAACTGTACCGGAAGCTGGTGCTTGCCCATACCCATGGAATCACCCACTCGGAAGCGTTGATGGAAGAAGCGCCCCACGAAGGGCCCTGGTATTATGAGCAGATTGCCTTAGGCTATAACTATCGGATTACGGATTTCCAGGCGGCCTTAATTGTAAGCCAGATGAAAAAGCTGGATCGGTTTGTATCCGGAAGAAAGGAAATCGTAACGAAATACGAGGAAGCCTTTTCCAATATGCCTGAGATAATTCTCCAGAAAGAAATTCCGGAATCCGATACCTGCAGGCATCTGTATCTCATTCGGCTGAATTTGGAAAAGCTGCGCTGCAGCCGGAGGGAGTTTTTTGATGCAATGGCCGGGGAAAACGTACAATGCCAGATTCATTACGTGCCGGTATACTGGTTCCCTTATTATCGGAAGCTTGGATATGAATTGGGGCTTTGCCCCCGGGCAGAAGAGATCTATAAGGGAATTATGAGCATTCCCCTCTATCCGGCTATGACGGATCAGGATGTTTCGGATGTCATCCATGCAGTGAAAAAAGTAGTGGAAAATTATAGAAGGTAGGGAATCCATATGTCTGCAATTGCCATTATTACCGCCCGGGGAGGGTCGAAAAGAATACCGAAAAAGAACATCCGGGATTTTTGCGGAAAACCGATCATTGCATACAGTATACAGGCTGCTCTTGCCAGCAATCTTTTTGAAACCGTAATGGTATCTACGGACAGTGAAGAAATTGCGGGGATCGCCAGGAATTACGGAGCGGAAATACCATTTTTCAGAAGTGAAAAAAATGCCGGTGATTATGCGGATACGGCAGATGTTCTGCTGGAGGTTTTAGGGGAGTATCGAAAACTCGGAAAACAGTTCACGGAATTTTGCTGTATTTATCCCACGGCGCCTTTTGTAACGGCAGAAAAATTAAGGGACAGCCATTGTCTGCTGGCAGATGCAAACGTATGTAATGTAGTGCCAATGACGGCCTTTTCCTTCCCGCCTCAGAGGGGCATGATAAAAGAAGGGGGCTATCTGGCGCCGGCATATCCGGAGTACATACGTGCACGTTCACAGGATTTGACGGAAATCCTGCATGACTGCGGACAGTTTTATTGGTGTAAGACAGATGCGTTTTTGGAAAACCGGAACATTTTATTTCATAAGACGGTTCCGTTTTTGGTGTCGGAGCTGGAAGTACAGGACATCGACCGGGAAAGCGACTGGGAACTGGCGGAATGGAAGTACCGGTATATGAACCGGGAGCTGCGGGAAAGGAATGGTGGGTAGGGTGCAGGAGATTCGGATTCATGGAAAAACGGTGATTGGCAAGCATCAGCCGGTATATTTGATTGCGGAAATGTCGGCAAATCACGCCGGAAGCCTGGCGAGGGCCAAGGAAATTATACATGCTGCGAAGGAGTCGGGAGCAGACTGCGTGAAGATTCAGACCTATACGCCGGATACTATGACAATCCGGTGTGACCGGGAATATTTTCACATCGGAACCGGTACCTGGAAGGGGGAAACCTTATACCAGCTTTATGAAAAGGCATATACGCCCTGGGAGTGGCAGCCGGAGTTGAAAGCAGAGGCAGATAAAATCGGAATTGACTTTTTATCTACGCCGTTTGACAAAAGCGCGGTGGATTTTCTGGAAGAAATGAATCTGGATTTTTATAAAATCGCATCCTTTGAACTGGTAGATCTGCCATTGATTGCCTATGCAGCCTCAAAGGGGAAGCCCATGCTGATTTCGACCGGGATGGGGACAAAAGAGGAAATTGCGGAAGCGGTGGCCGCCGTCAGGGCTCAGGGGAATCAGAACCTTGTTTTATTCCGATGCGCCAGCGCGTATCCGGCAATTTCAAGTGAAATGAATTTGGCAACCATGACAGATATGGAAAAAACTTTTTCAGCATGGGTGGGGCTTTCGGATCATTCGATGGGGACGGTGGGGGCCGTTACGGCCGCAGCGTTGGGAGCCCGAGCAATTGAAAAGCACTTTTGCATCAGCCGGAAGATCGAAAATCCGGACGCTTCTTTTTCGATGGAACCGGAGGAATTCAAGCAGATGGCCGAGCAGGTCCGTCAGGCAGAAAAAGCAATCGGGACGGTGTCTTATGGCGTTTCCCGGCAGGAAAAAAGCAATCTGGCGTTTCGCCGGTCCATATTTGCAGTAAAGGACATCAAAGCGGGAGAAGTATTTACGGAAGAAAATATTCGGATCATCCGTCCCGCCTGCGGAATGCCGCCGAAATATTACAATTCCGTTTTAGGACAGCGGGCGTTGCAGGATTTGTCCCGGGGAACACCGTTACAGAAGGAAATGGTTGAATATTTGGAATGAGGTTTGGAATGGATACCTATTTAAGAAAAGCAACCGAAGCGGATAAGGATTTACTTTTTCGATGGGCAAATGACGAAACCGTACGTAAAAACGCATTTTCTATGAAAAAGATTCCCTATCAGGAGCATTGCGCCTGGTTTGCACATGCATTGCACTGTGATACCATTGGATTGTACATTTATATGCAGGGGGAAACCCCGGTGGGGCAGATTCGTGTGAATGCGGCGGGAAATGAGGCAGAAATCAGCTATAGCGTTGATACGGTTCATCGTGGGCAGGGCCATGGGACCGCTATGGTTGCGCTGCTGAACGAGCAGGTGCGAAAGGATTTTCCGAATGTGAAAATTTTAACGGCCAAAGTGAAGACACAGAATCAAGTTTCCCGTTCGGTATTTCAAAAAAACGGATTTTCTTCTTATTATGAATGTTTTTCCAAAAAGGTATGAGCGCAAGGGTATGAAAGCGAGGAAAGCAGAGGGGGAGAAAGAGGACTATGGAAAAGAACGCCGTCGGAATCCGGACAGACGCCAATGAGGAAATCGGAATGGGCCATCTGATGCGTTGTATGGCAATTGCCTGCCAGTTGAAAAAGCTGGGAAAAAGAGTCGTCTTCCTGCTATCGGAAAAGGCGGCGGAAGCTTATGTAAGGAAAAGCGGGTTTTTCTGTCTGCATCTTTCTCATTCTTATCGGGAAAAAGAGGCGGAATTGCCGGAGCTGACCGGAATCCTTTTGGAGAACCGCATTACCTGTCTGCTGGTCGATTCCTATGAAATAACTTTTTTTTATATGCAGGAGCTGAAAAAAGTGTGCAGAACCGTATATTTGGATGATTTGGGCCATTTTGAATATCCGGTTCATTTGTTCATTCATTATACTTATGGGATGGAACGTATGGCTGCTGCAGGAAACCCGGAGCAGCCCTGGAAAACTACAGAAGAAACAGAAGATGGGAGACATAAAAAGGGATATGAAAAACATATGTTTGGAATTCGGTTTGTGCCTTTGCGGGAGGAATTTTCCGGGCCGGGGATTCCGATCAAGGATACGGTGGAAAATATCTATATTACCACCGGAGGTACGGACCCTTACCATATGATTGTTTCTATCCTGGAAGGACTCTCTTTTTTACGAAATATACGGAAGCATGTGGTAGTGGGGAGATTTTATCAGGATCTGGAAATTCTGAGGAAAACAAAGGATGCAGATCCGTCCGTTCGAATTTATCAGGACATTCCGGATGTTTGCAGGATTATGAAAAGCTGTGATCTCGCGGTATCTGCAGGAGGAACCACGTTAATGGAATTATGTGCCTGCGGAGTGCCTTCCATTGCTTTTGTCATGGCAGAGAATCAAACCTGTGGGGTAAAAGCGTTTGCAAAGGAAGGCATCATAGATTATGCCGGGGATGTCCGGAAAAACCCTTTTGCCGTTACAGAAAAAATCAGGAAAGAGATCGTAAAGTTAAAAGACGATTTTATTTTAAGGAAAACATATGGAGAAAAAGGGAAAGCAGTGATTGATGGGAAAGGAGCAGAACGTATTGCGAAAGGGATTGCAGAACTGCTGTAATGAAAAGACAGTAGAAAAGGCATCTTGACTATTCGCGGAAAGTAATCCATAATAAGAGGGCGGCAGGGGGAGTTCGCCTGTTGCAGAGAGCGGTCAGGAGTATATTCATTCCGATACTGAAATAAGGAGTCCGAAAAATGAACAAACGTCCGGCAATTTTTTTAGACAGAGACGGGGTACTGTGTGTGGAGAAGGGATACGTAACCGGAAAGGAAGATCTGGAGATTTTCCCCTATACCGCATCCTGCATTGCACGGTTTCACCAGAAAGGCTTTCTGGCCATCTGCATCACAAACCAGTCGGCAGTGGCCCGGGGCCTGATGACCGAAAAGACGTTACGGGAGATCCATGCTTATCTGATTCAGGAAACAGGCTTGGACGCATTGTATTATTGTCCCCATCATCCGGAAGGAACCGGCGTATATGCAGAGCATTGTGAATGCCGGAAGCCCAATACCGGGATGGTGGAGCAGGCAATCCGGGAGTTTGGGATTGACCGGGCAGGCTCCTGGATGCTGGGAGACCGGGCTTCCGATATTCTCTGCGGACAGAGGGCGGGGCTTACTACGGTGCTGCTGGAAAGCGGATATGGATTAAGGAGGCTGGAGGAGCCGGTGGAACCGGATTTTGTGTTTCGGGATTTGCAGGAATATACGGCGGCTTTTTTGGAAATGCACTGAATTGCCCGTTTTTCCAGCGATTTCTGACGGGTACATATGTGATTCTTCCTCTGCAAATTCCCTTAAATCCCGCATATTTGGTACGCCAGGTAGAGACAGCAATTCCGGAGTTTTTCTTTGCCTACGGTTCTACGAGTGCTTTATCTGCAGTCCCAGGGCTGACAGTCATCATGATTCCTTTAGCATATCAGCTTTTTTGATAACTTCGGATTAATATTTCCTATATTCATCTTCGGTAATAATCCCCAAACGAAACAATTTTAATAAAGAGATTTCAATATATACAAAAAGAAAAAGTGGGCATATCAACAACTCATATGAGCCATATTGAAACAGGGAACACAAAATTAAGCCTGCCAGTTTTTGTGGATATTGCGAAAGTTTTATGCGTACAGACAGATGAACTTCTCAACGATACTTCCCAAAAGGACAAAACAGCCATAAAAGGGGAATTGGAAGAAATACTGGATTCCTGTTCGATGCAGGATATGCATATAATAGAAGATGTAATAAAAGCAGTCAAAGTATCTCTGGATAAATACCGAGAACCAGACTAAAAAGGAAGCAATCAAATTATTAGAAAAATGTAGAACTTCAAAAGAACGATTCTGGGATGTATGTGCCAGAATCGTTCTTTTTGGGTATGCGATAAATATGCAGATTTCTAATATTTTTGTCATTTTATCCTTAATATTCTTTAGAAAGAGATACTCACATCTGCCGGAAAGCAGTTTTCAAACCGTAGTTTTTTTGCGATGTAGTTACGGGTTCCTATACATTTGAACATAAAAGACTTTCCGCTTCTGCAAACTCTTGTTCCGTATAACCGCAGGATATGATTTGCGCCTTTGTTAAATTAGCCTGAATCATCCGCTCAATAGCGTTAAGCCGCTCTTTTTCAATGCCCTTTTCAATGCCTTCTTTAAAACTCATTTCTTTAATCGCTTCGGACCAATTGCACACAGTATGCATCCTCCCTTCCAGTTCGGTGGTCATTATCATTCCATATTTCTCTGTAAGGATACGTTTCTTTTCCTCCACGCTGGACTTGGACAGTAGCTTTTCCAGCATGGAAATTAATACGTTTTGGGAATCTTTTATGGTTTCCCCGTTTCTTACATTGATAATAATGCCCCGCATCAAGTCTATGTCATATGGATTTCTTCTATTTCCATAAACGGTATTTCTGTCAAGATATATTTCCTCAATGGAGTCATCGTCTTCAATAGGAGCTTGAGTTATGTGCTGCTTCAACTGTCTGTGCTAAATAGGTGTCTGCCATCTTTCATCCTTTCCGCTGTATATGCTTAACGTAGCATGTTTTACTCAAATCGTAGAAATTCCTGCTATATTGTTTATATTATACTTGAATTGCGAGAGAATATCAATGGTTCCGGCTTACAAAAGATGATTGGACGGCAGCGCAAGTTACTGTTCACTTCTGGGCCGTGCACTGTGCTGCACGGCCACAGGCCAATACAGGAATGGGGCCAGAATCCGGCCTCTTGCCGTAAGGCAACTTT
>CAJUSQ010000106.1 GCA_910588885.1 uncultured Lachnospiraceae bacterium
CGGCCTTATTTTTTTGCCCTGAAATGTAAATTTTCTGTGAACTTGATTAAAAAGGCTTTTGCAAAAAGTCATTGGATCAGCAACTTTGTGCTTTTTCCGATAAAAAAGGAAAAGAGGAAAAATATTCCAAGAAGAACATGGAAATTTCCTTTTGGAATATATATACTAATTTTATTATATAGTTTTAATTATGAAAAAATATAATTAGATCTATATTTTGCGGCTGAAATAAAAATAAATCATAGGTGAGGAGGATAAGAGTGAAGAAAAATTTACGAAGGATGTTATGTGTTTTTTTGACAGCAGGTATGTTGCTTTCGGATGCCCAGGTATTGGCGGCATATGCGGCGGAAGAACTGAATGAGGCATTACAGGCGCCGGAACAGGAATTAATGGAAGCGCCAAAGCCTGTTATGGAACAGGATGTTGCACAGGAAGAAGCAACGGACAGCAGTGAACACGAGCAGGATGAAGCGTTACCGGATTCGCAGGGAGAATCCGTGGAATCTGATACGGAAGACGGCTCCGAAGGAAGCCTGCGGGAACCGGAAAGCTACGGGCCAAAACAGGAGGAACCGGAAGGAACACTGGTATCTTATGATGAAAACAGCTGTACCTATGATTTAGGGAACGGGACTTACCGTACGGTTTTTGGCGTTTCGGAAACATTTCTGGATGAAGCCGGAGAACCACAGCTGACAGATAATACGTTGGCCGCGGATGCCGGAGAGGATACGCCGGTATATGAGAATACCGCCAATGATTATCAGGTAGAGATTCCGTCAGAGTTTCAGGAAGGACAGGGAATTACAATAAGCCGTGACGGATATCAGGTAAAACTGATTCCGGTGAGCGGAGACTACTCAAAGTCGGTACAGAAGGAAAATATGATACGCTATAATGAGGTATTTCCCCATATAGACGTACAGTATACGGTGTTGGACGATTGCGTCAAAGAGGATATTATCCTTTACGAACCGGATACACGTGTTTATCAGTATGAACTGCTTGCGGAGGGGTTAATTCCAAGCCAGCCCCAGGAGAGCGGCGGTATTCTTCTGTCGGATGAAGCCGGAGAACCCATATTCCTGCTGGAAGCCCCTATGATGGAGGATGCGGCCGGAGAAGTAGGAACGGGACTTACCATGGGACTGGAGGTATTGGAAGGGAAAGCAATCGTGACGGTAACGCCGGATGCCCAATGGCTGACGGATGCGGCACGTTCTTATCCGGTGCGGATTGATCCGGCCCATACCTATCTAAATGGCAGTGACCCGGAGTTGTACTGTGTAGCGGAGGGGCTGCCGGATACGGTTTTGGGCGGTACAACGACGCCCTATGTAGGGTATGACGACGGAAGCTTGACCCACAGGACGGCAAACGGGGAAACTCCATATCTAAGCAGCCGTATTTATGTGGATCTGGCATATGATCTGACCCTGCCGGCGGAGAACGCGGAGGTTTCCAATGCCAAACTCCAGTTCTGCCAAATGACAAATTACAGCCATGGAGAAATGAAAATCAACCTGTATGCAGTGGAGGAGGATTGGGACGCTGCAAGCCTAACCTGGAACAGCCAGCCGGGGTGCGGAGAACGGCTGGGGGCTGCAGACGCATGCGGAGTAAATGGCGAATGGCTTACCTTTGATATTACGGCTTATATTACAAAGCTGATAAACGGGGAATCGGCCAGCCATGGACTGTTGCTGGATGCGGATAACGAGCGGCGTTATTGTGAAGCCATTTATAATCGGAACAGCTCTTATGGGCCGAGCCTGATTGTGGAATGGCAGGAAGGAGAACCCAAAGACCCGGACCAGCCGGAAAATCCGGACCAGCCGGAGGATGACCCGGCTTTGAAAGAATATCCTCTGGCAGACCTGACTTTGCAGCTGCGGCCAATCATGGAAGCGGCAGGCGGAAGGGTGACGCTGCTGGGCGTATTTGCGGACGGATTGGCATCGGCTCATGCAAAGGTTACCTGGCAGCTGTCCGGGCAGCAGGGGATAAGTACCACTGAGGCTGCGGGACAGTACATGTTTCCCGACAGCACGGAGTTTGAAGCCTTATTCCCGACAGGCACAAAATATAAAGGGCAGGAATCCAACTGGCAGACCGGACTTTTTGAGGGACTCACATATGATACGGTTTATACCCTGTTGGCAGCAGCGGAAAAAGACGGGACTTCCTCCGGACAAAAAACAAGTGACAGCTTTTTAATCTATCGGGTACAGCAGAATGATACGCTGCCCCGGATTGCAGCCCATTATGGAGTGTCCCTGGAGACTATGAAACGGGATAATGGGATAAAAAGTGCGTTGGTAGGAAAAGGCAGTACGCTTTTTATCCGAAATCCCAAGACCAGCGAACCCTATTCCAGAGGGGAACTGAGTGATAGCGAAAAAGCGGAGATTGACCGGGCGCTAATGGGACAAGGGCTTCATTGCGAATTCGGGTTTGAGCCGGTGAATCTGAATACGGGGAACTTTTACCTGGAAAGCCAGGATGCGGTGCTGAATGACCTTTCCGGAGCCTTTGCCATTACGCGTGTATACAATTCCAAGGGTGCAGGGGATAATTCTATTTTTGGAAAAGGATGGGGATTTGAATATGAAGAAAGCCTTGCCCTGGCAGAGGAAGGGGTAATCAGCTACCGCAGAGGAGACGGGAGCAGCCTTTTGCTTACCAAAGGGGAAGACGGTTGTTATTACGCGCCGGAAGGGTATGAATATACCTTACGGGAGGTTTCCTCTATAGACGAAGCAGGGGAACCGGCAGTCAGCCGTTATGAGCTTACGGACAGCAGTCAGGTGGTGCGAGGTTTTGACGGTTACGGGCTTCTTTCGGATATTACGGACCGGCAGGGCCATGTTACGAGCCTGACCTATGACGAGAACTTCTGTTTGTCCTCAATTACTTCTCCCAGCGGAAAAGTTTATGGGATTACCTGCGGGGAAGAAGGCAGAATTACTGCCATACTGCTTCCCAACGGAGCGGTTTTGTCTTATACTTATGATGAAGCCGGGAATCTGATTTCCTATGCCGATGCGTGCGGCGGTGTAATTACTTATGAATATGACTCCCAAGGCCGGATGGTTTCCTGGCATGACCAGAACGGGATCAGAGTGATCCAAAACGGCTATGACAGCCAGGGCAGAGTAACGGAACAGACAGATGCCAACGGAAATACAGCTTATTTCCGGTATGGGGATCATACCACCACCACGGTAGACAATTTGGGTTATGAAACCGTATATCGGTATGACGACCAATACCGTACCCTTTCCGTGACGTATCCGGACGGTACGGCGGAAACCAAAAGCTATGATGCACAAAACCATCTGGCTTCCGCCACAGACCGCGGCGGGAACAGGACTGCCTATACCTATGACGGCAACGGGAATCTTCTTGCGGAAGCCCGGTCGGACGGTTCCGGAAAAAGCAGTACCTATAATGAGCAGAATCTTCCCGTAACGATGACGGACTACAATGGGAACACCAGTTCTTATACCTATGATGAAAAAGGAAACCTTCTTTCTTATACTACGCCGGAGGGGAATACGTTCCAATACGGCTACGACGAGCTTTCCCGCCGTATCCGGTATACGGATGCCAACGGAAATGCCGAGCGATATGAATATGACGGCCCGGTTGTGGTTCGGACTGTATGTTCAGATGGTACGGAGAAAACATTTTCTTATAATGAAATGAATCTATTAGTGGCGGAGACGGATGAACTTGGCCGGACCACACAAAGCGTGTATGATAACAAGGGAAATTTGCTGGAGCATATTTCGCCCGCCGGAGGCAGTACCCGGTATACTTATGACGGAACAGGAAAGCTGCTGCACCAGACCGACGCCATGGGTGGAAAAATCACATGTTCTTATGACGATAATGGAAATCCCATACGGTTTACCCTGCCGGACGGGAAGACCTCTGAGCTTTTCTATGACGCCAACGGAAGGAAAATAAAATCCGTAGATTTCAACGGCGCTGTCAGTACTTATGAATATGATGCTGCAGGCAATTTGATTTCCGCTGTCGACGGGGAAGGGAATCGCACCAGGTATGCTTATGACGCCCTTGGAAATATGATTTCGGAGACGGATGCCAACGGAGGAACGATTACCTATCAGTATGATACGGTAAAAGGCTTGGTAGTGGCGGAAACCAATCAGCTTGGAATATCCAGAAGCTACACCTATGACGGAAACGGGAATTTAACGGAAGCGGTCTATGGGGACGGCGGCCGGGCTTCTCTTGCCTACGACCGGGACGGCCGGGTCATCCGGGAAACTACGGTGTTGGGTCTGGAGAAAAGCTATTCCTATGACGCCAACGGGAATCTGCTGGCGGAATCGGATTCTCTCGGCGCCCGCTACCACTATGCATATGACGATAAAAACCGCAGGATAGCCATGACGGATGCCGCAGGCGGAACGATTACTTATGAGTATGACGCCGCGGGTCAGTTAATCGTAGAAACGGATCAGAATGGAAATACGACCCGGTACCGTTATGACCTGGACGGGAACCGAGTTGCCACAGAAGATGCAAAAGGAAATGAAGCATCTTTTACCTATGACGCCAACGGCCGCCTGACGGCAGAAACAGACCGGAACGGAAATACCGTCAAATATTCCTATAACAGTACCGGGGATTTGACCAGAATGATTGACGGGCTGGGATATGTAACGGAAATGGCCTATGACGGTCAGGGAAATCTTTTATCCGTTACGGATGCGCTTGCCCAGATAACGGGATATGCATATGACAAAGCAGGCAGGCTTGTATCTGTCACGGATGCTAATGGGAATACTGTTTCTTACCGCTATGACGGAAACGGAAACCGGATTTCGGACATTTACCCGGATGAAGCGCATACGACATATAGTTATGACAGCGGGAACCGTCTGGTTTCCCAAACCGCTCCCAATGGGCTTAAGACCGAGTATACATATGACGGGAACGGACGGGTTACGGCTATTACAGACAATGAGGGAGGCAGCGCCTGTTATACCTATGATGCAGCCGGAAATGTCATCAGCGAAACCAACGGAGTCCAGGAAACGACGCAGTATGAATATGACCTGCGGGGAAGGCTTTGCAGGATTATCTATCCGGACGGGACTTCTGTTTCCTATGAATATGACGCCTTAGACCGGGCTGTCCTGGAGATCAACCAAGAAGGGGTACGGACGGAATTTACTTATGACGCCCTTGGAAATGTAGAAAAAATCCTGATAAACGGGGAACGTACCTATACCTATGATTATGATAAGCTGAACCGCCTGGTAACGGAAACAGATCCTCTGTCCGGAAAAAAATCATATGTTTATGACAAAGAAGGGCATGTAATAAGGAGTACGGATGAAAACGAAATTGCGTCGGAGTATACGTATGACGCTGGCTATCACCTGATTTCACAAACCGACGGAAACGGCGGTGTTCAGACCTATGAATACTACGCTCTGGACAGGCTGATTGCATCAGCCGACGCGGCCGGGGAAGCGGAACGATATGTATATGATCCGGTTGGAAATCTGCTGCAGTATCAGGACAAGGCCGGAAATGTTACAAACTATGAATATGACGTCATGGGGAACCTGGTGAAGGAAATCAGCCCCCTGGGAGCGGAGACTGCCTATACCTATGACCCAGGTTATGCTTTGGCATCTGTTACGGATGCGAAAGGAAATATTACTTCTTATGAAAATGATTTGAAAGGAAACCTTTTAAAACAGACCGGGGCAGACGGCGGCGCTTATACCTATGCTTATGATGCGGAAGGACGGATTGTGAAAGTTTTAACACCCCTGTCCTATGAAGCGGCCTTTACCTATGACGCCATGGGGCGGCTGGCAGAAACTTCGGACAGTATGGGGCGGAAGGAACAGTATGACTACGACGCGATGGGACGGCTGATAAAGCAGACGCAGGCGGACGGCTCGGAATGGAAGTATCAGTATGACGCATACGGCAGCCTGGCAGCGGAAACAGATGCGTTGGGCAATCAGTGGCAGTATCGGTATGACCTGGCCGGCCGGCTGGTGGAAGAAGCAAATCCCCTCGGTGAGAT
This sequence comes from uncultured Lachnospiraceae bacterium, assembly GCA_910588885.1. GTDB lineage: Bacteria > Bacillota > Clostridia > Lachnospirales > Lachnospiraceae > 14-2. Next base: position 6,083 of record CAJUSQ010000106.1, read on the forward strand.
TACTTCCTATGAATATGATCCGGCGGGAGCTTTGAAAAAGCAGACGGCGCCGGGAAGCCGGGAAATTTCGTATCAGTATGACCGGAACTATAACCTGACCCGGGTCACGGATGCAAAGGGCTATACCAGCAGCTTCCGCTATGACGCCTTAAACCGCATGGAAGAGGCAGAGGACGCGGCGGGGAACGTGCAGTCTTATGGTTATGATGTACTGGGCCGGATGATTTCCTATACTACCAGAAGAGGGAATACGGAACGCTATGGCTACGACGCTCATGGTAATATTCTGGAATATCTGGATTTTAATGGAAAAAAGCAGTCCTACGATTATGATCTGAATAACAATTTAATAAAAGTCACGGATGCCAGGGGCGGAGTTACAAACTATGAGTACGATGGAATGAACCGTCTGGTGAACCGGATGGATGCACTGGGCCGGGAAAGTACCTTTACTTATGACGCCCTGGGAAACCTGACCTCCGCCACGGACGCTGCAGGCCGGACGGAAGGTTATGAATATGATGCAGCCGGACGGCAGACCGCCTATATCCGCCCGGACGGAAGCCGGATTCAGTATGATTATGACGCAGTCAACAACCTGGTGGAAAAGAATTACAAGGATGTGTCCGGAAAAACCCCGGAGGATGCGGTACTCTACGGCTATAATGCCGCAGGGGAGCGGGTGTCCATGTCTGACGCAGCCGGGGACAGCAGCTATACGACGCTCTGGGACGGATTGTAAAAGCCGTAGGGGTGACGGGGAAAGAAGTGTCTTATACTTATGATGAAGCCGGAAACCTGGCCTCCATCCTCTATCCGGACGGGACCTCCTGCACATACACCTATGACAAGAACAATAACATGACTTCTGTTACGGACGGAGACGGAAATACCACAAGCTATGCCTACGACAGCCTGAACCGGCTGGTACAGGCCCAAAGGGCCAACGATACCCGGACGGAAATTACTTATGATGCGGACAGGAATATTACGGCTCTCGTAAATATTGACAGCGATACCGGACAGGAAATCTCCCGCTATACCTATGAATATGACGCCATGGGCTATGTCACGAAGGAGACAGAGGAAGAAGCGCTGATGTATTATTGCCCGCTGCACCTTTACAGCCATCCCAAGTGGAAATGGCATCATTATGAAAAAAGCAACGGCCGCTGCAGCCAGGGGAAAAAGGGCTGCCATAAGCATTGCTGCCGGGAAATTCGCTTCACCACGGTTCGCACCTATGAATACGACGACAGCTATCAGTTGCTGAAAGTGACGGAAACCGGCGAAGGGGCCAGCAGGCTCTGCCGTACTACAGTTTATACCTATGATGCGGCCGGAAACCGTACCGGGGAGAAAGTACGGGAAGGGGGCTGCACCGTCCAGGATCAGACCTATGTTTACAACGACAGCAATCAGTTGATTCGTATCGTGGAACGCAGCGGTTTTGGATGGAAAAGCGTATCCTATGAATATGACGCCAATGGGAACCGCATCCGGGAAGACCGGGGGAAATGCGGTGTTACCACCTACAGCTACGATATGGAAAACCGCCTGAAGACCATATATGAAGGAAAACGTCTGCTAATGGCGGCGGTCTACAACGGGGACGGGGAGAAGGTATTCCAGCTGGACTACAGTCCTTCTGTATCCGGCAAAGAAAAACGTGGGCTGTTCCTGCCGGAGGACACCACACAGGCGGAAGAAGAGCTGTACGACCTGATCTCCACCGGCGGTGGAAAGCATCAGAAGCTGTCTCAGGGCTACCTTCTGACCGAATATATCAATGATGCGGTCAGCGAAAATGAAGTAGTGCTGATGAAATACGCCAGGAACAGTACGGAACAGGTGCAGAAAAAGGTAGGATTCCTATGCCAGAAGAAGGAACAGGAGATCTCGGAAAGATACACTTACGGAATGGGGCGCGTCAGCAGTAAAAACAGCCTGGGAAGTATCTACTACCTGTATGATGGCGGCGGAAACGTACGGAAGGAAACTAACGGGAACGGACTACCCACTGCCAGTTATAAGTATGACGCTTACGGCACATTGCTGGGAACATCGGAAACCGGGAAACGGGATACGTATTTTATGGCCAGCTATTTCGGATACCGGGGAGAGGAAACCCAGCGTACTACCGGGGATATCTATTTAAGATACCGATGGTATGATACCAAGGCGGCAGCATTCTACAGTGAAGATAATTACTATGGAAGCCTGGCATCCCCTTTAAGCCAGAACCGGTATCTGTATACGGAAGGGAATCCGGTGAACTATGCGGATCCCAGCGGCCATAAGAAAGGCGGAGCGGTAACGGGAGGACTTGCGGCGGCAATCTGGAGCCAGGTGTCCGGTTCTTCGGGCGGCGGCAGTTCTTCCGGCAGCAGTTCTGGAAGCAGTGCAAAAGGAAGCGGAAGTACCGGAAGCAGCACCGGAGGGAATAAGGGGAGCAGCAGTCCGAAAGGAAGCGGTAGTTCCGGAGGAAGCAAGGGGACAGGAGGCAGTGGAAGCGGAGCGGTGACAAGGACCGCGGCAGCAGCGGCAGCACAGGCGGCAAAGGGAGCGTCCCCGGCGCCGACACCGCCCCAAGCTCCAGCACCCTCAACGCCGGTGCCATCACCCGTACCGGCTCCGGGTTCGGCGTCTGCCCCGTCCGGTAAGATTACTGGAGGATATGGTGCGGCCCAGTCTGCGCCCAAAGGAGACGGACGGTACGGGAAGACAGATGGGGAAGATAGTATAACAGATGAAATCCGAAAGAAACTGGCACATGAAGAAGCCAAAAAGCATATCGGGGAACAAAAGTCTGATATGTGGTCGGGCTTTGCAGTTGGATTTTGGAAAGGCATCACATGCGGGCTTGCCAATTGGAATAAGGGTTTCCAAGGCTATGAGGCGGAAACCAAGAACCAGGTATCATACTGGGATGCGTATAATAAAAATGAGAAAGCGGGTTCCCTGGTGGGCAGTCTCCTGTTATCGGCGATGATTGCAGCGGGTATTACGAAAGCGATGGGAGGAAGTGCGTCCCCAAGCGGAGGAGGTACGCCGTCAGCAGGGACAAGCGGAGCCGGAGGAATCGGAACCGGAGCGTTTGGATTGTCAATGGAACTGCAGCTGGGGTTGGCGACAGCCGGGATGACGATATCGGTTGCGGCCGGAGCGGCGATACAGCAGGCCAGTGGGAATCAGGGGAGTAGTGGGCTGCCGAATAGTGGGGGTGGTTCTGGGAGTTCGGGAAGTGGTACTGGTGGAGCTAATGAAAGTACTGCGGAAACAAAAATCACAACAAATCTCGGGAATGAAATAGACATAACTCCCTCAACTAATCATACGACTGTTTCTAAGAACCCGGGGCCTAAAGGAACACCAAATTCCAGTATAGATATTTTAGACAGTGATGGAAATGTTACTACGAGACGTTGGTATGATTCAAATGGGACTGCATATAGAGATGTGGATATGACTAATCATGGAAATCCTGCAACACATCCGGAATGGCCCCATGAACATATATGGAGATATGGGGCTAATGGAAAACCCATAGGACGATAAAAAATTTGGAGGAAAAATATGAGCTACGAAGAAATAAAGGAAAGAGTAGGATGGGGAGAAGAATTTCTATTTTGTTATAATAATGAACAATATTGGATAAGTCAAAAAAATCCAAAGAGATTCTTAACACGAGTAAGAGGAAGTGTGACGCAAGAATTTAAATCAACAGAGGAATTATTTGAAAATGGTAGGATTGAAGGAAAATCATTGTTTGAAATATGGGATGATATAAATCAATACTTTTAGAAAAACGGATAATTCTTGTAATTTGTGAAAATAGCAGCTCAAAAGGAAGCGGCAGTTCCGGCAGCAGCATCGGAG
>CAJUSQ010000107.1 GCA_910588885.1 uncultured Lachnospiraceae bacterium
GCAAACTCTTTCCTTTCAGATCCGCAATCACCGTTACCGGCTGTCCCTCCAAAAAGGCAATGCCGCCGATCAATGCCTTGTCGTCATGATACCCCCGGTCTCCGTGGGCCTCCACAAAAATGTCGAACAGATGTCCCATATAGTCTGTTGCCGCCGGACGTTCCACCTGACGTACGGCCCGCACCTTTTCCCAGGCGCTGCGGGGCTTGGAATAGAACATTTGTTCTTTTACCAGCTCGCTGATTTCGAACCGGAAGCCGCGATCTCCCCGGAAATCCGCATAAGTCCCTTTTCCCACGCACTGGTGGGATTTGATCAGGAACTGAATGGTTTTCTTTAAATTTTTCCGTTCCACGATTCCGTCGGCAAACCCGTGCTCTACCAGGAATTCCGCCGTCTGAAAGCCCTGGGGCAGCTCCTGGCCAATGGTCTGGCGAATCACCCGGGGCCCTGCAAACCCAATCAGCGCACCGGGTTCCGCCATAATCACATCCCCCAGCATGGCAAAGCTGGCCGTCACGCCTCCGGTAGTAGGATCGGTAAGAATGGAACAGTACAAAAGACCTGCCTCCCCATGCTTTTGGATCGCCGCTGCCGTCTTTGCCATCTGCATCAGGGAAACGATTCCTTCCTGCATTCTGGCGCCGCCGGAGCAACAGAACAGGAAGACCGGAAGCCGCAGCTGAGTGGCCCGTTCAATGGCCCTTGTAATCTTTTCCCCGACCACATGGCCCATACTGGCCATCATAAACCGGGAATCACAGACTCCCAGCACAATGTCGTTTCCGAATACCTTGCAGCGGCCCACCGTAACCGCCTCTTTCAAACCGGTCTTCTCCCGGGCTGCCGCCAGCTTTTCTTCATATCCCTGGTATTCCAGCGGATTGCTGACTTCCAGATCCTCAAACCAGGGTTCAAAGCTCTTGGGGTCCGCTACCATTTTAATCCGGTTGTATGTTTTTACCCGGAAATAGCCGCCGCATTCGTAGCATATGTACTTTTTCTTCACAACCTGGGTACGGTCTAAAAGCTTCCCGCACTTCGGACATTTCACCAAACGTTTTTCTTCCTGCTGCTTCTTTGCCTGTTCCGTCTGAATCTGTATTTCCCGGGCTTCCTTTGATTTATTTTTCAGCTTTTCTTCCAGCTTATTATTTAAATTCGTGGGAAATCTCCTCTGAAATACCATTTTCTGCATCCTGCCCATGCAATCCTCCTCTTTCTAGCTGATGGCAAAGGTCAATTCCGCCTTGCATACCAGGTTTCCTTCCACCGTGGCGACTGCCTCCCCGACTCCGATTGGGCCTTTGGTCTTAACGATCCTGGTTTCCAGCATCAATACATCCCCCGGATGTACCTTCTGCTTAAAACGCGCCTTATCAATACCTACAAAATACGCCGTTTTCCCCTGCCATTCCGGCAGCCCCAAAATTGCCACGGCTCCTACCTGAGCCAGCGCTTCAATGATCAGCACCCCCGGCATTACCGGATTTCCCGGAAAATGCCCCGCAAAATAGGGTTCGTTAAAGCTCACACATTTTTTTCCAACGGCCCGCGTTCCATTTTCCAGTTCTTCAATGGTATCAATCAGCAAAAAAGGATGCCTGTGAGGAATAATCTCCATGATTTCTTTTGCCGTATATACTGACATATTATTTTCTTCCTTAATCCATATATTTTTTAATCAAAATGCTTGCATTATGTCCGCCGAATCCCAGGGAATTACTGAGGGCATACGTAATATGTTCCCTGCTGCTTTCCCTGCAATAATCCAGATCCAATTCCGGCTCGGTTTCCCGCAGGCCCACGGTCTGGTGGACATACCCTTCCTCCAGCTCTTTGATGCAGGTAATAAATTCCACGGCTCCTGCCGCTCCCAGAAGGTGGCCGATCATGGATTTGGTGGAATTGATCTTTATGTCCTTTGCATGCTCCCCAAACGCCAGCTTAATGGCCCTTGTTTCAAAAAGATCGTTGTGATGGGTTCCGGTTCCGTGGGCATTGATATAGGTAATGTCCTCCAAATTAATCCCTGCGTCCCTGACCGCGTTTACCATGGCTGCGGCGGCTCCTGCCCCGTCCTCCGCCGGGGAAGTAATATGGTATGCATCCGAGGAGCAGCCGTATCCTACCACTTCCCCGTAAATATGGGCGCCTCTGGCTTTTGCATGCTCCAGCTCTTCCAAAACCACAATGCCTGCCCCTTCTCCCATGACAAAGCCGCTTCGGTCCTTGTCAAAGGGCAGGGAACAGCGGGCCGGGTCTTCACTGGCGGACAGGGCGGTCAGAGCCGTAAAGCCTGCGATACCCAAAGGGGTAATTGCACTCTCGGTTCCTCCGGCCACCATCAGGTCCGCATCCCCGTATTGAATGGTACGGTATGCCTCTCCAATGGAATTCGTCCCTGTGGCACAGGCAGTCACCACGTCAATGCTCTTCCCTTTCAGCTGAAAAGCCATACTCACGTTTCCTGCCGCCATATTGGCAATCATTAAGGGCACAAACAGGGGAGAAACCCTTCCGGGCCCTTTTTCCAGAAGCCTGGCATGTTCCTTTTCTATGGCCTGCAGGCTTCCGATTCCGCTGCCCACGGCACATCCGGCCCGGTAGGGATCTTCCTTCGTCATATCCAGCCCCGCATCCTCCATCGCCTGCTTGGCAGCCGCTACCGCAAACCTGGAAAAGGGCTCCATCCGCCGGGCCGCTTTTTTATCCATATAATCCTCCGGCCGAAAATCCTTTACCTCGGCAGCCAGCCTGCATTTATAATCGGCGGTGTCAAAGCCGGTAATGGGGCCGAATCCGATTTTTCCTTCCTTAATACTGTTCCAAAAGGTTTCTATGTTATTTCCGATGGGCGTTATTGCGCCCATTCCCGTCACTACTACTCTTTTTTTCATTTCCTTCCATCCTCGCATCTTTGACAATCCGCTTCCTGCCGCGTCCCGGCTGTGCCGGGGGAACGCTTGCTACATACACATACCGCCGTCCACACACAACACCTGGCCTGTGATGTAGTCTGCGCCCGTTCCTGCCAGAAATACCACCGCATCTGCAATATTTCCGGTGTTTCCCATCCTTCCCATGGGAATCCTGCCGCTTAATTCTTTCCGGGCTTCTTCTGTCATACTCTTTGTCATATCCGTTTCAATAAAACCGGGCGCTACCGCGTTTACCTGAATGTTGCGGCTTGCCAGCTCTCTCGCCACGCTTTTCGTAAGGCCGATTAATCCGGCCTTGGAAGCCGCATAATTGGCCTGCCCCGGATTGCCCAACAGGCCGCTGACCGATGAAATATTGATAATCTTGCCGCTTCTCTGTTTCAGGAAGCTTCGGGAAAAATGGCGGATCATATGGAACGCGCCTTTTAAATTCGTGTCCAGGACGTCTTCGTAATCCTGTTCCGACATCCGCATAATCAGGTTGTCCCGGGTAATCCCTGCATTGTTGACCAGGATATCCACCCGTTTATATTTATCCAGCACCTGTTTTGCAAACGCTTCGCTGGCCTCAAAATCCGCAACGTCACATTGGATTGCCTCCGCTGTGCCGCCTTTTTCCGTTATTTCTTTCACAATCTCCAAAGCCGCTTCTTTCGAGCCATGATAGTTTACAATGACGACGGCTCCGCATTCTGCAAGCCGCCTGGCTATTTCCCGGCCGATTCCTCTGCCTGCTCCGGTCACTACCGCAATTTTCCCTGTCAGCATCCCAATTCCTCCAAAACCTTCTCCAAATCCTCAATCTTCTCCACACGCATACACCGGGCGCTTTTGTCGATCCGTTTCAAAAAGCCGCTTAAGGTCTTCCCCGGCCCGATTTCCACAAAGGTATCAACGCCCCGCTGCAGCATTTTTTCCATGGTCTGCTGCCAACAGACGGGATGGGAAACCTGCTTTGTCAAAAGCTCTTTCACGGGAGCCGCGCTTGTAACCAAAAGGGCGTCGACATTGCTGATATAGGGAATGGACGGATTCCGAAGGGAAATTCCTTCCAGCTCCTTGCCCAGCTTTTCTCCCGCCCCCTGCAGCAGCGCGGAATGGAAAGGCCCGCTCACCTTCAGGGAAACGCATCGTTTTGCCCCGGCCTCCGTCAGGGCTTTCGCTGCCTCTGCCACGGCCTTCTCTTCCCCGGTAATCACCAGCTGGCCCGGACAGTTATAGTTGGCTACCGAAACGATTCCTTCGGTCCGGCTGCATATTTCTGCCACCTTGGAGCCGTCAAGCCCCAGCACTGCCGTCATGGCTCCCCCCGTCGGATATGCTTCCTGCATGAAAATCCCGCGCTTCCGGATCATCCGAAACAAGTCCTCCTCGGCCATAACATCCGCCGCGGCCAGCGCTCCGTATTCACCCAGGCTTAATCCTGCCGTAATTTCCGCCGACGCTCCTCTGGCTTCCAGAACCTTTAAAATCGCCACTTCTGTCGCCAGCATTGCAATCTGGGTAAATTCCGTCAGATGCAGCCGTTCGTTTTCGGTGAAGCAAAGGGCCTCCAGATCCAGCCCTGTTACCTGGCCTGCCAGCCTGTATACTGCCCTTGCTTCCTCATAGGTATCATAAAAATCCTTTCCCATGCCCGCGTACTGAGAGCCCTGTCCCGGAAAGAGAAATGCGGTTTTGCTCATAGCCCAAATCCTCCTGCAATTGTCTGCGCCTGCTCCATAATTTCCGTTATAATTTCTTTACAGCTTTGTTCTTTACGGACAAGCCCCGCAATCTGCCCTGCCATAACGGTGCCGTTTACCACGTCACCCTCTACCACAGCCTTCCTTAAAGAGCCTAAGGTAAGCTGTTCCAGTTCCATCAAGCCCACACCTTCTTTTTCCAGGCTTAAATATTTTCTGGTCATTTGGTTGCGGATGCTCCGGACCGGATGCCCCGTTGACATCCCGGTTACTGCCGAATCAATGTCCTTGGCCTTAATCACCATTGCTTTATAATTTTCATGTACTACGGATTCCTTGGCTGCGACGAAACGTGTGCCGATCTGCACTGCCTCCGCCCCCAGCATACATGCGGCTGCAAACCCTCTGCCGTCTGCAATTCCGCCTGCTGCAATCACCGGAATCCGTACTGCATCCGCCACCTGGGGAACCAGGGCCATTGTCGTAATGGAACCGATATGGCCTCCGCTTTCCATTCCTTCCGCCACAACGGCATCCGCTCCGCCCCGTTCCATCATTCTTGCCATGGCTACGCTGGCCACCACAGGGATCACCTTGACCCCGGCTTCCTTCCACTGTGCCATATATTTTCCCGGATTTCCGGCGCCCGTTGTCACTACCGGAACCCCTTCCTCCAGAATGATTCTGGCGATTTCATCCGCTTCCGGATTCATCAGCATCAAATTTACCCCAAAGGGCCGCTTTGTTGCTTCCTTTACCTTTTGAATCTGTTCCCGGACAAATTCTGCCGGCGCGCCGCCTGCACCGAGAATCCCCAGCCCTCCGGCTTCCGATACTGCCGCTGCCAGATGGTATTCCGCTACCCAGGCCATTCCGCCCTGCAATATGGGATATTCAATTCCCAATAGCTCCGTTACTCTTGTTTTCATGCCGACTCCTGTTTTATTTCTCTTCGATTCCCTTATCCTGCAGATACCGGATTACGGCTCCTACCGTTTCCATCTTCTCCAAATCCTCCGACGGGATCTCCACGCCGTACTCTTCTTCCAAAGCCATTACCAGCTCAAATAAATCCAGGGAGTCCGCTTCCAGATCCTCTTTAAATCTGGTATCCTCCGTAAGCTCCATTCCTTCTACGTTCAGCTGCTCTTCAATGATTTCCTTTACTCTCTCTAACATCTTATTCCATCCTTTCGGTTTTACTTTCTATTATACTTTGACTCTAATATATTTTGATACTCAAAATATATATCGGATATAAATTATCATAAAATATTTTGGTTGTCAATAGGTTTTTTACCTGTTTTTGGAAAGAGCCTGCTTAACAATCCCCACAGGGGTTCCCGCTTTATTTTCCCAAAAGTGTGGGAATCGTCCCATGGCTCATATGGCGGATAATCATCCGGGCCATTTCCTTTGCCCCAAAGGGCTCCTGCTGGGAAAACCACCACCTGACGCTGACAAACAGATTGTTCATTAAAAGCCTGGCATACCATCCGGCAATTTTTTTCCGGTCTGCCCGAATCCCCGGGTTCTGCCTGATCTGCTGCTCCAATTTTGCCGCTCCTGCCTCAATCATCTCTTCAAAGAGGTTCCGCCCCAGCAGTAATTGGTTCCACAATATCTCATATTCCTGTTTGTACCTCCGGAAATTTTCCAAAGAAAGTTCCAGCTTCTGTACATACGTTTCATCCTCCAGATCTTTTTCAAACAAAAAATCCGTTTCCAGATTCGTTTCAAAATCCTCCAAAATACCGTTGAGCACATAATCCCGCAGCTGATATTTATCTTCAAAATGCTTATAAAAGGTGGAGCGGTTAATACGCGCCATCTGGGTCATATGCTTCACGGTAACCTGCGGATAGTTCATAGTCCTTAGGCAGTCAAAAAAAGCCTCTACAATCAGCTCCCTTGTTTTTACGATTCTCAAATCCATGAAAAATCCCTTCCTTATTTTATATTCCGGTGTTATCTTCTATTATGAAATCCAGTATAACAATTTTAACAACATTTTAAAAGAATATGTTGCTTAAACAACACTCTTTTTTTCATTAATGATATACAGCCATCGAAAAAATTGGTATCATGTCTATAAACAAATACCGTAAGCAATGGCCTGACAAACTGCCAGGCGGAAAGGAGTTTTTAACCATGTCTGAAACAAACAAATATTTCCCGCATCTGTTCAGCCCCCTTCAGGTAGGGACGAAAACCATCAAAAACAGGATTGAAGCGGCGCCGGCATTATTTGCCTTTGAACACTACATAGAAGCCGATGCGTTCGGCTATTATCCGCCGATGCCCGAACGGGCGTTCCGTATGCTGGAAGCAAAGGCTGCCGGGGGCGCCGGAAGCGTCATACTGGGAGAATTAAGCCCCAACCACACCTACTGCAAACGCTTTCCTTTCGAACCGGACATTGACTTTTCTTCCAGAGACGATGAAATCTTTCAAATTACAAAGAAAACCGCCGATATGATCAAAAGCTACGGCGCGCTGCCAATCGGAGAGCTGCTCTCCACCGGAGAAATTAAAACTTACATCGGCGACGGCATCAACCCCAAAGGCCCCTCCGAAAAAGACCTGGAGGACGGCATTACCCATGTGGACGCCTTTACCAAAGAGGAGATTCAGGAACATATCCAGGAACATATTGAAGCCTGTAAATGGTTTCGGGACGCCGGCTGGGAAGGCATTATGATCCATTGCGGACATGGATGGCTTCCGGCACAGTTTTTATCCACCATGTTCAACAAACGGAAGGATGAATACGGCGGTTCTTTTGAAAACCGGGCAAGATTTACCGTGGAACTCTTATCCGCCCTGCGGGAGGCAATGGGTCCGGATTTCATGATCGAGATACGGGTCAGCGGTTCCGAACACCTGGACGGCGGCCTGGAGCTGGAGGATACCATAAAATATTGTAAAATGTGCGAGCCTTATATTGATCTGATCCATGTATCCTGCGGGCATTATCTCAGCTCCTCCAGAAGCTGGGAATTTACCACGGCATACGCCCCCCACGGAGCAAATATTGAAAATGCCTCCATTATCAAGCAGAACGTATCCGTTCCCGTAACGGTAGTCGGCGGTATCAACTCCCCGGAACAGGCGGAAGAAGCCATTGCTTCCGGCAAGGTGGATATGGTTTCCTTCGGAAGACAGTTTTTTGCAGACCCCGCCTTCCCCAACAAAGCCGCGGAAGGACGCGCCGATGAAATCCGCCGCTGTTTAAGGTGCGGCCGCTGCTACCCCGGCCCCTCCGGAGAACACGAAACCGAGAAATGGACCGTGAAATTCCCGCCGCTGGATTCCTGTACCATCAATCCGGATTCCGTATGGCCCGCCTCCCATCATAAGGTAATGCCGGAATGCATGCCCGCTCCCAAGGCGAGCCGGAAGGTATTGATTATCGGCGGAGGCTGCGGCGGTATGCAGGCGGCAATCACTGCGGCAGACAGAGGCCATCAGGTAACCCTTTGTGAAAAAGCCTCCGTACTGGGCGGACTGCTCAATTTCACGGACCACACGAACCACAAGGTAGATATCCGCAATTTCAAAGACCTGTTAATCCGGGAAGTGGAAAAACGGCCGATTGACCTTCGTCTGAACTGTGAAGCAACCCCTGAACTGATTGCAGAACTCAATCCGGAAGCCGTGATTCTGGCAGTGGGATCCGAGGATTTGATCCTTCCGATTGAAGGCATCGAAAACGCAGTTACGGCTATGGATGCTTACGCCAATGATTTCCGGGGATTGGGCAGCAGCGTAATCGTACTGGGCGGAGGCCTGGTGGGCTGCGAAGCCGCTGCGGATTATATAGAGCATGGCATTGATACCACGATTGTGGAAATGCAGGAATGCTTAATGCCGGAAGTTACCGGTTTATATCGAACTGCTGTTCATGATTTCATTGACCAAAACGGCGGTAAATACCAGGTAAACGCCAAGGTTACAAAAGTCGGTAAGGATTTTGTCGTTGCCAGCCAAAACGGACAAGAAATCACCTTAAAGGCCGATTCGGTAGTAAATGCCATGGGACGCCGCGCCCATAACACCGACAGCCTGAAAGCTGCCGTTCAGGTCCCCATGTGGGAAATCGGGGACTGTGTCAAAGCACGGCAGATCGGGGATGCCGTACGGGAAGGCTGGACTGCGGCCATGGAAATTATATAAGAATCAGCATAAGGGCAGCGCCGGATTTCCGGTTCTGCCCTTTTACTAATAAAACACGAACAATCCAGGCGCAGATCGTTGATTGCGCACGAATGTAGCTTTAACAATCAGATGGAATTTATTGCACGTCAGATGCATCTTTCCAGGCCAACAATCAGTGCAATAGAATCAGGGCAGAGGAAAGTCACGGCAGAGGAAAGACCTATGAGTGGAATTCCACAAAGCCGGAATTTAAGCACAGAACCAATAAAGAGATCACGGGCCTTTCTTATATGACGGTTCTGGTGATTCAGGCATTAAAAACTTTGGGGAAATCAAATGTCACTTCCAAAACGATTCAGACGCTTAGCTCTCGGTTAAATGAGGACGACAAAGCCGCTATGTTAAGAGAGGCAGCAGAATCTACGGATTGGGTTTACAATGCGATACGGCAGATTGCCGGGGAGGTACAATAAGATGAAACATCTTGCAAAAATTTCAGAAAATGATAAGCGGAGGCTGTTCCGTAACACGGCAGATAAGATGGGGCTCACCGATGCCATTGTAGAAAAAGATTTTTGGGTATGCTTCGCGTTGGAACGAGCCCTGGTAGAAACGCTCCAACACGAAGCAGGACGCTTTCAACAAAGAGGCTAATGCACGGGCGGAGGTCT
>CAJUSQ010000108.1 GCA_910588885.1 uncultured Lachnospiraceae bacterium
GCGACCTCCTGGTCCCAAACCAGGCGCTCTAGCCAAGCTGAGCCACACCCCGTATCGTGGCTTGCTTCTCTTCGCAACACATCTATTATATTATAGGCTTGCCTCTCTGTCAATCATTTTTTACAAATACTCCAACCAGAACTCTGCTTCTCCTTCTTCCTCCACCTCCATCAAAATATAAGAAGGGCGCCGTCCTTCCTGCCTTGGGTAAGAAAGGCTTCCCGGATTCAGCAGAATCATATTTTTCCAATATTCAATTACCGGGCGATGGGTGTGGCCAAACATGACAATGTCAATTCCACGCCCCTCCGCCTCCCGTTTGATGGCTCCCAATCCGGTGCTGACGCAATAATAGTGCCCATGGGTAAGCAGAACACGGTATCTGCCGATCTCAAACTCCCGTTCTTTTTCCAGATCCGAAAAAAAATCGTTGTTCCCTGCCACAATTTCGATCGGACAGCCTGCCATACCTGCAATCTCCCCTTCACAGCCCTCCGCGTCCCCCAAATGAATCAGCAGGTCAACGGGAGCGGCATCCTCCAGGGCCCGCTCCAGGTAATCATGGTTTCTATGAGTATCACTGATAATCAATATCCTCATCTTAAAACTTCCTCTTCCAGCTTAGCCCGCATGGCCCGCAGCGCCTTTCCCCTATGGCTTAGTTCATTTTTCTGCTCCGGACTTAGTTCTGCCGTGGTACATCCCAGTTCCGGTACATAGAAAATCGGATCATATCCAAACCCATGTTCTCCCACAGGTGCAAAACCGATCCTTCCTTCAATCGTCCTCCGGATTGTAAAAATTCTTCCGTCCGGCAATGCTGCCGCAATGGCACAGACAAATCTCGCAGTCCTCTGCTCCTCTTCCACTCCTTCCAAACGGTCCAAAAGCATCTGATTTTTGATGGATTGAGGTGTATCCTCCCCGGCATATCTGGCCGAGTACACACCCGGCTCTTTATTCAAATAATCAATTTCCAGGCCGGAATCGTCTGCCAGCACAATACAGTCGGTTCTCTCTGCGACTGCCTTCGCCTTAATGACGGCATTTTCTTCAAAGGTTGTGCCGTTTTCTTCAATGGGAACGGATATCCCGGCTTCTTTCATGGAAATGACTTCCAAGCCGGAACCTTCCAAAATCATTTTAATTTCCTCCAGTTTTCCTTCATTTCCGGTTGCAAAAATAATCTTCTTTTTCATTAAAATCCTTCCTCCAATGCTCGTATGATTCCCTGGTAAATCCCCTGCGCAATTAATTTTTGATACTCCGGGGAATTCAGCTTCGCCAATTCCTCTTCATTTGTCATAAATCCCACTTCTACCAAGGCCGCGGGCACCTGGCTGGTACGGATAATATAAATACTGTTGCCCTTCGATAATCCCAGGTTCTGGCTGCCTGCTGCCGCCACCGTTTCCTCCAGGCAGATTTCGGCCAGCCGTTTGCTGGAAAATCCTTCCTCCGGTTTTTTTTCGTCATACAGGACCTCTGTCCCGTTATAATCCGACATTTCCCCGCTCGTAGTTGAATTATTATGAATGCTGATAAACAGGTTCGCATGGGACTTATTTGCCAGCTGCACACGCCTGTCCAGACTAATATCCGCATCCTCGGTCCTGGTATAATACACCTTCCAGTTCGTGTGCTGATCCAAAAGTGCCTTCAGCTCCAGTACAATAGCCAGATCCAAATCCTTTTCCTGAACCCCCAGCTTAATTGCCCCCGGCTGTCCGCCCCCATGGCCGGCATCAATCACCAGTACCTTTTCATAAAGCTCCCCGGGCGGCACAAAATCCAGGTAAAGCCAGGAATCCCGAATCTCCCAGCGTACCTCATAAACCTCATCCGTGGTAATTTCAATAATGCCCACATCCTGTTCTCCGCCCAGCATCAAATTGTCAATATGATCGCTGCTGCCCAAAAGCGGATGCTCATAATAGTAATCATGCCCAATCCCTTTTAAGGTAACTACGATTAACTGGGACAGTACATCGCTCTCAATGGTAATATCCGCTTCCGTCAGTTTTTCCGGAAGCTCTATCCGCATCTGATGCTCCAGCTCCTCTTCGCTGTCCTCTGACTGGGATGTATAATAATCCATAAGCTCCAGCCCGGACGCCCTCTCTAATTCTTTTGCCGCTTCTTTTCGAACCCCCGACACGTAAAAGGCCGTTATACAGACTGCAACGGTCAGGATTCCCATCATAAGGGCAGAAAGCTTTTTTATCGTATTCTCCATATTCCTTTCCTACTCCTGGTAATCGCCGTATACCTTCAGGCACAAATTGCTCTCCTGGGTTTCTTCCAGGTTCTCCCATTTAGCCCCGGCAGGGCTGATATAGCTCTGTCCGTCCGAAAGGTCCACCGTACTGGTAAATTCGTCCGCCGAAAACTCAATCGCCAGAGGCTTATCCGTACCCGGCGTAGAAATATACAGCACCACCGCAAAGGTTTCCCCTGCTTCCACCGACACTGGCCGGTCAAAGTCAACGGTATAATAGCCGGCATTTCCCAGCTTTCCCTGGGCAACCGGCGTCCGCTCATGGAGGGAATCCGGGCCGGTGAAATGATTCACAATGTAAAGCACATATTCCGAATCCTTTCCCAGGGCATAAAATCCGGCAGCCCGCAGAGACTGGGCGCTGTCCGCCGTATAGACATTGGCACCGTAAATATTCTCCTTGCTGTAGCCCAGCTGGCCAATCCATCCGCACAAATCCGACTGATAAATGGTATCATAATTATCAGCATCCTCAATCCTGGTATAAACCAGATTATGGCTGCCGATATTCACATCATAATAAGAAATATAGAATACACCCTCGTCTCCGAATTGGCTTCCCCAGCTGTTCTGGCAAAGAAAAGCCCCGTCCCCCTCCAACGGCATATTGAAATTCTCCTTCGCATAATTGTCATCCCAGCCGATGATCATCACATCATGGTTTGGCTTTGCGGTTCCCTGATAGCAGTAACTGTTAGTGGCGCTGTTATAATAATCGGTATCCATCCTTCCGTTTCCAAGAGAACTATAGATTGATGTCTGCACACCACCATATTTAAATACTGCTTCTTTAATTTTTTCATAATCCTTTAATTCAATAATCTGAATCTCCTGGACATGCTTCCGGCTGGTTAGCCCTTCGGGAGATTTTCCGTCCCCATAGGGATCCTCCGACTCAAATACCGGCCCCTGCCAGGCCGTCAGATAAGCCATACCCATGGTATAATTCCCTCCGTCCGCCTGCTCCAGAAAAAAGCTGTTCCTCAGGGACATATGATCCGGAGAAAATTCCATGGTTTCTTCCGGCATCAGCACGGATTCCATAGCGGAAAGAGCCGCAAACGCCCAACAGGTCCCAAATCCCCCCTGATCCTTTACGGCCGGTGTCCGCATCCGTTCCCGCAGGTCGTAAGAAGCCGGCAAAATGCTTTCCCCTGCCCCATTGTTCTGGGCAACGGCCTGATTCTGCTCTATATCCCACTGATAGGAATAATCCAGAAGCTCCGACACCGTATTGGCCGGAACATAATATTCCCCATCCTGATAAATCATAGAGGATGTGATTTCATTTTTCTCTTTGTTGACCGTAACTGCCGGATCGTCCAGCAAAAAAGAAATCTGATTCTCCTTTTTTTCAATTAAAAGCCGGGTTCCCTCATAAATATGGACGCTGCAGTTAAAGCTGTCCCGCAGCATTGACACCGGAAGCATCAGGGACAAATTTTCATTCATAAAAATCCCGGTGTCCCGGCTGCTGAACTCTCTGCTGTCCACGAAAACAGAAATTTCCCTTTCGTTCACGCTTTCGGCAATCAACGGCTGCCATATGGCTGCCTCCAGTCTGGCTCCCCGAAACGTATCCACCTGCTCCAGTTTATTTCCCAAATTGCTGAATTTTAACACCAGTCCAAAAAACAGTATCAGGAACATTCCTATGTATCTCTTTGAATTGCGCACCTTTTCTCCTCACCTGTTCTATTGGACTCTGTTCCGCTTTGGTGGTTTCGGCCCCAAATACTGATAAAAATAGGTTTTCAGCATCCCATTGTATATTTTTCGGTTTTTATCCGCCTTCCGCCCAATATCGCGCTCAGCATCCTCGTAACTGGTAATCAAATAACAGGACCAGCAATCCAGCCGTCCCATAGCCTGGCCCAGCTCCCGGTAAATCCCCGGCAGCGTTTCCTTTTCCTCCATCCGCTCCCCATAGGGCGGATTGGTGATCAGAAACCCATATTTCTTCGGATGGTTCAGCTCCGACACCGGCCTGTGCTGGAAATGGATGAGATGGGCTACCCCTGCTCTCTTTGCATTCTCTCTTGCCACCTTCACAATCTCGTTGTCTGCATCATATCCCTGAATATCCACCTGAATCTCGCTGGTCTTCTGCGCCTCTGCCTCTTCCCGGCATTCCTGCCAGAGCTCCGAGGGGATCAGGTTCGTCCACTGCTCCGCCGTAAAGCCCCGTTTTGCGCCCGGTGCAATGTTAGCCGCCATCATTGCCGCTTCAATTAAAAATGTACCGCTTCCGCAGAACGGATCCACCAAAATGCGATCCCGCTTCCAAGGCGTCAGCAGCAGCAAAGCCGCAGCCAACGTCTCGGTAATCGGCGCCTTTCCGGCCATAGTCCGATAGCCCCGCTTATGAAGGGAATCCCCTGTGGTATCCAGTGCAACAGTAACCCTGTCTTTCATCAAAAAAATCCTCAGGGGATACTCGGATCCCGTTTCCAGAAACCATTCCTCATGATACGTTTGTTTCATCCGTTCTACCATGGCCTTTTTCACAATAGACTGAATATCCGAAGAGCTAAAAAGCCTGCTCTTAATGGAAGAGGCCTTTGCGGCCCAGAATCTGCCGTCCCTGGGAATATATTCCTCCCAGGTAATAGCCCGGATGCCCTCAAATAATTCCTCAAAGGTCTCTGCCCGAAACTCTCCTGCTTTTAAAAGCACCCGCTCCGCCGTTCGTAAAAAAATATTGGCCCGGCATATGGCTTCCGCATCTCCCTCAAAGGTCACTCTTCCGTCTTCTACCTGTATCACCTCATACCCCAAGTCATAAATTTCCCTTTTCAGCACTGATTCCAGGCCAAAATGACAAGGGGCTATTATCTCAAATCGATTCATTCTTTTTCTCCGCTGTCAATCGCTGTTTTCTCACATCAATTCATTCTTTTTCTTTACTGTCAATCGCTGTAATTCTGTAGATCCTCTTGTTCTCATCGGTTTCCCCCTGGGGAAACCTCTAAACATATATTATAGTTTCCGCCTTTTGCTGTCAACCTATTTTTAACTTAGATACCGTTCCTGCCACGCCCGAATACCGCCTACAACCGTATACACCTGAAATCCTTCCCTGCTCAGTTCTTTTGCTGCCATAAGACTACTGCCGCCCCTTTCACAGTATAAAATATAAGCGGTATCCTTAGAAAGGCTATCCTTGTATTCTTCTAAATCTTCATAAGGAATATTCCTGGCTCCCTCCAAATGACATACGTCATACTCTTCCCTGGAACGCAGATCAATTAAGCCTGTATTCGGTCTCTCCAAATATCTCTCTATATCCTTCACGCCAATGGTCTGAAATCCCATTCTGCCGCCCCCTTCTTTCCAAAATCATAACTCTGTCTATGCAGCAACGGCTGCACCTGAATTTTCAATTAGAAAAAGATTGCAGGAGATTTCCCGCAATCTTTCCCTAGGATACCTTATGCTCTTTTTCTCATTTGGCAGCTTGTTCCATCCAAATTATCTGCAGTTGCTTCCGCCTTTGTTGGATGCTTTATTCTGAGTGCTGTTCTTGGTGTGGCAATTCTGAGAATTGCTGTTCTGAGAGCTGCTGTTCTGGGAATTGCTGTTCTGAGAGCTGCTGTTCGAAGAATAGCTGTTCTGGGTACTATTCTGTGAAT
This sequence comes from uncultured Lachnospiraceae bacterium, assembly GCA_910588885.1. Lineage (GTDB taxonomy): Bacteria > Bacillota > Clostridia > Lachnospirales > Lachnospiraceae > 14-2. The sequence goes on from CAJUSQ010000108.1 coordinate 5,911, forward strand.
AGCTGTTCTGAGAATTACTGTTTGTACCGTTATTGGCATTCGTACCTTTGTTCTGAGTATTTGTGTTTTTTGCCATGATTTATTGCCTCCTAAAATGTTTTGCTGCTTTATTTGCGGCACAGTTAGTATTTGAAATATTTTATATTTTATTCATTACTTTTTCGTTGATTTTTTTAAGGAAATATATTATAATGACGATGTAAAAAGGATTTCCCCTTCAGAGATTCTTTTTATAAGTTATACCCCTTATTAATTATTTATACTCCCCTCATAGAAAAGGTCATTGGCTCCCCCAATGACCTTTTCTTACTTTCTCTCATCTAAAATCAACTTCTGTTTCTATGGTTCTGAATAAGATCTCTGTTCCTATGATCCTGAGTCAAACCTCTGTTCCTATGATTCTGAATCGGATTTCTGCTGTTACAGTTCGCAGAAATCCCGATTGTCCTGTAATTCTTTGGTAATCACACCGCCCTTTTTCCGATACCTGTCATACACCATATCCAGCCGGCGTATTACCCGCTCATTGAGAATATCATACTTCTGAAACATCTCCTGATACATCGGATTAATTTTCAACCTTTCCCGAATATGCTTTGCAAAAGGACAATACTTAAACAGCAATGCCCTGGATACTTTATTCAAGCGGAAACTTCCTTTCGCCTCGTAATTAAGCCAGCTCTGGTAATCCTTCACAAATACTTCCCGGAAATTATTCTTGGACTTCTGCAGTGCATTCTTCACCTTTTCCTTGGCATCTGCCGACAGTTCCGGGTTCTTCCGGTAATACTGGACATAATCATTGTATTCCGATGTCAGGGAAGGATCCGTTACATCATTCCAGCGCACGCCCTGGATTCTGCGGCAGATCTCCCAGCGGTATCTTCCGGCCACGTCAATCATCAGTTCCTGGATATTGGACACCGTCAAAATCGGGAACATAATCCGTGCCGGCGTATCCTTCCGCACACCGGAAATCTCCTGCCACATCATGGCCCGGCTTCCGGCATTCGGCATTAAAATCACGCTGGGCAGCACTTCCTTTTGAATCATCTCCATATTAATATCTTTTTCCGGATCGGAGAATACGATTTTCCGATAGAAAATAGAAAAATCGATTTCCCGGATATAATCCAGCGCCGTATTGATCTTTTCTGCCGTAACCAGCATATTTTCTATGGGATTTATAATATCATACTCACAGAGCAGCGGGCAGAACGTAGAAATTCTTCCGTAGGTCATACGGCTGTTGGACTTAAACATATTTTCTATTTCAAATTGCACTTTTTCCCAGTTATCCTGAAGCATCTCCTTTGCCTTGTCTTCGGAAATATCCCCGCTCTTGCGCTGTTCCTGTATGTATGCAGGATAATCCAGATCAAATTCATTCCGAGACGGCTCGTTTTCCCCTTTATAAATGCTCAGCAGCCATTCATAAATCGTATACACATTCGATGCCTTGCACAGGAAAAGCTTTTGGGCCATACTATAAAGCCCCTTGGCCGCATCCTCACCTGTCAAATCCATATCCATAAATCCAAAATTCAAAAACATCCGAATTCCGTTGGTCATGCCCCCATCCAGAGACTTTTTGAATGCTTTGGTATAGATTTCGTAATAACCTGCCGTCAGCTTTTTACGTAAAACACGTACCTCATCCGTAGTAGAATAAATATCCGTCAAATTCTTGTAAGCCGTTACGCAAGCCCGGAACTGTTCCGCCTTTTCCCCATCGTATTCTGCAAATTCCAAAATCTGCTCCAGAAAATTATCAGGCTGAAATTCTTCTTCCACTGCTTCCTGAGCGTTTCCGGTTTCTTCTTTTACTTCTACAGCCGTGAAATTATGGTTTTGGTATTTGGCGAATATCCCGTCCAACATCTGCTTGCCATATAGGCGGCTTTTATAAGCATACTCCATAATCCGGCCGATCATTTCCTGCAAAGCCGTAATATCCTGGTCCTGGGCCGCTGCTTTCACTGCCAGATCAAAATACCTTTGATACAAGTTATCCTCCTTGGCATCCAGCAAAATTTCCCGTTGCTGAATCAAGTATTCCCGCAATTCCTCAATTAAGTTCAGCGCCCGTAACATCCAATCCGTACCGTTTAAAATCTCGCCGATGCCAAGCTTCTCGTCCCGTTCCAGAAAACGTTCCACATCCTCTAAGCTCATTGCCGCCAGTTTCTCATAAAAGCGGAACATACAAGGATTAATTTTCTCTTCCCCCATACAAGACTGTACCAATTCCATCTTTTGGAATGTATGCATACTTATCTTGTATTCTTTACAGAATTTTTCATATTTTTGATGCATTTCTATTAAAAACGCATAGTGGGACTGTGCCCGTTCCTGATATTCCAGATGCCGTTTGAAAAAAAATGCCGTTTGCCGCATTGCAGCCATGACGAATACGCTGACATACTTTTTATCCGTCATAAATATATTCAAAAAATCCTCCGGCTTCGTATAATCATAAGCATACAGCATCCCGTCTGTCATGGCTCGATAGTCGCAAAGATATACCTCTGAGCAGCTCTCCAGCATTCCGATAATGCTGCCAGGCTCCAGCTCCCAGACATCCGAAATATAGGATGCCTGCACCTTTCCCTGTAACAGGACGTACAAATACATCCTGTGATCTCCCTTATGAATAAAAGTTTCACCCTTTGCTATTTTTCTAGGTCCCATTTATGCCTCCCATAATCTTTTTCTTACAAGTTCGCTTAAACGAACCTTTTCTGCATTTTATGCTGTCCCTTATCTCCGGTTTCCAAATACCAGTGACAGAATCATTAAAATCAACACTATCGGAATCACAATCGGCAGTAAAAAAGCCACCAGCTGTGCCACCAAAACAATGATTAAAATTGCTGCCAATATCAGGATCAGCTTGCCGTACCAGCTGTTGAATCGAAACTTTCCATAGCGGATATCCCATCCATGTTCTCTGGAATAGTCGGCCTGAAATCCCTTCGCTTCCTGCCGGCTTTCCCTAAAATCCCCCGTATAGGCAGATTCCCGGTATTCCGTTCCATAACCGTCCGCCGTATCAATCAGGGTCTTTGCAATCAGCCTCGGATTTCCCAGTTCTTCTAAAACCTGCTGTTCTGTCTTTCCCTTCCGGGATTCTTCCATAATATAATTGTCATAATATCTCAAGTGTTCATTGATCCGGCTCTGGCTTATCTCCCCTTGTAATGCAATCCGTAGTTCCTCTAAAAACTCTTGTCTTGTCATGTCCTTCTCCCTCATGTATATTATGGCATAAGCGCCCTGATACTTTCAACAGAAAAATAAAACCATCTTGTTTCTATTTTACTTCTTTTCCGGAATTCCCGCAAGATGATTTTTCCAATGACATAGTAAAGTCCTTGAAAACATTGTATTTTCAAGGACTTTATTGACGTGCGTGAGAGGATTCGAACCCCCGACACCTTGGTCCGTAGCCAAGTGCTCTA
>CAJUSQ010000109.1 GCA_910588885.1 uncultured Lachnospiraceae bacterium
CCTTTGGATTTGCCGCTTTGATTTCATCCAACCCCATTGTATAAGGCTTCACTTCACAATACACATTGCATTCCCGGATCCGCCGTGCAATCAACTGATTGTATTGTCCGCCAAAATCAAGAACAATTACTGTTTCCAACGTTTTCTCCTCCTTAAGAGTTTCAATCTCTGTTATGTGAAAATTTATCGCAGCAGTTCGGCTTATGCCGGGCTGCTGCCATTTATATTCCTATTATATATGAGCCCCTCTGATTTTACAATGGCAAACTTCCTCAATCTGAAAAATGTAAACATAGCAGAAACCACCTTTGTTCGATATAGATCAAAGACTCCCTCAGATAAAAAACTTAGGCATTTTACTTGATAAGCCCTCCCACTCCTGTTCCGTCTTAATCCATTCACCGAAATCTTTCATATGTCCATTTAAATTAATTCTACGAATGAGATAGCTTCACCTCTTTATTGATTACTTATTTTAAAACTATTTTCTACTTTTAAGTTATTATATAAGCTAATTTTTTATTATTTTATACAATTTCCCATTGGATTTAAAGATTGCTTTTCCCAACATTTCATGCTACGCTTAAAATAATTCTATATAGAACTATTTTATATATAGCATATCAATGACGAAAAATCAAAACCAAAGAACAGGTTCTATATTTCCCCGGGCCAAGCAGCTGCAGGCCAGGATTTTTGATCAATGATTGTCGGAAAACAAGGTCAAGTTAAGCACCGGGCGGAGACGGATTTTGTCTATCTTATGGAAAACAGGCCATCTTACCATCAGCGAAATCCGTCAAAAACCGTCGCTTACCGAAAACACCGTGTCCATTGTGATAAACGGCATGGTACATAAGAACATTACGGAATGGAACAGGACGAAACGGAACACCACTCCGAACAACTGCCGCCAAACCATTGGATCCCTTGCCGGATACCGGAACCCTGACGGAAGCATTGCGTTCCACCACATCTTAGCCAGGAGGAATTTCGATGAAAACAAGAAAACACATAATATCCTTTATTCAGAAACAAAAAACCGCTTTTATCGCATCCGTGGATGAACATGGCTTTCCAAATATAAAAGCCATGTTTGCCCCACAAAAGATCGAAGGGAATTGCTTTTATTTTTCTACTAATACCTCTTCCATGCGTGCACGGCAGTTTTTGGAAAATCCAAAAGCCAGTATTTATTTTTATCAGAGAGGACGTTTTAAATATGAGGGCCTTATGCTGACAGGTACAATGGAAGTATTGCAGGACGATAAAACAAAGCGGGAAATTTGGCGTACCGGAGATCTCCTGTACTATCGGCAGGGAGTCACGGACCCCGACTACTGCGTCTTGAAATTTACCGCGGCAGAGGGCAGGTATTATTGTGATCTGAAAACGGAATCCTTTCGCATGGAGGATTTGGAGTAGGGCAGCGGACTGCTGCCCCTCTATCCAAGATCCTCCCGGTAAAACCGCACCATGCTGGCCCCGATCCCCAGGAAACATACTGCCAGTATAAGAAGGATTCCGGCAAATGCCGGCCCGCCGCCAGGCAGTCTGCCCGTGGTAGCCAGCCAGTAAACCAGCAGCCATGGATCCCAGATGCCGCCGGGCGCTCCGGACATCACCACATTCAGAAGGATCACAAAGCCAAGGGCCAGCAGCGGCGCCATCATGCCTTTGCTTTTCAGGGTCAGATAGCCGAAGGGGGTCAGTACGGCAAACAAAAGGGCTCCGGCTTTGAACATTTTCAGGAAAAAATAAATAGCCGACATCACCGTCAGCTGCCCGATTTCAAAAAACAAGCTGCACAGGATGGAAAAGAACAGCAAATACAGCCAGGAAAGCAGTAAAAATCCCATAGTCAGAAAAAGCAGCAGGATATACTTGGCCGCCAGGAAGGAAATCCGCCCAATGGGCACGGTAAACAGGGTCTTCAACGTTTTTTCCGTGTATTCCCGGTGAAAAAGGAATACCGTCACAACCGTCATTACAAGGGGGCCGAACATCAGCATGACAAACATCAGTTCGTCCTCATAGAGCCAGGCAATATCGTGAATCGGTTCCGTTTCGGAACAGGCATTCCGGATGTTCTGTATTGTCAAAAGAAGCGGTACAATCATGGCCCCCAGCAGTTCAATGACTATTATTTTGGAACGTTTTAATTTCAGCCACTCACAGAAAATCAAATCAGCCAATGCCGCCACCTCCAATCAGGCTTTTTACATAAGCCTCCAGTTTTTCCCCATAGATGCTGATGTGGTCCACCACGATCCCTGCCGCCACAAAGCACTGGTTCACCTTGGCCCGCTGCTCCAGCTTTTCATAAATCCGAAGGCCGCGGCCTTCTAAAACCGTATAGTCGGAAATTTGGAATTCACGTTCCAGCAGCAGCGCCGCCCGGTTCACGTCGGAAACTTCAAATTCCACATATCGGCGGCTTTTTTGGTTCAGCTCCTGAAGCCCGGTTTCCTCCAGCAGGCTTCCTTTGTGCATAATCCCGATCCGGTCCGCCAGCTGTTCAATTTCACTGAGCACATGGCTGGAAATCAAAATCGTCGTCCCCCGGTTCCTGCACAGCTCCAACAGATATGCCCGAATATCCTGGATTCCGATGGGATCTAAACCGTTCATGGGTTCGTCCAGAATCAAAAGCTCCGGCTCGTGCATCAATGCCGCCGCCAGCCCCAAACGCTGCCGCATCCCAACAGAAAACCTGCGGAACTGCTTTTTCTCTTCCTGCTGCAACCCCACGACAGACAAGGCCCGCTCCACCGTATCTTTCCGGTGCTGCCCCCTAAGCCGGGCCAGAATCTGCAGATTTTCCCGGGCCGTCAGATTTTCATAAAAGGCCGGCGCTTCAATCATGGAGCCAATCCGGTTATAATCCTGTTTGGGAAAACGGGAGTGCTCCTCCCCAAACAGGTGAATTTTGCCCCCCGTAGGCCGCACCAGGCCCAGCAGCAGCTTCATCGTCGTTGTCTTGCCTGCGCCGTTTCTCCCTAAAAGCCCGTAAATCTGCCCTTTCGGAACATGCAGGTTCAGTTGTTTCACCGCAAATTGATCCTGGTATTTTTTTGTCAAATCCACAGTTTCAATCACATAAGAATTCATCTTAGAACCACCTCCTGCTTTTGATTTTACCAGGCGCTTCTGACAGGGGCCTTTCGCAAATCTTACTTTTTTCTTACAAAGGATCAGGACAGGGAAAACGGAGACAAAAAGAAGTCTGTCCCGGCCGGCTTTTTGCGGTAATCTCCCCGGACATGGCCTTTGTTAATTCTTTCACAATCGAAAGCCCAAGCCCGCTGCCGGAACCGGAACGGGCCCCGCCGCATTTGTACATCCGTTCAAATATAAAAGGCAGCTCTTCTTTTGGAATTTCCGCCCCGTCGTTGGACACGGTCACTTCTGCCCAGGTATCTGTTCTGCGAACCTGAATCGTCAGCTCGGAGCATTTCCCATGCTTTTTTGCATTTTGAAAAATATTCTGTAAAATTCTGGCATAAGCCACTTTGTCCAGCAAAACCATCCACTCTTCCTCCGGAATGAAAGCCGTCAGAGAAATCTGCTCCTTTTCCAGAGCCGGAAGCTGTTCAATCATTACTTCCCGGGTCAATTCGTTAAGATCCCAATATTTTAGATCAAAGGTCTGCTCTTCGGCTTCCAATTTGAACCATTGAAAAAGCATATCAATCAAAGCCCGCAAATCCAGGGCTTTTTGATATGCCACACCAAGATATTCCGCCAGCTGCCCGCCGTTACCTGCAAGCGCTTCCCCGCTTTTTCCCTCTTTCTCTTCCTGCTCCTGCCGCCCGGCCGCTCTGGTTTCCAAAGCTTCCAAATATCCCACCAGGGAAGCCAGGGGCGTGCGGACATCATGGGACAAATCCGTCAAAAGCTGCCGGTTCGCCTCTTTTGCCTTCTGCAGGCGAAACATCCGCTCCCGCCCTTCTTCCAAAATACCGTTGAGCTCATAATTGATCTCTGCCAGGATGCCGCTGCCTTTTACAAACAATTTCCGCTCCGGCGCCCGGCGCACCGCCTTTAAATCCGCCAGCCATCCCGAAAGCTGCTTGCGCATCCTGACAATTTCCCGCAATTCCAGGATACAGATCAATCCCAGCAGCAAACACAGGGCAAGTATCCCTCTGCGATCAAACATATGTTCTCCTCCTCTCCTTTACGTCTGCTGCCCCGTTCCGGCGTCAAATTTATACCCGACGCCCCAGACCGTCCGGATCAGGCCGGGATGTTCGGGATCCTCTTCGATTTTTTTCCGAAGCCTGCGGATGTGAACCATAATATTATTGTCGTCAAAAGCATATTCTTCTTCCCACACGCTCCGGTAAATCTGCTTTTTCGTAAAAACCTGGCCCGGGTTTTTAGCAAAAAACAGCAGCAGATCGAATTCCTTGGCCGTCAAAACAACCGGGACTCCGTTCCTTTTGACCTCGCGGCCGGATATATCCACCGAAAGGGTTCCGAATTCCAGCAAATTCCTGGCCTGGCCCGGATGAAACACCGTATACCGCCGGATCAGGGACGCAACCCGGGCCAAAAGCTCGCTGTTACCGAAAGGCTTTGTCAGGTAATCGTCGGCTCCCAGCCGCAGCCCGGCCACCTTATCCCCTTCACTGTCCTTCGCCGTCAGCATCAAAACCGGCACAACGCTGTCCTCCCGGATCCCGGCCAGCACTTCGTAACCGTTTTTCAAAGGAAGCATCAGGTCCAGAATAATCAGCTGGTATGTCCCCCGCTTCGCTTCCTGTAATCCTGTGCAGCCGTCATGGCAGATCTGCACCTCGTAGCCCTCCCGGGCCAGATTATCCCGCAGCAGCCTGCACAAATCCAGATCGTCTTCGATCATTAATATTTTCTGCTTCATATCCGCTCCTTTGCCCTGGCGCCGCCAAACCGGCGGCTGCAAACTTACTGTCCTTTGGTCAATGCATCCATCAGATTGACATATTCCGTTACCACATCGCTGGTTTTACTCCTAAAAATAAGCTCCTTCGCCAACGTTACATCGTCAGTTATAATATTATCCACATTCAATGCAATCATACGCTCTATATTTTCCGGGGTGTTTACGGTCCAGGCATATAACTTTTTTCCGGCATTATGCACATCCGAAACCAGCTTTTCCGTAACACTGGTGGCTTCAATGCTGAAATGGTCCGCCGCCGTAAAAGGACTGATATCCCCGTAGGCCAGGCTCATAACATATGCCGTCTGCACCTTTTCATTGTAGGCTTTGATATTTTCCAAAACCTCATAGACCTGGGAAGTGACCACACAATGCTCTAAAAAATTTTCCTGGATCAAAATATCTGCAACACATTTCTCGAACTCATGTTCGTTCCCCGTAGGCTTCAATTCAATATTCAGCTTGATGTTCGCTTTCTTGGCAAATGCAATCACTTCTGTCAGCAGCGGTACCGGCTCATTCGCAAATGCTTCGTCAAAAAAACTCCCGGCGTCCAGCTGCTTTTGCTGCTCCATTGTCAGCTCCCAGGTATTTTGATCCACTCCGGTGGTTCTTAGGCAGTTCGTATCGTGCATCACAAATATCTGCCCGTCCCTGCCCTGCTGCACATCCAGCTCGATCCAGTCCGCGCCCAGCTTCCCGGCCCCTGCAAAGGCCGCCATGGTATTTTCCGGAAAAAAACGGGAGGCGCCCCGGTGGGCCGTCACTTCCATCGTCCGCAGATATTCCACCCGGATATCCACTTTATGATTGTAAACGGCATATAAATAAAAACTGCAGCACAGCACACAAAGGGCCAGAAACCCTGCGCCAAGGCCGTACCGAAGCCACCTGCGCCCCTTCCGTTCCAAAAGGGGCAAACGCGTACAGTGACGGATTTCCTCCCGGCGCGCCTTTTTCCGCTCATAAAACAGAAGACTGATACAGCCGTAGCTGACCGGGGTTCCCAGCGCAGACATCACCAGCAGGGAAACGGCCAGAACCACCCATACCACAGAAGCGGATACAATGCCCATCCATTTCAGCTTTTCAAATAAACTGCCCAGTTCCAACGCCAGTACCACACCCGCCGCCAGCAGGATAAAATAGGACAGGTAACAGAAAAACTGTACGCCCAAAAGCACCCCCAGATCCCTCAGCCGCTTTCCCTTTCCCAGGTTCCTGCTTCGCTTCCGGGCTTCCTTAAAATCACATCCTTCCAACGTAAAATAATGGAAGGCATACAGCCATCGAAGCAGCAGGGCGCCCAGCAACACCATCACTGCCAGAAAAAGGAACAGCAAACCTGTGTTCGATACAATAAAATCCATCACAAACTCCGGCACCGAAATACTGCTGACGTAGCTGGAAGCCACACCCAAATTCAAAAAGGGAATCAGAAACAACACGACAAAAGCAATTGCCCGGTTTCCTTTCCAAAAGACTTTTCCGGCATTTTTCAGGGCAAACACTGCCGTCTCTCTAAAGGTCACCCTCCGCTCCTGCCAGGAGGCATCCAGCAGGAAAATCACGGCGCTGATATCCACCATGGTATAGACCGCCATACAGACAAACAACACCAGCAATGCCCCAATCGTAACGGGATTCCCCAGAAAAGACAGGATATTTTCCAGGGTTAAGTACCGGTATCCCGTAAGCTTCATAATCCCGTTGAACATACTCCAAAACAGTGGCGTAAATATTGCCAGGGACAAAAGCTTGTACAGCAATTCAAAACAAGCCATGGTTTTCCAGTTCTTTCCGATTAAATGTATGACTTTTCTCACACTCTTCATTTTTCCGATCCCCTTCTCCCTTTGCCTTTTGTATTCCGGATGGAGCGCCCTTTCCTTCAAAATAAGGGAAATTCTAAAGTATCAGAATTTCCCTTTCCCTTCCGCAAGCAGTACTCCCATATTGTCAGATTTTTAACGAATTCTCAGCCCTTCATCCGTACCACATTTTCCTCCACCCGGAATTTGGAAAAGCTCCGCAAAAAGCTGGAAAAACGGCTGTAGCCGTATTGCTTGATATTGAAATCCGGATGTACCCGCTTCAATTCCTCGTAAATCCGGCTCATATTTTCCACCCGTCCTCCGCTGTCCAGAATCTGGCGGCTGATCAGGTCTTCCAGCTCCTTCCAGCTGACGCCGGTCTTCTTATCCTGTATAAAATAAGCCGTCCCTTTCTTGGTCACTTCGAATTCTTTCAGGCTCTCCAAAAAAGTAGAAAGCTTGGAATACCCGAAGTTCCGCACGTCAAAATCCGAAAACTTCTTGGCCAGGATGCTTCCCACTTCCGCAATCCCGGTGGGTTTCCCCAAACTGTTGTTCTCCGTAATAATCTTATCCACGGCCCCTTCGATGTCCTCCAGGCTGGTAATCTGCTCCTTGGAAATCTCCTCGGAAGCGATCACCTCCAGGATCTTAAAGGTATCGCAGGCTTTGACAAAGGGCGTCGGCGTCTTCTTCTCTCCCATGCCCAGTACGAACATGCCGTCCTCCCTAAGCCGCTGGGCCAGCTTCGTGAAATCCGAATCGCTGGAAACCAGGCAGAACCCCTCTACGTTTCCGGAATACAGAATATCCATCGCGTCAATAATCATGGCGGAATCCGTGGCGTTTTTCCCAAAGGTATAGCTGTACTGCTGGATGGGATTGATGGACCATTCCAGCATCACTTCCTTCCAGCTCTTCTTGGTGTTGTCCGTCCAGTCCCCATAGATCCTCTTGTAGGTCGCAATGCCCATATCGGAAACCTCATCCATAATATACTTGATATACCTGGGCGATACGTTGTCCGCATCAATCAAGACGGCAAACCTTCTCTCTGTCTGTTCCATACTGCACTCCTCTCTGCAACCTCTTCTCTTTTTCTGGAAACAATTCCGGCTTTCAAGGACCGGAAACATACTGTATTAACTATATCGTCCCATCCCCTCCCTGTCAATGGAATTAGCGGTTTTTCATAGAAAGAAATTTAATGAAAATTTGATAGAATTATAAATTTGATTATGGTATTATAGGGAATATAAGTAGCGTTTTAGAAGAAACTTATCATAATTGCTTTTATTGTCAACATATTTACAGAGGTTGCTGATTTCTTTATTGGCGAGGTGGTAAAATGGCACAAAACACACCAAAACGGAAGATAAAAGACAGCGTGTTCACAAATTTATTTCAAGATAAAAAATATCTGCTCCGCTTGTATCATGCACTTCACCCAGAGGACAACGATGTAACGGAAGATGATATAAAAGATGTTACTATTAAGCATATACTGGTAGATGCAGATTATAATGACATTGGATTTTCAGTTGGCAGCAGGCTTGTCATTTTGGTTGAGAGCCAATCCACATGGACATTCAATATTATCATTCGTGCGCTAATGTACCTCATACAGACCTACCACGATTTTTTCAAGCGCACCAAACAAAATTTGTATAGTTCTAAAAAAGTGAATATGCCGAAGCCCGAATTGTATATGATTTTTACAGGTGAAAAGCCGAAAAATCCACCTGATATTATATCACTTTCAAAGGATTTTTTTGACGGTGAAAATATAGCGATAGATGCAAAAGTCAAAGTGTTGTATCAGGAGAACGAAAACAATATTATCGGGCAGTATATTATTTTTTGTAAGGTATATAATGAGCAAAGAAAGAAATACGGGCAGACCAAGAAAGCGGTAACTGAAACAATCCGTATTTGTAAAGACAGAAATGTGTTGAAAGATTATCTTGAAAATAAAGAACAGGAGGTTGTTGATATTATGATGACATTGTTTGATGAAGAGCAGGTTTTAGAGGCATATGCAAAGAATATTGATGACAATGCTACCCTTAGAGAAGCGAAAAATACAGCAGTAAGAATGATTATGGACAAAGAACCGCTTGAAAAAATTGCACGTTACGTACCGGCACTCTCAATGGACGAATTAAAAAAATTGGAAATTGAGCATAAAGGCAGTGTCATAAAATCTGTGTGATTAAGTTGTCTGAAAATTTCCTTTGGACTGCTTGATTACCTTGCTCAAAATGCTAGAAGCCAGTCAAGGCAAGGGTTCCAGCCTTTACAGGCTTTTGGCATTTTGATAAAATTCATTATGGCAGTCCAGAGAACTTACACACATAATCTG
>CAJUSQ010000110.1 GCA_910588885.1 uncultured Lachnospiraceae bacterium
ACAGGCCAATACAGGAATGGGGCCAGAATCCGGCCTCTTGCCGTAAGGCAACTTTAAATAGGCCGGATTCGTTATTGTGAACACCATGGGTGTGAACAGAAACGCCCCATTTGGATTTCGAGAGGCTTCCGGTCTTGAAGAGAACGAAGCACAGCAGCGGTACTGTATACCCACGCAGGTTTTGACGGCGTTTTTCTCAACTATTTTGATTTTTGTTTCTTCAAAAGTATTCCGCATACAAGTACCGCCGCAAAAAAGACAAGGATTAGATACCACAGATTTTCAAGACAAAAACCATGATCCAACATCAATCGGTATCCCCAGGAAGCGGGAAAAATACGTCCTGTGGTTTCAAGAGAATCGGGTAACAAGTCGATGGGGAACATAATCCCCGAAAGCATAATGGAGGGCAAAAATATTAACTGTGCGACCATTGTCAGTTTCGCCTGATTTTTTATCATCAGTCCTAAGATACTTCCAATGCTCAGGGATACCATCACATATATAGCAAGCGCAAGAAAGAAAACCGGAAGCTGTACCGGCAAAGCCGCCTCAAACAGGAGAGGGGCAAGCAGTAATAGAATGATGCAGCTGATCATCAAATGTACAAATGCAGAAAGGAACATTGTAGCAAGACCTGAATATAAAGGTACGCCATTTGCTTTATAAACCTTTTTTATATCACTTCCATAAGTTTCGATCAATGATGGAGGGAACCCAATAAATGCTCCCATTGAAACGCTCATCACAACCATAGATTGGATCAGTGTATTTCTCATTTCAGGCATAACGGAAGTAAAAATACCGCCAATCAGCAGAAAGAAAATAAACGGGATAATATAACAGGTTACCAACAAAGATTTACTGCGTATATCCAATTTCCACTGCAATGCTGCGCCATATAAAAAACCGTTCATTCTGTTTCCCTCCTTGCCAGTTCGATAAAGTGTTGTTCCAATGTGCCGCAGTCGACTTTGATATCTAAGAGATGGATTTTTTCCTGCTTTAACCTCTCCAGCAAGGAAATCAGGGTGTCTTCGACATTGTCCGTTTCAAAGGTTTGCTCCCCTTTCTGCGTCTTGATTCGGATCAAGTATTTTCTCCCGACTTGATCGGTCAGTTCCGAAGCTGTGCCGCAAAATACAATTTTTCCGTCATTCAAAATGGCAATGCGGTCACATAGGTGCTCTACCTCCGCCATATCGTGGCTTGCAAGGACGATTGTTTTTCCGTGTGATTTGAGCGTTCGGATTTGTTCGTGGAGGGAGAGCCTTCCCTCGACATCAAGCCCTGCTGTTGGTTCGTCGAGGAAAATAATATCGGGATTGCCAATCAGTGCAAGGGCAAGATGCAACCGCCTTTTTTGGCCGGTGGATAATTGTATATACTGCTTCTTTTCAAGTTCCTTGATCCCAAGGCCGTTAAGCATAGCATAATCAATGTTTGTTCTATTCCATTTTGCAAACAGCTTTACAGCCTCCATTGGCTTGATATGGGCCGGCAAGGATGATGATTGTAGCTGAATGCCCATTTTCCCGTTTACGGTAATTGCACCGCTGTCATATGTTCTTAGACCTTCGATACATTCAAGGGATGTTGTTTTTCCTGCGCCGTTTACACCGAGCAGGGCAAACACTTCTCCGTTTTCAACTTGAAAATCAAGCCCCTTGAGAACCATATGGTTACCATAACTTTTCTTTAATTCACGAACTTGGATTGCGTCCTTCACGGTTCCACCTCCTCAAATGGATTTGTCCCAAGCCTTGAAAAATAGACCTGTAAAGCCAGCTCTACATATGCGTTTATGATTTTTTGCTTTTCTTCCCATGCATTTTTTGCGGTATCAATGTTGCCCACCTCCATCAATTTCGGAAGCATACCCATATCGCCGTTTGTAAACTCCATAATCAACCCCCAATATTCTTGAATAGCCTGCTGGCATTTTTCGCTTTCAGGCGGTACATTTTCCTTTTGAAGCCGTAGGATTTCATCACTCAGGCGGTTAAACCTGTTTATAAAATCAAAGCCGCTATCCTGATCAAATTGATTTCGTATATGGTCAAGCATATCATCGTCAAACTTTGTGATAAGAAAGTAATATTCATTCTTCATTTGCAGATTTACAATAATATCTGCGTACTTCTTAAAGTTGACGGTCTGCATTTGCAGCACTTCTGCTTTTAACTGTTCGATTGCTGTCAAAGAAGCCTGAAGCTGGTCCATTTTCCTTCGAATGCCGTCCGCCTGTTCGGTAAGAGCGTTTGCGACCTCAGCCGGTGTTTCTAAAGGAATCAGGCGCTGCTTTATATCGTCCAAAGAAAAACCTAATGATTTCAAAGATATAATTTGATGAAGCATAACTAAATCTTTATCTGTGTAAAGCCTGCGCCCGCCTGCACTTTCTGACGAAGGGGTTAGCAGGCCCTCCTTGTCATAGTATTGCAGGGTACGTACGGTAACGCCTGTTTGCTTCGCAACTTCTCCAACGGTCATATAACCTTGCGGGATTGCTTTTTGTTTTGCCATAATTGTTTCCTTCCTATAATGTGTTGTAAATCAGTATGCGATATATTAAAACCATTACATGATATATTATAAATCATTACGCAGCGTCACAAACAAGCCCTTTTTGAAAAAATTTAGGCGGAAAAAATGGATATGGCTTTTTTCGGAATTGTGGGTGACTGGTAAATATGTTATAATCAAATGCATGAAATGTGGGCGGAAGGGGGAAGCATTGATATGGAAATAAGCAGGTTGTCTAAAAGGTATTCTGTACGGAAATTGGATAAAAATGATGTGGATCTGATCTATGACATGAGCTGCGAAAACCAGATATTTTATCAATATCATCCGCCGTTTGTTACCAGAGAAAGCATCGTGAAAGATATGATTGCGTTACCGCCGGGAAAAAGTGAGGAAGACAAATTTTATGTGGGTTATTTTGAAAAGGAAGTTCTGGTTGGACTTCCGGCTGGGCGTTGACAAGGGTAATCCGCAGAGCTATGCTTTTGGACAAAAAATAATTTTGCTGTAATGAATGAAGACGAATATATTTTTATGGGATTAAAAATATAAGAGCGGCTTTCGAAAATCCCCTGTGCAGAGGAGGAGAAAATGGAATTTAAGCTGATTTCCATAGCAAGCTTTATCGCTTTCTATGGCTGTTATTTTGTGAAAATGTTTCATCAGAAAAGGCAAGGGATACAGACAGACCAAATTGGAAAGGGTAAAGTCGGTTTTGCAAAATTCGTGGAAATCACCATGAAGATTGCGGCGGTTCTTGTTTTTGCGGCGGGGCTGATCAGTATTTTAATTGGGACGAGCCAGGGGCTTACGGCTGTTCGGGTTATAGGTGCAGTGCTAAGCGTTGTGGGAACGATAATATTTATTGCCGCAGTATGGACTATGCGTGACAGTTGGCGGGCAGGGGTTTCCAAAACCGACAAAACGGAACTTGTAACAAACGGCATTTATCAAATGAGCCGTAACCCCGCTTTTTTGGGATTTGACCTTTTGTATATTGGTACATTGTTGATATTTTTTAACTGGATTCTGTGTATCATAACTGTTTTTGCGGTCATCATGTACCATTTGCAGATTGTCAGTGTTGAAGAGGAGTTTTTACTTGCCGCATTCGGAAATAAGTATCTGCAATATAAGAAAAAAGTTTGCCGTTATATTGGCAGGAAACGATAAATTCCTCTGATGTGTTCCCCTGTTACATCGTGGCTTGGGATACCGCCTTTCCGGCCGCCCAGTACATTTTTGCCCATCAGGTCACTCCATTCGAAGTCCGGCATGGGTTCCCGGGCCACCAGGAAGTTTCCGGCTCTCTGGGTCAGCTGGGCAAAATTCATCACATAGTCTTCGGCTCCTTCGTTGTAGGTATAAATGGTGGTTTCCGAACCCATAAAGCCGATGTCGGCTTCGCCGGAGAGGACGGCGGTCATGGTTTTGTCGGCTCCAAAACCAGTAACCAACGTCAAATCAATCCCTTCCTCCGCAAAATACCCTTCTTCAATTGCCACATACATGGGCGCATAGAAAATGGAATGGGCCACCTCGTTTAAGGTGACTTTGGTGGTTTCGGAGGATTTTCCGGCTTTGCCGGGGCCGCTGCAGCCGCTGCCGAAAACCATGGCGCAGGCGAGCAGCAGGCTTAGCAAAATACGTGTCTGTTTCTTTTTCATAATTGCATCTCCTGACTCAAAATATCTATCAGAGTATCATATTCCGGAGCATGGAAAAAGGTTCATGTCTGGTATGAGGTGTTACTAACGGTACAAGCCTGTGTGAACAGCAGCAATAGAGGGCCCCTCCGCAATGGGAAGAGAATCTTTCATTGACACCGGGGCCTTTTTTTGTTACCTTAGAAATGGAAGAAAAGAATCTATGTTACGTTCAGAAAGAAGGATAGAAATGAAGGATTTTGTAGATTTGCATACCCATACCATTGCCAGCGGCCATGCGTATAATACCATCAATGAAATGGTAAGGGCTGCTGCCGACAAGAATCTGGAGATCTTCGGGATTACGGAACATGCTCCGGCCATGCCGGGAACCTGCACCTCCATGTATTTTGCCAACTTAAGCACCCTGCCCAGAGAGAAAATGGGCCTTCGGGTGTTGTATGGCGTGGAATTGAATATTGTGGATTATGACGGGCATGTGGATTTGCCGGACAATACCTTGGCAGAGATGGATATTGCCATTGCCAGTATGCATTCCCCCTGCTTTAAAAGCGGCACGAAGGAAGAGAACACCAGGACTTATTTGAAGGTTATGAAGCATCCGTATATTAATATCATCGGGCATCCGGACGATGGCCGCTTCCCCGTGGATTATAAGGCTTTGGCGGAAGGGGCCAGGGAATATGGGGTGCTGCTGGAGGTCAATAATTCCTCTTTGGCGCCGGACAGCTACCGGGAAAATGCCAGGGAGAATTATGTGAAAATGCTGGAGTACTGCAGGCAGTTTGAAACTCCGGTAGTGGTGGATTCCGATGCTCATGTGGATTTGGATGTGGGTGACCATGGTTTTGCAATGGCCCTCTTGGAGGAAATAAATTTTCCGGAAAAATTAGTGGTCAATGTCAATCCGAAGCTGTTGGAAAAATATGGGAATTATTATAAAAGATAGTTTACTTTATAACTTTAGTATGATAAAATCTGTACAGAATCAGAAATATGGCAAAGGAGATTGGCTGCATGAGTAAGAAAATAAGGACAGAAGCAGTGGATCATTTATTTGAAGCAATTTTAAGCCTGAAGGATAAGGAAGAATGCTATACCTTTTTTGAAGATGTATGTACAGTAAATGAGCTGCTTTCTTTGTCACAGCGGTTTGAAGTGGCAAGGATGCTGCGGGGACAGAAGACCTATCTGGATATCGCTGAGAAGACAGGTGCTTCCACGGCAACCATCAGCCGTGTGAACCGTTCCCTGAATTACGGGAATGACGGATATGATATGGTATTTGCAAGGGTTTCCTTTGAGGAGGAAGGAAAAGCGGGCGCTGACGCTTCCGGAACAAAGAAGGAGAAACAGGAGTAAAGCGGAAGGCAGGCGAAGCGCAGAAATAAGTCGAAGGCAAGAGAAGGCAGGCAAAGCGCAGAAATAGGTCGAAAGCAAAAGAAGGCAGGCAAAGCGCAGAAATAGATCGAAAGCAAAAGAAGGAAGAAATGAAAGTAAGGCAGAAATCATATGCTGCGGTATAGAAAGGACAAGAAAACAAAATGAAGAAATCAGAGTTACTTTATGAAGGAAAGGCAAAGAAAGTTTATCTGACGGAAGATCCGGATGTATTGATTGTAGATTATAAAGACGACGCAACGGCTTTTAACGGTGAGAAAAAGGGGACGATTGTCGGTAAGGGTGTGATCAATAACCGGATGGCCAATTATATGATGCAGGTATTGGAAAAGGAAGGCGTACCCACTCATTTTATTGAGGAATTGAGCGACCGGGAAACGGCTGTAAAGAAGGTGGAGATCGTTCCGTTGGAAGTCATTATCCGAAATGTGGCGGCAGGCAGCTTTTCCAAGCGTCTGGGTATTGAAGAGGGCCGGGAGCTTCTGGCGCCGACGTTGGAGTTCAGTTACAAGGATGATGCGCTGGGAGACCCGATGATCAACGATTATTTTGCCATTGCCATCGGTGCGGCAACCCGGGAAGAGATTGATGTGATTACCAAATATGCGTTTAAGGTCAATGAAGTATTGAAAAACTTTTTTAAGGAAGCCGGAATTGACCTGATTGATTTTAAAATCGAGTTCGGAAGATATCATGGACAGGTGATTTTGGCCGACGAGATTTCCCCGGACACCTGCCGTCTGTGGGATTCCGTGACCAAGGAAAAGCTGGATAAGGACCGTTTCCGCAGAGATATGGGGAATGTGGAAGGGGCCTATCAGGAAGTGTTCAAACGGATTGGTTTGGCATAGGAAAGGAGCGGAAATGTCTACAGACAGATATAGCAGCCCCTTGTCGGAGCGTTATGCCAGCAAGGAAATGCAGTATATTTTTTCACAGGATATGAAGTTCCGTACCTGGCGGAAGCTGTGGATTGCACTGGCGGAGACGGAAATGGAGCTGGGGCTTTCCCAGAACGGCAAGCCGGTGATTACAAGAGAACAGGTAGAAGAGCTGAAAGCCCATAAGGAAGAGATTAACTATGAGGTGGCGAAGGCCCGGGAGAAGGAAGTGCGCCACGATGTGATGAGCCATGTGTACGCCTATGGGCAGCAGTGTCCCAAGGCAGCGGGCATCATTCATCTGGGGGCGACTTCCTGCTATGTGGGAGACAATACCGATCTTATTATTATGACGGAAGGCTTAAAGCTGGTGAAAAAGAAGCTGGTAAATGTGCTGGCAGAGCTGGCCAAGTTTGCCGAAGAGCAGAAAGACCAGCCGACTTTGGCATTTACTCATTTCCAACCCGCTCAGCCGACCACCGTCGGAAAACGGGCCACTCTCTGGATGCAGGAATTTTGTTTGGATCTGGAGGATTTGGAGCATGTTTTGTCCCATATGAAGCTGCTGGGCTCTAAAGGGACAACCGGGACCCAGGCCAGCTTTTTGGAGCTGTTTGACGGGGATGAGGAAACCATTGACAAGATTGATCCCATGATTGCCGAGAAAATGGGCTTTTCAGAGTGTTACCCGGTTTCCGGACAAACCTATTCCAGGAAGGTGGATACCCGTGTGGCCAATGTATTGGCAGGCATTGCGGCTTCGGCCCATAAGATGTCCAACGATATCCGGCTGCTGCAGCATTTGAAAGAGGTGGAGGAGCCTTTTGAGAAAAATCAGATCGGTTCTTCGGCCATGGCTTATAAACGGAATCCGATGCGTTCCGAGCGTATCGCATCCCTGGCCCGGTATGTGATGGTGGATGCGCTGAATCCGGCCATTACCTCTGCCACACAGTGGTTTGAGCGGACCTTGGACGATTCGGCCAATAAGCGGCTTTCCATCCCGGAGGGCTTCCTTGCGGTAGACGGGATTCTGGATCTGTGCCTGAATGTGACCGACGGCCTGAAGGTATATCCCAAGGTAATTGAAAAGCATCTGATGAGTGAGCTGCCCTTTATGGCAACGGAGAATATTATGATGGATGCGGTGAAATTAGGCGGCAACCGTCAGGAGCTTCATGAGAAAATCCGTGAGCTTTCCATGATTGCAGGGGCCAATGTGAAAGAGAAGGGCTTGGAAAATAATTTGCTGGAACTGATTGCAGCCGATCCTGCGTTCCATATGAATCTGGAAGATTTGAAAAAGGCCATGGAGCCTTCCCGCTATGTGGGACGTTCCCCGCAGCAGGTGGAGCAGTTTTTAAAGAATGTAATCCGGCCGATCCTGGAGGAGAATCGTGAGCTTCTTGGGATGAAAGCGGAGATCAATGTATAAGGAAATAAGCGTCTGAATGGAGAGGAGGCCCCTATGCCGGGATAACCGGCGTAGGGGCCTCGCTTGATACGTTTTGTATGAATGCTTATATATAAATATGTATAAAATATTTATATAACGATATAGTTCTTTTATACCGTCTTTCCTTTTTCAATAAATACCTGGAAGGTGTCGGTGCCTTTCAGCTCTTTTCCTTTGGTAATTACCACGTCTTTATCGGAAATGACATATTCGATGTCCGCGTTTTCTTCCACTACGGTATCCTGCATCAAGACGCAGTTTTTCACCTTTGCGCCCTTGCCGACTTTTACACCACGGAACAGGACGCAGTTCTCTACTTCCCCTTCTATGATACAGCCGTCAGCGGCCATGATATTCTTTACCCGGGAACCAATCATATAACGGGTGGGGTTGTCGTCGCGGATTTTGGTATATATGGGGCTTCTGGCGAACAGTCCGTCCAGGTTCTCATCCTTCAGCATCTTCATATTCTCAGTGAAATAGCTGCCCATATCACTGATGCGTGCGCAATAGCCGTCAAATTTATAGGCCCGGATGTTTAAGGTATCCAGCTGGGGAATCAGGACATCACGCTCAAAATATACATACCCGTATACGGTTGCTTTGCGGATCTGCTCCAACAGAAGCTTCCGTTCAATGGCATAAATATTCATGGAGAAATTCTGTACGCCCCGGGCTTTGGAATTGATTTTAATGTTGGTAACACGCCCGTCTTCCAAAATCAGGGTATAGTACAGGCCCTTGCTGGTGTTCTCTGCCTGCAGAGCACATTCCGGAATGGATTCTTCGGTGTAGGCCACGGTGACATCGGCGCCGCTTTCAATATGGGCTTTCAGGAAAGCGCTGAAATCAAAGTTTACGGCAATATTGGAATCAGACATGATAACGTATTTTTCCTTCTGATCCAACAGGAAGCTCTGAAGGTTTGCCAAGGCTTCCATACGGTCATTGTAGATCTTAATATCCTTCTCGGCGTAGGGCGGTACGATATTCAGGCCCCCGTTCTTCCGGGTCAGATCCCATTCACGCCCGGAACCTAAGTGATCCATCAGGGAATGATAATTCTTCCGGACAATGACGGAAACATTGTCAATGCCGCTGTTCACCATGCTGGATAAAATAAAGTCAATCATACGGTAACGGCCTGCAAAGGGAATGGAAGCCATGGA
>CAJUSQ010000111.1 GCA_910588885.1 uncultured Lachnospiraceae bacterium
GGTGCAGCTCTTCCGCCCCCAGGAAAATGTGCGGCGGATGAATTCCTCCTGTGACCGCATGTGCATCCCCCCGCTGGACGAGGAGACCGCTCTGGCCGCCATCAGGCAGCTGGTGGCCCTGGAGGAGGGAAAAGACATCCCCTTTGCAATCAAACGGGTGTACTATATGTATGACACCGGGGAGGGGGTCCGGAGAGGGTTTCATGCCCACAAGTCCTTAGAGCAGATTTTAATCTGTATCCATGGTACCTGTAAGATCCTTTTGGATAACGGCAGGGAGAAGAAGATCGTTCCCTTAGAAAAGCCCTATGAAGGACTGTATATTTCCAATGATATGTGGCGGGAAATGTATGATTTTTCCCCGGACGCGGTGTTGATGGTACTGGCTTCCGACTATTATACGGAAAGCGATTATATCCGGGATTATGACGAATTTCTGCGCTTTCTGGCAGAGAAGCAGTCCTGAGTATGATGGGTTCCTGCGCCTGTGTGCGGAGAAGCGGCCGGATTGAAATACTGCAGGACAGCGGCTGAACGAAAATGATGCGAACAGAGGCTGAACGGAAATACTGCAGGACAGCGGCATGACGGAAACGATCAGACAAAAGGAAAGACTGGAGGGAATATGATGCAGATACCATTTTCCACATTGAAAGAAATGCACAAAGAGGTGGAAGCGGAGATGGCGGATGCGTTCCGGCGTGTCTATGAAAACAGCTGGTTTATCCAGGGGCAGGAGTGCGAGGCTTTCGAACGGGAGTTCGCTTCTTATTGCGGGGCGGAACACTGTATCGGCTGCGGAAACGGGCTGGATGCATTGATGCTGATTTTGAAAGCCTATGGGATCGGGACCGGGGATGAGGTGATTGTCCCCTCCAATACCTTTATTGCCACGGCGCTGGCCGTGACCTATACCGGGGCCCTCCCGGTGTTTGCGGAGCCGGAGCTTTCTACCTATAACGTGGATCCAAAAGAGGTGGAAGCAAAGATTACAGCGAAGACGAAGGCCATTATTGCCGTACATCTCTACGGCCAGCCGGCCAGAATGGAAGAACTTCGAAGGATTGCGGACCGCCATGGGCTGAAGCTGATTGAGGATGCGGCCCAGGCCCACGGAGCCCTGTACCGGGGCGCCCGGACGGGCAGCCTGGGGGATGCGGCAGGATTCAGCTTTTATCCCGGGAAAAACCTGGGGGACCTGGGGGACGGCGGCGCCGTGGTGACCAATGACAAGGCATTGGCAGAGAAGGTACGGGCGTTGGGGAATTATGGTTCCGACTATAAATACCACCATATTTACCAGGGAAATAATTCCCGGCTGGATGAGCTGCAGGCGGCATTTCTGCGGGTGAAGCTGAAGCATCTGGATGATTGGAACCGGGACAGGCGGGCAACGGCCCGGGCCTACAGCGCCGGGATTTGCAATCCTCTGGTGACGCTTCCCGGGGAAATGGACGGAATCGAACATGTGTATCATATCTATGCCGTGAAGACTCCATACCGGCAGGAGCTGGAACAGCATCTTGGCAGCCTGGGGATTGGAACCAATAAGCATTATCCGATTCCCATGCACCTGCAGGGCGCCTATGGGAGCCTTGGGATCCCGAAAGGGGCCCTTCCCGTGGCGGAGGATATTTCTGCTACGATTTTAAGCCTGCCCCTGTCCTATGGCATGACAAGGGAAGAAATCGGTGCCGTTATAGAAGCCGTAAACGATTTTCAGAAATAAAAGGCCCCGCAATCGGCACGGGGTATTAAGATTTCCGGAAGGACGCATAGGAAGAAATGGTTAAGATTCGAAAATTGGAAGAAAAAGACGCTCCCCTGATGCTGGAATGGATGCAGGACCAGGAGCTGGTAAAGTTCCTTTCCAAGGACTTTTCCCATATGGAGCTTTCGGACTGCCTAAGGTTTATCAGGGACGGCAGGGAGGACGGAGAGAACGTCCATCGGGCCATCTGCAGCGAACAGGACGAATACTTGGGTACCGTAAGCTTAAAACAGATAGACGGCCGGAATAAAAATGCGGAATATGCCATTGCGCTGCGCCGGAAAGCCCTGGGAACCGGGGCTTCCCGAACCGGGACAGAGGAGATTTTAAAGCTGGCCTTTGAAGAGCTGGGACTCCACCGGGTTTATCTGAATGTGGTGGGCGACAACGTCCGGGCAGACCGCTTTTATGAAAAAATGGCATTCCGCTATGAAGGGACTTTTAAAGAACATATGTTTGTAGGTGGGCGGTACCGGGATCTGAAATGGTATGGGATTACCAGACAGGAATATGAGGCGGCGCATGAGCCCCGGTAAAAGGCGCCATGGCAGAAGGGATTTTTTATGAAGAAGCTTTTGGAAAAATACGAAAGCCTGCCCTTGGCGGTAAAAGCCTCCGGGTGGTACATTGTCTGCAACGTGATTCAGAATGCCCTGGGCTTTCTGACCCTGCCGGTTTTTACACGGCTGCTGACTACGGACGAATATGGCCTGTATACGATTTACCAGTCCTGGATGAACATTCTGGTTATTTTTACGACTTTGAACATTCAGTACGGCGTGTTCAATACGGCAATGATGAAGTTTGAAAAGGAGCGGGCGCCGTTTATCTCGGCGATGCAGGGCCTGACTACCACCATATCCCTGGTATGGCTTTTGCTGTACCTGTCCCTCCATAACCTTTGGGATTCCCTGTTTGAGCTGCCCTCTGTTGTGATGGTTGCAATGGCGGTGGAAATGTGTTTTCTTCCGGCAAAGGATTTCTGGTGCAACCGGAAGCGCTTTGAATTCCAATATAAAGGAGTGGTTGCCTATACCCTGGCCCTTTCGGTCCTGAATCCGCTGATTTGTGTTTTGGCGGTCAAAAGTACGGAACAGAGAGGGGTTGCCCGGATCCTGGCGGCAGTGGCGGTTAATTTCTGCTTTTACATCGTGATCTATGTTTATAATTTTTACAAAGGAAAGAAGTTTTTTGACCGGGTATACTGGAAGTATGCGCTGCAGTTCGGGATCCCGCTGATTGCCTATTACCTTTCCCAGATGATTTTCAACCAGTCGGATAAAATTATGATCCAGCATCTGGTGGGGAGGGATAAAGCGGGCATATATGGACTGGTGCATACCTGCTCCATGGTTGTTACCTTTGTAATCAATGCCGTAAACAGCGCATTTGTCCCCTGGAAGTACCAGAAGATGCAGGAAAAAAGATATTCTGAGATCAGCCGGGTTTCCAACCTGCTTTCCCTTTCCATTGGCGGAATCCTGCTGATGGTAATCCTAGGCGGGCCGGAGCTGGTGAAGCTGATTGCCACAAAAGAATATTATGAGGCGGTCTTTATTATGCCTCCGGTGGTAGGAAGCTTGTATTTCCTGTTCCAGTCCCAGCTGTTCATCAATCTGGAATTTTATTATGAGGAAAAAAGCAGCCTGGTGAAAGGGGCCATTTTAAGCGCAGTTCTAAATATTGTTTTGAATTACCTGGCGATTCCCCGGTTCGGTTATGTGGCGGCCGGCTACACGACACTGGTGGTCAATATTGTATTCGCATTGTGCAACTATTATTATATGCGGAAAATCTGCCGGGAACGGATTGGAGAGAAACCGATTTTCCAGGTCCGTATACTGCTTTGCATGGGAACCGCATTCCTGCTTTGTACGGTGGGAATTGCGTTATTCTATGAAAATGCGGCCCTCCGTTGGGGGATTTTAGGAGGGGCCCTTTTGGTTACTATGGTTTATGCAAAAAGAATTTGGAGAAGAATTGGAGGAATATTGAATGGAGAAACGTAACAAACATTTGTTCAGTGTAAGCTGGACGAAACAAGCCCTGGCCCTTGTGCTGGCGGGGATCTTGTTTTCCACATCCATGTTCGGCCTGGCCGGAACAGGAGGATCTGTGAAAGCGGCAGCGCCTTACAAAGAAGCGAATGTAGTGGTATTGGTGGACTTTGACGATACGGATCATACGCAGCATCAGGGAACAAACACGGGAGGGCTTTCCAGTTGGTGCTTTAATATTAATGACAGTAGTAATCCTACAGGCGGAGCAGAGGGAAATGCTCCGAAGACCTTGGAAATTTTTGATGGAGACGGGAGTCATGAGCGGGCTTTAAGACAATATATTTCCAAAATTTCCTATGGGCAGAATGAGGTTGAGAATATTTTTCCCCAGTATGACCAGGGAACCCGTACAATTACCCCGTATCGGCTTACGATCAATGAACCGGACCCCAAGGATTCGTCCCAGGAGTCAGAGATGGTGAGGAAAGTGATTGAAGAGCTGGCGAAGAATCCAGGCGCATTACAGGGAGCGGATTTAAATAATGACAAAGTAATTGATAATCTTACCATTGTAGTAGCAACCCACAGTGACCGGGAATCCCATAAGGCCACTTATGGCGGGAATGAAACGGCAAATGGGCTGAGAGTAGGAAGCTATCTTTTGCTTAGTGAACGTTCCATTTATGGTCTTGGCGGAGAAGGGGTTTTGAATCATGAATTCCTGCATCACCTGGGATATCCGGATCTGTACCGGCAAGGCGGCGGGGGAAATCCGGTGGGAGACTGGTGTATTATGGCTAAGACGAATATGCGTGTAAGCTATCCCCTGGCTTATCTTAGGTCGGCTTATACCGGGTGGTTTTCCATTCCTACGGTAACGAACAGCAAAAACGGCAACACGTTATATGCGGCAAGCGCTGCAACTGCGGCAACGAAAGACCAGCAGGCCCTGATTTTACGGACTCCCTATTCGGATTCGGAATTCTTTGTGGTGGAGTACCGGAAAAAGGGACCGGATTCAACAGTGGATCCGGATGCCCTGGACGGGGAGATACCGGGTTCCGGCCTGATTATTTACCGGGTGGATACTAATTACAATACGAACTTTGTAGGAAACCGGGATATGATTTATGTATTCCGTCCCGGAGATAGCTTTGACGGGAACGGAAGGGAGAAAGGGCTGGGAGATTTGAAGCAGGCGTTTCTTTCTGCGGAATCCGGCCGGACTTCTTATGGCAGTTCGGATTTTAGCAAAGGGCTGTCTGACGGAGCGATTACCTATGCGGACGGAACAAACAGCGGCATCGTAATTAAAAATGTGGGAAGCGCAGCCGGAAATACCATTACCTTTGATATCAGCTTTACGGAAAATGCCGGGGAAAGCTATTGGACGACAGTAGCCGAACATGGGGATGCCGGCCTGATGGAAATGGATTCCTGGATGGATACGGACGGAACCCTGTATTACCTGATGAGAAAGAATGGTTTGGTTTATGCTTATAAGTATGCAAACGGAAGCTTCCAGCAGCAGGGTACTCAGCTGTCTGGAAATGGATACGGCTATCAGATCGCAAAATTTAACGGCAGCATTTATGTTTCCTGCGTCCAAGGAGGGGTAGCCAAGATCTATCGTATGGGTTCAGGCGGCTGGTCTGAGGTCTATACTTCACCGATACAGGTGACGGAAGTACATATGAGCGCTGCTTCGGACGGAATCTATCTTGTTTATAACAGCAGAGATACCAGTGCGGTTTATGCATTGGCAATCAAAGCATCCGGCCTGGTTCCCCTGGGGACTACCGTTGGGCAGGGAGGACAGCTGGTGAATCCCTGTATTGCTGCAGAGAATGGCCGTGTGGCCGTGTGTTACCGGGATTTTACCAATCAGAATCAAGTAAATGTGAAAGAATACCAGCAGTCCCAGAACAGCTGGAGTAATGTCGGGAATTTGAATATTTCTACGGATTTTGGAAAAATAAAAATGCACAACGGCTGCCTGTATCTTCTGCAAAACGGACAGGGCAGCAGTAATCTCTATCGTTACCGTTTTACAGACGGAATTTGGGAGAAGGTAGGAAGTAATTCTTACGCGGCTGAGAGTATTGTGGAAATGGATCTTTGCTTCTACGGAGATTCCCCTTATCTCGTATATCAGGGCGGGGCATCAGGGCTTATGTATTCGGCTTCCATTGCCAACGGTGCATGGACGGTTTTGGGCAGCAAGATTACGAATGAAATTGTTTCCGGGCTAAGAGTATTTTCCTATCAAAATCAGATTTATGTTACGTATCTGGGAACGACCGGGAAAAAGGTCTACCTGAAATCCCATGAGATCCGGACCGGGGATACCGGGACAGCACCGGGCGGAAGCGCCCTTCCGGGGCAGCCTTCGAAGCCGACAGAGCCTTCAAAGCCGACGGAGCCTTCGAAGCCCACACAGCCGACACAGCCGGAACAACCTTCGAACCCGGAGAAACCGATACAGCCGACGGAGCCGGAGCGGCCGGAACTGCCCTCCAAACCCAATCCGATTATACCGGTTCAGCCGCCTACACAGTCCCAACAGCCCCCGCAGCAAGTACAGCCTGCAGGAGTATGGGTTTTGAATGCGGTAGGCTGGTGGTATCAGTATGCGGACGGCAATTACCCCAGAAGCTGCTGGCTGCAAATCGGCGGTGTATGGTATGCCTTTGACGAATACGGTTATATGCGGACCGGTTGGTTCTGGAACGGATTTGCCTGGTATTACCTGATTCCCGGAAGCGGGGCCATGGCGGAAGGCTGGCAGTATATTAACGGTATCTGGTATTATCTGACACCGGGAAGCGGAGCGATGGCAGAAGGCTGGCAGTATATTAACGGCCTTTGGTATTATCTGGCGCCGGGAAGTGGGGCAATGCAGACCGGATGGGTATTTACCGGCGGTGTATGGTATTATCTGACCGGAAGCGGAGCGATGGCAGAAGGCTGGCAGTACATCAACGGCGAGTGGTATTATCTGATGCCGGGAAGCGGGGCAATGCAGATCGGATGGTATCAGGTGGGAGGTATCTGGTATTACAGCGATGCCAGCGGAGCAATGGCTTCACGCCAGTGGATCGGACCTTATTATGTAGACAGCAGCGGCGCCTGGACCAAGACCCGCTAAGTTTCTTCCCCCTCTGTGCTGTTTTCACGGGACAGAGGGGGAACGTGGTTTCAGAGACAGAATTAAGGGAATTATTACAAATATATTACAAAAAGGGAAATAAAGGCAGTAGCATTCCTTTTGAAGGTATGATATAATCTGGAAGTGTGATGTAATTGAGATAGTTGGAAAACTATGATAGAAAGTACAACGGAAAAAGGAGCAGCAGAAGATGAATCGAATTTTAAAAAGAGTAATCGCACTGGGACTGGCAGTCGGATTATTGACTGCCGGTGCGGAACCGATTTTTGCCCACGCCCAGAATCTTGGAAATGACAACGGGGCCGGAAGCGGAAATGTCGGAACAGATATCGGAAACGGTTCCGAGAACGGCGGGAATACGGGCGATACCGGGAATGGCGGAAATACAGGCGATACCGGGAATGGTGGAAATACGGGGGATACAGGAAATGGCTCCGGGAGTATTGGGAATACCTCCGGCAAGGAAATTGTTGTGGTATTGGATCCCGGCCATGGCGGAACGGATTCCGGTGCAGTCCGGAATATCAACGGCGGTATTTTTTATGAAAGGGATATCGTGCTGAAAATTGCCAATTACTGCAAGGAAGAGCTGGAAAAGGTGGGCGGTTATACCGTTTACATGACAAGGACAGATAATATCAGCCCTCTTTGGAACCGGGAGCAGCGGGCAGAGCTGGCAAGACAGGTCAACGCGGATGCCCTGATCAGTTTTCATATCAATGCAACCGGAGAGGATATTACTACGGCAGTAACCGGCTCCCTGGTATATCGTCCCAATGATAATTATAATTATACGATTGCAAAGGCCGGACTCTCTCTGGCAAACAGCATCCTGACCCAGCTGGTGGGCCTGGGCCTGGCAGATAACGGTGTAATAATCCGGAATGCACAGGAAGATAAGTATCCGGACGGATCAGCTGCGGATTATTTAGGCATTAACTACTGGAGCAAAATGAAAGGGTTTCCGGGAGTGTTAATCGAACATGCGTTCATTAATAATCCCAATGATGTGGCAAATTATTTGACGACGGAAGAACAGTTAAAGAGCCTTGGAATTGCAGATGCCCGGGGAATTGTTCAGTATTTTAATTCGCCGGATGCGTTTTTCAATGAAGTTACCGGAGAATGGCGTCAGAATCAAACCGGATGGTGGTATGCATACTACAAGGGCGGATATGCGGCTAATAAGTGGGAGCAGATCGGCGGAAAATGGTATTGGTTCAATGCAGCCGGGTACATGACGGAAGGCTGGCAGTACATAAACAATAAATGGTATTACCTGACCCCGGGCAGCGGAGCAATGGCTGAGGGCTGGCAATATCTGAACGGTACCTGGTATTATTTGATTCCGGGCAGCGGGGCCATGGCGGAAGGCTGGCAGCTGGCAGACGGTACCTGGTATTATCTGACCCCGGGCAGCGGAGCGATGGTAACGGGCTGGCAGCAGATAAACGGCACCTGGTATTACTTGAACGGAAGCGGAGCGATGGTAACGGGCTGGTTGTATCTGAACGGTACCTGGTATTATCTGACAGAGAGCGGAGCCATGGCGGAAGGCTGGCAGCTTGTGAACGGCACCTGGTTCTTCCTGACCCCGGGCAGCGGGGCAATGGCTACGGGTTGGCGTCTGATCAACGGAAGCTGGTATTATCTCCATGATAACGGGGCAATGGCCGTTGGCTGGATCCGTCTGAACGGCACCTGGTATTATCTGACAGAAAGCGGAGCTATGGCCACAGGCTGGATTCAGTCGGGCGGAAGCTGGTATTATCTCTATGACAGCGGGGCAATGGCTGAAAACACCTGGATCGGTTCTTACTATGTGAACGGAAGCGGCGTCTGGGTAAACTAGAAATTAGAATGGCTGCGGCATTTACTTTGCCGCAGCCATTATTTGCTTGATAGGAAATTCCGAGTTTCTGCAACACAAAGAAAAACGTATGTTTATAGAATGTATGTTTGGTATATGGGATGTTTATTTTAAAAGACTGAAAAATATTGTGGCCTGTTCATATGAAATATGATAAAATACAAGTAAAAGCAGGAGGTGAGGTCGTGAATACAGATACTACCATAGCGAAAAATATCCGTGTGGCTGATGAGAAAGCCAG
>CAJUSQ010000112.1 GCA_910588885.1 uncultured Lachnospiraceae bacterium
AACGCCAACGTTCTCATGGTGCATGATGGCAACGCCTTCCTGCACATCGTCCGCACCGTAGCATTTTACCGTTGCACGAAGCCCTTCGGAATAAGGCTTCTCATACACTACGTTTAACTTTGCTTCTTTATAGTCATACTGGGTTTCCACGAAGGTAAATCCGTTGATTCTGGAAATAATCTGAGCCGCGTCTTTTCCAAGGCCGTTTAAGATCACTCGTAAGGGGTTCTTACGGACTTTGTTGGCCTTCTCTGCGATTCCGATGGCGCCTTCTGCTGCCGCAAAGGATTCATGGCCTGCCAGGAAGCAGAAGCATTCGGTTTCTTCTTCCAGAAGCATTTTGCCTAAATTGCCGTGGCCTAAGCCTACTTTCCGGTGGTCTGCCACAGAGCCGGGAATGCAGAATGCCTGAAGGCCCTCGCCAATGGCTGCGGCTGCATCTGCCGCACGTTTGCAGCCCTTCTTGATCGCGATGGCAGCGCCAATGATGTAGGCCCAGCATGCATTTTCAAAACAGATGGGCTGAATCTTCTTTACCTGCTCATAAACATCCAGGCCGGCGTCTTTTGTAATCTTCTCAGCTTCTTCTACGGAGCTGATTCCGTAGCTGTTTAACACAGCATTGATTTGGTCAATTCTTCTTTCATATGATTCAAATAAAGCCATTTTGTCTTTTCTCCTTTCCTATTCCTGACGCGGGTCAATGATCTTCACTGCGTCCGCCACACGGCCGTACTGGCCCTTTGCCTTCTCCCATGCAGTGTTGGGGTCATCGCCCTTCTTGATGAAGTCAGTCATTTTTCCAAGGGAAACGAACTGATAGCCGATTACTTCATTGTCTGCGTCCAGTGCAATCCCGGTTACATAGCCTTCTGCCATTTCCAGATAGCGGACACCCTTTTCCTTGGTTGCATACATGGTGCCCACCTGGGAACGAAGTCCTTTGCCCAAATCTTCCAAGCCTGCGCCTACTGCCAGCCCGTCATCGGAAAACGCGCTCTGGGAACGTCCGTAGACGATCTGTAAAAACAGCTCCCGCATGGCGGTGTTGATGGCGTCGCATACCAAATCCGTATTCAGAGCTTCCAAAATGGTCTTTCCCTGCAGGATTTCGGCTGCCATGGCTGCGGAATGGGTCATACCGGAACATCCGATGGTCTCCACCAATGCTTCCTCGATGACGCCCTCCTTCACGTTTAAGGACAGCTTGCAGGCTCCCTGCTGAGGTGCACACCAGCCAATGCCGTGTGTAAAGCCTGAAATATCCTTGATTTCCTTGGAGTGCACCCATTTCCCTTCTTCCGGAATAGGAGCAGGCTCATGCTTTGCGCCCTTGGCAACCGGACACATGTTTTCAATTTCCTTCGTGTAAATCATGTGAAATCTCCTTTCAACCTTCAACTTAAATTGCCATGTTAAAACATTGTTATGTATTTAACATACTTCCTACACACATTTAAGCATATTTTGTTGAAATAGTCAATTCCCTTTAATCCATAACTTCCATTTTTTCGAAAGCGCTGGCTGCAATCAAAGCGCCCAGGAAGGTCAAAAATAAGGTCGCGGCACACATGATCGCAAAACCGGCCTCCACACCCAGGAAAATCCCGCCTAACACGGCTGCCAGGACTGCGATTCCGATGGCAATCCCCTGAAAGAACAGCTTTACCATGCTCCGGCCCACAGTCCCTAAGACTTTTCCCACCAGAAGGTCCGCCACCATGAAATAATAGAGCTTATTAGCCATCAGGCAGATGTACAAAAGGATAATCAGGACGATCTGCAGCGGCGTCAATCCCAGTACCACCGCTCCGGGTACGGTCATTAAGATCCCGTCAATCACCGCCCGGATATGCTCCATTTTCGTGGCATACCACATTTTCTTAAAGCTGCTGTCAGGAATCAGGAAGGTGTAGGGATTTTCCAGTTCCTGGGACCATTTGGTGGCATAGCCGCTGAAAATAAAGACAATATAGGCCATAATCCCCGGAATGATGAAAATCCGGTTTTCATTAAGCTCTGCGGCCATATCGGTCATTACCGCCGCCACGGCGATCCCCACACCTACGATCAGGCTGATCAAGGTATTAAATCCGAAAATGAAAAACCTGGATTTCTTATATTCCAGAAGCTGACGGTAAAAAATAGCTTTCGCCCCGCCGCCCTTGTATTCCACTGCCGCCTTTTTGAACTTCTGCTTGCCGCCCATACGCATTTTTACAATGCCCTTTTGCTTATTGGCCCGAAGCTCTGCATAATCGTCCGCAAACTTGGCTGCATCCTCAAAGTACTCCCCGCTGCACTTCGACCGGAAGGCCAGCAGGAACAAAAGGAGGGTGGACAGAATAAATAAAACGGTGCAAATCAGGTTCAGGGTAGTCGGCCCTACAAAAATCAGCCGTATCATGGCGATATTCCATCCAATGATCGGAACCGCCTGAATAACGGGAAGGCTTAAATATTCGCTGACATTTTCAAAGGAAAAGCCCCGGTTCATCAGCATCAGGAACGCTACCATTACAAATACGCCCATCAGGGCATAGCATACCATCGTAAGCCCCTTGAAAAATCCTTCCGGAAGCTTTTCGTTTCCATAACATAAAATCATGGTGCTGGCTTCCAGTACATTTTCAAAGACCAGATACAGGACCACATACAAAATCATCCGTCCCACCCCGGCCTGGAAATAGATAATTCCCATAGCGCCGATAAAAACAGCCAGAAGGAAGTTGAGAAGCAGGTTCAGGATCCCTTTAAACACAATAATCATTTTCGGGTTTACCGGAGCCGGGAACATGAAATGGATATCGCTTTTCCGAAAAAGCAGCCCCTTCCGCCTGGAATAACTGATGAAATTCGAAGGCAGCAGGAAAAAAATCAGAATGGACAGGATCACACCCATACTTTCCGCATTATCCACATGAAATTCCTCAATCATAGTGCCGAAGCTTCCGGCAATCATAACAATATAAAAGATTATAAAAATAGCAAAAATATATGTGACCGGCTTTTTCAGGGCCTTTTTGATACGGTTTACTAAAATCCGCCGGTATAAGTACAAAAAGCTGCTCATTACTCCTCACCGCCTGTCTCGTCTGCTTCGTGTTCCCCGGTCACCTGGAAGAACAATTCCTCAATATCCTGGTCCTTGGCATCCTCACGGCTGTATTCACCGATAATTTTTCCTTTTTCCATTACAAACATCACGTCCCACAGCTCCTTCACCATCTCCAGCATATGGGTACTGATCAAAACCGTAACGCCGGCTTCCTTCAGCTCCTTCACCACCTGCTTTAACTCTTTAATGGCTGCCGGGTCCAGTCCTACCATAGGCTCATCCAGCAGGATCACCCGGGGCTTAATAGCCAGGGCACAGCAAATGCTGACCTTCTGCATCATGCCCTTGGACAGCTCGTTGCCCAGCTTTTCCTGTTTATCCTCCAGTTCAAATCTCTTAAAAAGCGCTTCCACTTCCTCGTCCGTAATCTTGGAATGATAGGCCCGCCGGATATATTCGATATGCTCCCGCACCGTTAAGGCTTCAAACATGGCCGGCAGTTCCGGTACATAGGCAAAAATCCGCTTCGCATCCATGCTGCGGGAATTCATCCTCGCAATGCCCACACCGCCTTCATACCGGAGAAGTCCGGCAATGCTCTTTATAATCGTGGATTTTCCGGCTCCGTTGGGGCCTAATAAAATGCCCACCTGTCCGTCCGGCACCACAAAATTCACATGATCCACTGCCAGATACTTTCCATATCGTTTCGTTAAGTTCTGAATTTCCAGCATAACTCTCTCCTTCTTTCCTGTTCCGTTCTCTGTAAATAAAAAACGGGCTCATGTATTACTGTACTATTTGATTAATACACTAATACAAATAAGCCCGCTTGTCAAGCACTTTTACTTCTTTTTTACAATTTCGATTTTACTTTTAAAAATAGAGTTTTCCGGTACCACGCCCCGCACCATGGAAAGCGGATAAATATTGCTGTTTCGTCCCACAACGGTTCCGGGATTTAAAACGCTGTTACAGCCAACCTCCACTTCGTCTCCCAGCATGGCGCCGAACTTTTTCCGGCCCGTTTCCAGAGAGCCTTCCGCCCCTTTTACCACTACCAATGTCTTGTCGGACTTCACATTGGAGGTAATGGAGCCGGCCCCCATATGGGCCTTATAGCCCAAAATGGAATCCCCCACATAGTTGTAATGGGGCACCTGTACCCGATTGAACAGCAGCACGTTCTTCAGCTCGGTGGAATTGCCCACCACGGCATTTTTCCCTACGATTGCGCTGCCCCTGATAAACGCGCAATGGCGGATTTCCGCCTCTTCGTCAATAATCAAAGGGCCGTTTAAGCAGGCGGAAGGCGCCACTTTCGCACTCTTGGCCACCCAGATATCCTCCCCGCGGGCTTCATAGCGTTCCGGATCCAGGGTCTTTCCCAAAGCCCGGATAAAGTCTCCCAGGCCGGCTAACGCCTCCCAGGGGTAAGTGACCCCTTCCAGCAGTTCCTTTCCGATGGTTTCCTCTAAGTTGTAGAGATTTATAACCTTACATGACTCCATATTACATACTCCTTCCGCTTTCTTCTTGCTCTCTGTTTTCTGTTTTCTGCTTTCCGCTACTTTCTACTTTCTGCCTGCTTTCTTCCACTTTCTGCTTTCCGCCTGTTTTCTGCCCTATCCCCTGGCTGCCTTCGGTTCCTTCTTGCCCTTCTCCCTCCGGGATGGGGGTTTCTTTGTCTCAGGCTGATAAAAGGCCGACAGCATCTGAAAATTCCCCCGCAGGGCGTATTGGTTATTCAGGCCCAGAACACCATCCGTCCGGCTCCGGATAAAATGCTCCAGCTTCTCCATATATTCTTTGGGCGTAATGCTTCCTTCCGCCACATAAGTCAACCCCTTTTCCCAGCTGGCAGTCAATTCCGGATTGAGCAGAGAACGGATCGAGCCGTTCACCACGTCAAAAATGATTTCTCCCAGCAGAGTCGGGGTGATGATCTGGGTCTTCTTATTCAGGGCCAGGTATTTATTGCCCACCAGCTTTTTCAAAATCTCTGCCCGGGTGGCGCTGGTACCGATCCCGCTGCCCTTGATCTGGGCCCGCAGCTCTTCATCTTCAATCAGCTGGCCCGCATTTTCCATCGCCAGAATCATGGAGCCGGAATTGTAACGCTTCGGCGGAGACGTCTCCCCTTCCTTGATGGAAAGGCCCGCAGCTTCCAGCTCCATGCCCTTTTTTAAGGCCGCCACCTGGTCCAAAAACGCCTGACTGTAGTCCTTCTCCTTCTCTTCCCCCTCCGCTTCTTCTTCCTTTTTCCTGGAAAAAGAATAGGCCAGGACCTTCTGGTAGCCCTGGGAAAGCTGGATTTTAAAGCCGGAAAAAAATTTCTCCTGCTTGATCCGGATTACCAGGCTGATTTTCTGATACACCGCGGGAGGATAGAAAATACTTAAAAACCGCCGGACAATCACCTCGTAGACATTCCTTGCCGCAGGCGCCAGACCTTTCAGGGCGCCCAGTCCTTGGCCTGTGGGAATAATGGCATAGTGGTCGGTAATCTGCTTATCGTTGACATATCTGGTTTTTGCTATCCCTTTATAGCTCCCCGTTTCGAGGATCTCCTCCGCAAATCCGGAAACCTCCGGAATCTGCCTGAGGCCGCCGATATTCTTATGAATTTCCTTTGCCACCGCCCCGGACAGTACACGGGCATCGGTCCTGGGATAGGTCACCAGTTTTTTTTCATACAGCTCCTGGACGATGCGTAAGGTTTCATCGGGACTGATTTTAAACATTTTCGAACAATCGTTCTGTAATTCTGCCAGGTTATACAAAAGAGGCGGGTTCTTATTCTCCTTCTTTTTTTCCAGGGAATCCACCGTCCCTATGATGGGGGTCGGCTGGCTTAAAGCGGCAATCAGCTCCTGGGCGTCTTCTTTTTTCAAAAACCCGTTATCCTTATACAGTTTCGGAGAGCCGTAATAGGCCGAACCTTCCACTGCCCGCCATTCGCCCTCCAGCTCCTGCCCGCTGACCATCAGGCGGCTTAGCACCCGGTAAAAAGGAGTTTTCACGAAATTCCGGATCTCCCGCTCCCGGCGTACCACCATGCCCAGGACACAGGTCATAACCCGGCCAACACTGACTACCGTATATTTGGTATTCATAAAATTTGAAATGCTCTGCCCGTATTTTAAGGTCAGCAGC
The DNA here is from genome assembly GCA_910588885.1 of uncultured Lachnospiraceae bacterium. GTDB lineage: Bacteria > Bacillota > Clostridia > Lachnospirales > Lachnospiraceae > 14-2. Next base: position 6,215 of record CAJUSQ010000112.1, read on the forward strand.
CTGGAAAAATTAATCCCCATTAAATAATCTTCCTTGGCTCTCAGATAGGCAGACTCCGAAAGGTTGTCGTATTCGGACAAATCCCTGGCTTCCCGAATGCCCCTTAGAATCTCTTCTTCCGTCTGGGAATCGATCCAGACCCGCCTGCGTTCCTTGCCCTTGACGCCTGCCATCTGCTCCACCAGGCGGTAGATATATTCCCCCTCCCGCCCGGAGTCGGTGCAGACATATATGACTCCCACGTCCTCCCGGTTCAAAAGCCCCGATACGATCTGAAACTGTTTTTTGACCCCCGGAATCACTTCATATTTAAATTCCTCCGGCAAAAAGGGCAGTGTATGGAAACTCCAGCGTTTCAGGCTCTCGTCGTAGCATTCCGGATAGCTCATGGTAATCAGGTGTCCTACGCACCAGGTTACAATGGCTTCCGGGCTCTCGGCATAGCCGTCGTGGTTCTTTATTTCCAGTTTTAATGCTTTTGCAAATTCCCGCGCCACACTGGGCTTCTCTGCAATATATAAGGCTTTTGCCATTTTATTCCTCTTTCCGTTGCTTTTTAAAGCCGGTTCATATCAATCAGGACAATTGTCTCGTCCTCCGCTGCCCGGGCCGTAATTGCGTTATCAAAATGCCGGGCGGAAAACAGATAGTATTTCTCTGCCTTAATCTTCGCCTGATCCATGCTTTGTAACAAATTTTCAAACATTTCTTCCGTCAGGGCGTCTTCCGACCAGTTACACAGGCCCACGATCCGCTCCCGGACGGCGTTCTGGGCCACAATATCAATACTGCCCTGTTTGCCGACCCAGGTGCCGATTTTATGAATTTCAATCGGCAGCTGCTTTACCATGCTCATCAACTGCAGATATTCCATGCACACCCGCCGGAAGCATTCATTCAGATATTCCTCCAGCCCCGGTTCAATATGTACCTCAAAAAATTTCCTTGCCGGAAGCAGGTACAGATCCGAAAGGTTCGGATACACGAACTTATACCAGAAATGCACGTATGTATTCTTAATCCGGTACAGGCCCTTCTGGGCATTCTCCCAGCCCCCGGTTTCAAAGGAATACACCTTTTCCACCACGTCAAAGGCCATCAGGTTCTTTAAATATACGCTGATCTTCGCCCTGGAAAACCCGGTATATTGAAACAAATCATTCAGCTTCCGCCTGCCGGAAGCAATGGCCTGTAAAATCGTATTGTACACGGAAAGCTCCCGCAGCTCTTCGCTGATATACTGCTGGGCCTCCCGGTACAAAAAGCCCCCTTCCGCCAAAATATGGCGGCAGACATTTTCCTTCAGGTCCTGCCCGGCATCCCAGTGCTTCAGATACCCCGGAATACCTCCCAGAATACCGTAAACCTGGATGCACTCCCGCACCCCGTAATCCGGCAGCATTTTTACCACATCCACAAATCCCAGCTCGCCCACCTTCAAAGTACCGGTTACTTTCCGGGCACAGGAACCCAGGCAGGCCACCATATCGTTCTCCACCCAGGCAATTGAGGAGCTGCACAGAAGGATCAATACCGGCCCCGGATACAGCTTTTTGTCCTTCAGCCGCCCGATACTGGCCACGAATTCCTCATCCTTTTTGGCAATATACTCAAAATCGTCAATTACAAGTACCAGCTTGCTTCCGTCTCCGCTGCGGATCCTGTTGAAAAAAGTATCGTATTGAAAATCTTGAATCTTGATTTTATATTTCTGCTCAATCTCCTGCCCAAACATACGGCGCTGCAGATCCGTGGAAGCCTGCCTGGCCCCGTAATAAAAACACTTTTTCTTCTGTAAAAAATTCCAGAGCAGCTCCCGCTTTCCGCTGTCCCTTCTCCCGTAAAGCACGACCAGCTGATTGCCGTCCCGACGGTAAAATTTCTCAAGTTCCCTTAATTCCGTAGTTCTTCCAACCATATATGCTTCCTTCTCTTTCTTTTTAACCCGTTCTCCTGCTTCCCTTCAGTTTCTGCCAAACTACTGTTTGCACTCGGTTTTTGCCAAGTTCCTGCCTGCCCTCGATTTCTGCCAGGCTCCTGCTTCCACTTGGCGCTCATTTATTAAGTGCTTATTTAAGTATTCATATTATATCATAGTTTAATTTTTTAGTAAATAGAAAAGGTGTAAAGTCGGTTTTCCTGGATAAGCGTTAGGTTACTGTTGTCAAATACGGTTTTGCATCCTTGGTGCATAAATAACGCTCCACCAGTTGGGTCTTTCATTATTCCGAAAACAATAGAATATTATTCCTCTTGGTTGATAATATTCCGAAAACAAGATATACTAATGAGGGAAGAGAGGTGCAATCTTTATGTATATTACGGTAAGGCAGGCAGCAGGACAATGGGGAATTTCTGACAGACGGGTACGTATACTTTGCTCGGAAGGAAAAATTTTGGGAGCCACACGGGAAGGGCGCAACTGGATGATCCCATCAGATGCGAAAAAACCACAGGATGGACGTTTGAAAGCGACAGAAAATTTACTGAAAGCCATAGACAGGAAGAAAAGAGAACTGGATACCAGACGCCCGTTGACTGAGGGTGAACTGGAGCGCTTGACTGAGGAATTCGTGATTGAGTATACTTATAATTCAAATGCAATTGAGGGAAATACCCTAAACCTTCGTGAGACGGATATGGTTCTGCGTGGCCTGACGATTGACAGGAAACCGTTAAAAGACCATATGGAGGCAGTCGG
>CAJUSQ010000113.1 GCA_910588885.1 uncultured Lachnospiraceae bacterium
AAACTGCTTCATTACTTCATAAGCCGTATCCTGATAGGACAGCTTGGACAGCCGTTCCAGGGAAACCGGCAATTTCGGAATCTCTTCCGGCACAAAAAGTCCTCCGTCCACTGCAAGCCCTTGCAAAATGGCCTGGGACGCGGTGACCTTTTCCTGATTATTTCTTGTACTTTTGTATAATAAGTCCATTTTTTTCATCCTTTACTTTTTTCTTTCTTGAGCCTTTTCTATTATAAAAGCTTTCTTTTCCGCTGTCAATGTTTGCTTTTTGGCCGGATTGTGGTATCCTATAGGCAGCTGCAAATTATTTTTCACCCAAAACAGGAGGCTTTTCATGCTGCCAGGCGTATATACCGCACGAAAAAAAAACGGCTCCCTTTATTACAGAGCCAGCATCACCCATCAAAATAAGCACATCAGCCTGGGAAGCTATGATACGGAAGACCTGGCCCATCAGGCTTATCTGCAGGCCCAGCTGCTCCTGACTTCTTTTGAACTCACACTGGATTCTGCGGAAGCAATGCCGGGAGCCCTGCTTTTCGAAAAAAAGGTTTCTCTTCTGAATTTTCGGGACAACCGGATCTATTTTAAGAACCCGATTTATTTGAAGCAGAATTATTTTTTATATTATATTGCCCCTCATGACGAACTGAAGTTCGACGTCGACGACCTTTTTTACTATTCCAGCCATAAAATCATGCGCCGGAAGGGCCATCTCTTTGTCAGTGATTACGGGATGCAGGTCAATATCCTGTCCCGCTACGGCATTAAAAATTTCGCCGTCGCCGGAAGGGATTACCTCTTTGTAAACGGAGATCCAACGGATTTCCGCTATTCCAACCTGGAAGTAATCAACCGCTATTACGGGGTTTCCCGGGTCCTTGTAAACAACCAGCCCCGTTACAAGGCCCGCATCCATCTGACCGGAAACCACATCCTGGGAATCTATCCCACCGAGGAGCAGGCCGCCATCGCCTATAATAAGGGGGTAGACCTGGCCCGCAGCTCTGGCATTTCCAAAAGCTTCACCACCAATTATATCCCGGAGCTTTCGCCCCGGGACTACGCGAAGATCTATACTCAACTGGAGCTTTCGCCGAAATATTTGGAATACTTAAAACAGTTGGCATCTTCATAATTTTTATAATAATCATGATTATTAAAAAATTCATAACAATCAGAGCTGCAGAAAAACTTACGCCTTACTGTTAATGTAATTTACCAGGCCCTCCGCCGCAATAATCTTCTGCATAAACTCCGGAAATGCCTGTCCCTGATAGGTTTCCTGCTTTGTCAGATTGGTAATCACGCCGCTGTCAAAATCAACTTCCACCTGATCCCCCGCTTCTATGGCTTGGGCTGCCTTCGGGCATTCAATAATCGGAAGCCCGATATTTATGGCGTTCCGGTAAAAAATCCGGGCAAACGTTTCTGCGATCACACAGCTGACCCCCGCCGCTTTAATGGCGATCGGCGCATGTTCCCGGGAGGAACCGCAGCCGAAATTCTTGGTGGCCACGATCAGATCCCCTTGTCCTACCTGATTCACAAACTCCTTGTCGATGTCTTCCATACAGTGGGATGCCAGTTCCTTTGGATCCGAAGAATTCAGGTATCTTGCCGGGATAATGACATCGGTGTCCACATTGTCACCATATTTAAATACACGTCCGCATGCTTTCATTTTCTTTCCTCCTAGATCATTTTAAAGCCGGTCCGGGCCCGACAATTTTCCGGTCAGGGCGCTTGCTGCCGCAACGGCCGGGCTTGCCAGATAGATTTCGGAATCCACATGGCCCATCCGCCCCACAAAGTTCCGGTTCGTGGTGGAAACACAGCGTTCCCCTTCCGCCAAAATCCCCATATAGCCGCCCAGGCAGGGCCCGCAGGTGGGGGTGCTCACAACGGCCCCGGCTTCGATAAAGTCCCTAATATAGCCCTGTTCCATGGCATCCAGGTAAATCCTCTGGGTAGCCGGGATAATGATGCATCGTACTCCTTTGGCAACCTTCTTCCCCCGCAGGATTTCCGCTGCCGCCCGAAGGTCATCCAGCCGGCCGTTGGTGCAGGAGCCGATTACAACCTGGTCGATGGGGATCTCTCCCACTTCGTCAATAGTCCTCGTATTTTCCGGAAGGTGCGGGAATGCCACCGTAGGCTTCAGGGCGCTTAAATCAATGGTATACTCTGCCGTGTATTCCGCATCCGGATCTGCACGGTATACCGTAAAATGCCGTTTCGCATGTGCGCAGAGATAGTCCATTGTCCGCTGGTCCACCGGGAAAATCCCGTTTTTCCCGCCGGCTTCAATAGCCATATTGGCAATGGTGAAGCGGTCGTCCATCGACAGGCTGGCAACGCCTTCCCCGCCAAATTCCATGGACTGGTACAAGGCGCCGTCCACCCCGATCATCCCGATAATATGAAGGATCACGTCTTTCCCGCTCACATATTTGCCCAAGGATCCCACCAGATTAAATTTGATTGCAGAGGGCACCTTAAACCATGCTTTTCCCGTTGCCATCCCGGCTGCCATATCCGTACTGCCCACCCCTGTGGAAAAAGCCCCCAGGGCGCCGTAGGTACAGGTATGGGAATCCGCACCGATGATTACGTCTCCCGGAAGCGTCAGGCCCTGTTCCGGCAGCAGCGCATGTTCGATCCCCATTTCTCCCACGTCAAAAAAATTCTTGATCTTATGCTTACGGGCAAATTCCCGGACACATTTACAATGCTGAGCCGATTTAATATCCTTATTGGGCACAAAATGATCCATTACAAGGGCAATCTTATTCTCATGAAATACATGGTTGGTTTTCATTTTCTCCATTTCGTGAATGGCCACCGGAGAAGTAATATCATTTCCCAGTACCAGGTCCAAATCTGCCTCAATCAGCTGGCCCGCATGAACCGAATCCAGGCCGGCATGGGCCGCCAGAATCTTTTGCGTCATTGTCATTCCCATTTTCCATATCCTCCTAGTATTTTACTGTTGCTATTGTACCATAATAGATACTATAATAGAAATACATATTAAGTATATTTATTATAAAAATTAGTTATAGCAGAAGGGGATTACCATGAATCAAACTTTAGCCTCCTATAAAATTTTCTATGCCGTTGCCAATGCCGGCAATATTTCCCGGGCGGCAAAGGAGCTGTACATCAGCCAGCCCGCCATCAGCAAATCCATCCAGAAGCTGGAGGAAAGCCTCGGCGCCAAGCTTTTTTCCCGCAGCTCCCGGGGTGTGGCCATGACTCCGGAAGGAGAACTCCTGTTCTCCCATGTGAAATCCGCCTTTGACACCCTGTCCCTGGGAGAAGAAAAGCTGCGCCGCTCCATCCAGCTGGGCGTCGGCCATCTGTCCATTGGGGTCAGCTCCACCTTGTGCAAATATATCCTCCTTCCCTTTTTGAAGGATTTTATCCGCCAATATCCCCATATCAACATCTCCATTGTCTGCAAATCCACCAGCCATACCTTACGGCTCCTGGAGGAGGAAAAAATTGACATCGGGCTGGTGGGAGAACCGGAATCCCTGAAAAACCTGGTTTTTTCTCCCCTTCAGGAAATTGAGGATATTTTCGTAGCCACCAGGGAATACCTTCACAACCTGCGGCTGCGGGGCGTTCCCAAGAATCTGATTTTACAGAATTCCACCTTGATGCTTTTGGATAAGGAAAACGTGACCCGCCAGTACATTGACGATTACTTTCTGGAGCATCAGATTCCCATCCAGGACTCCATTGAGATTTCTTCCATGGATCTGCTAATCGAATCCTCCAAAATCGGCCTGGGTGTGGCCTGTGTCATCAAAGATTTTGTAAAAGAAGAATTAAATGAAGGGACACTTCTGGAAATTCCCTTAAGTGTCCCTCTGAACAAGCGAATGGTCGGCTTTGCCTATCATCAGAATATGCGGCAGTCCAAACCGTTGGAAAGCTTTCTGCGGTTTTGCGGGCGGCAGGGGTAGCGGACCTTATCCGGTCTGTTTCACCTGCAGAAGCACCGCTTCCAGGCCGGAAGCCGCTTCATTCAGATCCCGGATTTTTCCGCTGATATTGCCCACGCTCTCTGTAATGTGATAAACCTTCGTAGCCACAATTTCGGTGGCAGAGGAGCTGTCTTTGGCAATGCTGGTAATATTATGTACGGAATCTAAAATTGCGGAGGAGGACTGGTCGGCATTTGCGGCAAACCCGTTCAGCTCCTCCATAATAACTGCAAATCCCTGCATCTTTTCCGCGTTTTGACGCATGTTTTCTATCATAGTCCCATAGTCCTGATTTACGTCTGAATCCACAAACTGCAGAAGCTGGTTGGCGGAATCGATCAGCCCCAGCACGGACTTCTGCACCAGGGAGGTCACCGTCTGGATCTTCTCCACATTTTTTCGGGAATCCATAGCCAACTTGGAAATCTCGGAAGCTACCACCGCAAAACCCTTTCCGGCTTCGCCTGCACGGGCTGCTTCTATGGAAGCATTCAGCGACAGCAGGTTCGTCTGTTCTGCAATTTCCAGAATGGAGCCGGACATTTCATCAATCTGTACCACGGATTTTGCATCTGCCAGGTATTTCTGCAAGGTTCCCCGCAGCTCCCCAAAGGTGTCCAGCATATTCTGCTGGGCCTTGGCCATATGCGCACTGGCTTCTGTCATTTCCCGGGCTGACGCATGAACCATTTCCCGGCAGCTGGCTGTCCGGCGGCTTACATTTTCAATGTCATCTGCAACCGACTGTACCTTGGCATCCACCTCAATACAGGTTTCTGCCGTCCCTTCCGTCTGGGCAGAAAGCTCCTGGGCTGCTGCCGCCACATTCTGGGTTGCATCGTTCAAAGACCGGATCTCGCCGGTACAGTGCTCCAAGACTTCCGTCATGGTATCATTGGCGTTTGCAATTACCAAAAGTGTGGCCCCCAGGGACTGGTTGGCTTCATTCAAGGCTGCGCCCAGGCTCCCGAATTCATCTCCGGCACGGACTTCCAGCCGATTTTCCAAATCCCCTTTTTTCAGGGCTTCTGCAAAGGATTCCATCTTCCGCACCATTGTAATCATATAACGGCTGATCACCACCGCAATCACTGCCGCAATGATACAGGCTACGACCATCAAGATCAAAAAGGCAATCTGTGCCTTCCCGGAATATTCCCTTGCTTCCTTCGAAACGGAATGGATCTGCTCATTGCTGTAGGTAATCAAATCTCCCAGGATCTCATTGATTTCATTCTGAAGAGGAACATATTCGTTATAGGTTCTTTGCGCTTTCACATAATTCTTATTTTCCGCATAATTTATGATATCCGTAATTTGCTGGTCGGTCTGCGCAACCTTTTCCAAAAACCCATCTATGTATTCCCGGGTCTTTGCATCCACGTAATCCTCATGGCTTAAAAAACGGTTCATCAGCTCTTCGTTCCGGGCAATCCTGGTCAAAGCGTCGTTCTTGTATTCCTCCATCTCCAAACTATAGCCGATATTGGTAACGATGCTTAAATCCGCTGAAATCAGCGCTGCATTGGTCTGCACCTGCTCCAGCGTCTCACTTACAGTTGTTGCATATTCCAAAACTTCTGCATAATCCTGATTGGTCTTCTTCATCGCCGACATCAGGCCAACCCCCAGTACCAGCAGGCAAAGCAGAATTACTGCAAATCCCAGAAAAAGCTTCTTAGAGATACTGAACCTCACCTTTGAGGTACGGGCTCTTTTCCCCGCTCCTGCATTTCCTTCTCGCTATTCATAATTTCATTTCCCCTTCTTTTCTTACCCCGTATACCCCTTCAGGGCAGCATCCAACTTTTCTATCGTATTCGAAGGCTGGTATTCCTCATTTTCAAACAGGAATTGATGAAGCTCTTTTACACTGTCCATAAAATTCAGCGGAACTTCCGCGTAGGTGACGGAGCCGATATCCATGGTTTTTGTTTCATAGGGGAATCCGATGTTCTCTCCCATACTGTATTTCGCAGCATCTGCAGCCAGGCCCAGGATTTCGGTAAGGCTTAAGCTGGTGGATACTTCCTCAATCATTTCATCCACAATCTTATTCAGGGTAAACACATCTGCCGTCTTCGCTTTCTCAAACACCTCGGTAATGACCATCCGCTGCCGTTCCGTCCGCTTGAAATCCGAACCTGCCGTATAACGGATCCGGGCATAGGCCGTAGCCTGTACGCCGTCCAGGGTCTGCAGTCCCGCGCTCACATGGCTGCTGTTCTTCTTCGTCAGTTCGTTGATCTCATCAATATAGCCGTTGATATAGCCTGCTTCCTCTGACGTAACCTCAATCTCAATCCCGTCCACCGCGTCCACGGCGTCTACCACGGCATTGAAATCCACGCTCACATAATCCGTAATATTCAAATCCAGATTCTTGTTGAGCATGTTTACCGCCTGCTTGGGGCCGCCCCGGTTATAGGCAGCATTTGCCTTATTAAATTTCCCGTCCCCGATATCCAGATAAGTATCCCGGTAAACGGAAGCCATCTTGATCTCTCCGGTGTCCAGATTAATACTGGCTACGATAATCATATCGCTGTTGCCGCTTTGAAAGCTGCCGTTGGAACGGTTGTCCAAGCCGAAAAGGGCCAGCGTCTTATATCCCTTCATGCTCTCCTCTGTTTCGGTGGGCAATTCATTAAAGGTAAGATCCCTTTTCCCGAAAGTAATCCGGTCCAGCCTGCTCCATTTGCTCATTACAAAGGCCACTCCAAGAAGAATCAGAAGCAGGAGAATTAAAAAAATCAGCCCGATAATTTTAAATTTCTGTCGTTTACGCTTTGTCATTTTCTTTTTCTTCGTATTTCCCTTCATGCGTATCCTCCTTTTGTACTGCCTTTATTTTACAATATTCTTTTCTTGAAGTCAAATCATAACCGTCAGCCTGTAACCGGATGCGATGAACCTTGTTGCTGTTCACACCCATGGTATTCACAGTAACGAATCCGGCTTGTTTAAAGTTGCCTTACGGCAAAAGGCCGGATTCCGGCCCCATTACTGTATTGGCCTGTCAAAGATATTTTTCCAAATATACGCTGCCCGCCTCTGCTTCCTCCATCTGCAATTGTGAAAAGCCGCATTTCTTATATAAGGATCGTGCCGCAGCATTATTTTCAAAGGTATGAAGTTCTATCCGCGCGATTCCGTCCTGCCTTAACATCCGCTCCAGCTCTTTCAAAATTAAGCTTCCATACCCCCATCCGCCTAAAGCCGTCATAAACAACAAAATCACAAATAAACACGCGAAGCGGCTCGCAGTGTTCATACCATATCATTCCGACCGTATTGCCGTCGGCGCTGTCAGCGGAATAAAGAAAATGATTGACAGTAGATAAATGATCCGGCAGCAGATTTGAAAACTCTGTCTCAGCCTGTGCTTTCGCATCCGTTCGATTTAGATTCCTTGTTTTGACCATTTCATTTATGTAATTCTTTACTGACCATGCTCTCCAGTTCCGATATTCCTCTTCCGTCATTTGACGCAGCACAACATTTTTCATCACTACAAATCCCCCTCGCTTATACTGCTTTTTATTTTACAATCTTCTTCCTATGAAGTCAAATAATATTATCAACAAATTTTTAAATAAGCAACATCTCAGCCATAGCCGGTCAAACGTTCGAATCATGCCTGCATAAGCGCATGGCGCGGGTGGAACCGTTTCAAAATAAAAAAGCGGGATACCCTCCTAACATCACCGGCACCCGCTTTCCTAATCCTTAAATCAGGACTTTTTCTAATATTCCTTTGTAATCACAGAAATCCCATACATCTCCTTAAACTCTTCCAGTTCCCGTTCCTCCCGGATAAACATGGCCTCTTCAAATTTCCCGGTATGGATATTTTTAAAGCCGGCCACCTGTTCTCCGTTACAAATACTGCACTTTAGCACCGGGCGCAGGTTTTCTTTGTCATAGGTTTTCTTTTCCGCTTTCTTTTTTCGAAATAACATCATTTTTCTGGTTTTCTCCTTATACGCCCATGGAAATCCGGGGCTGATTGGAAGCGGCCCTCACCGCGGCTCCATCCAAAAGCTGTGAAAAGCGAAAGAGACCACCACATATATGGCAGTCTCCCCTTTTGACTAGTTATATTTACGCTTCCTGGCCGCTTCAGATTTCTTCTTGCGTTTTACACTGGGCTTTTCGTAATGTTCTCTCTTACGAATCTCCTGCTGAATACCAGCCTTTGCACAGTTTCTTTTGAATCTGCGTAAAGCACTGTCTAAAGTCTCGTTTTCTTTTACGATAACATTTGACATAGTCTCACACCTAACCTCCCTCCAGTTGCGTATTGTGCACACCAACTGTTTGGGTAATATTTTATTGCACTATTAAAGATTATATCATATTTTTTCCATTCGTCAACCACTAATTGAAAATTTCTTAAATTTTACAAAAAACCTGATCGTGGCCCTCTTTTTGGTGTTCACCGCAACCGCAGCCTGACTGGCTGCTATTTCATCTGTCCTTCCAATACTGTCTTTGCTTCCGCAATGGCATCCGGAATCCCCGCCGGGTTCTTTCCGCCGGCCTGGGCCATGTTGGGCCGTCCGCCGCCGCCGCCGCCCACCTTGCCGGCAATGGCTTTAATGAGATTTCCGGCATGGGCGCCTTTTTCCATAGCCCCTTCTGTGGCCATCGCAATCAGGTTCACCTTGCCGCCGCTGTCGGAAGCCAGGACGATCACCCCTTCGGAAAGCTTTTCCTTCAGTTGGTCTCCCAGCTCCCGAAGGCCGTTCATATCCACCCCGGATACTCCTGCTGCCAGAAGCTTCACGCCCTTTACCTCAATCACCTGGTCCATAACATCGCCCAGGGCATCCTTGGCCGCCTTGCTCTTCAAAGCTTCGTTCTCGCTCTGCAAAGCCTTCAGATCCGAAAGCAGGTGGGAAACCTTTTCC
>CAJUSQ010000114.1 GCA_910588885.1 uncultured Lachnospiraceae bacterium
GATGCCCGCATCTGTTCTACCAGGGATTGCTTTTTCTGCCTGCGCACCATCCAGGCTGATCGGCAGCCCCAGGATCAAAACTGTAAGCGTTGCAAAAAGCGCATAACACATAAGATCCTGTTTTCTGCATACGTCTCTCTGCCACGATTCCCTGCCGGGGTTTTTGACTACTGGGCATCCAATTTAACATTTGTTTCGCAATTACCTATCTTCGTTACATCCAAAGACTCTTTTATCTCATGAAAAAAGTCCATTTTTCTCTTTTTAAATATATTACATACTTATTTTATAAATTTCATTGTATTATGAGACTGTTTGTTTTTCAATACTATTCGTCCCTGTACCGAGAGGAAAAAGAAGAGCGAGTCTCCGGCAAAACTGCCAGGATCTCACTCTTCTTTTTCTCCTCTGCTACACTGTGCCACCCGTCAGACAAAAGTCTGACGGGTGCGGGCTTTCGCCCTATAAGAATAAAAACACTGACAATTATAGAAACAGGCTTCCAAATTGCCAGTGTTTTCATTCTTGCACAGCTCAATGCTTCAGCATATTTTCAATAAAAATCCCATATCCCTTGGTGGAATCCTGGATAAATACATGGGTCACGGCGCCGACAAGCTTGCCGTTTTGGAGGATGGGGCTGCCGCTCATCCCCTGCACAATCCCCCCGGTCAGGTTCAGCAGTTCTTCGTCGGTTACGGAAAACTGGATTCCCTTGTTTTCGCTTTCACAGTTAAAATCCAGGGACGTAATGTGAATATCATATTCCCGCCGTTCCCCGGAAACGGAGCTGATAATGGTAGCCGGGCCAAGCTCCATTTCCTGCTTCATTCCCACGGGTACATACGATTCCGAGGTCAGGGCCGCAGGAACCTGATTCAGTTTGCCGTAGATTCCCGATTCGGAATTGCCGGACACCGTTCCCATACAGTATTTTTCTTCGTAGTCGATGATTCCTGCCAGTTCTCCGGGCTTTCCCTTTTCTCCTTTGGTAATGCCTACGATTTTCGTTTCATACAAAAGCCCTTCCTCCAGCTGAATGGTGGTGCTGGTGTCCGCATCGCTGACCGGATGCCCCAGGGCGCCGTATTCTAAGTCTGCCGTATAGTACGTCATCGTCCCTACCCCGGCCATATCGTCCCGCACCCAGACGCCGATTTTATACTCCTCCTCCCCGACTTTTACCGGGGTGATCTTAATCTGTGTATATTCTCCGTTCCGTACCAGGCCCAGAACCAAATCCTCTGCGCCGAACTGATTTACCTTCTCGATCAGCTCTTCCTTGGTGGATACGGCCTGTTCGTTTACGGTCTTAATATAATCCCCGCTTTTGATTACATGGTAGGCAGGTTCATAATTCATTCCGTCAATCCCGGTAACGGTACCGGTACCGATTGCCAAAATCCCGTTGGTCTTCACATAAATACCAATGGGAATCCCGCAGGGAACCACCATCTCATCACTGACAACCTCCACATCCACTTCTTTGAAGGAAAAGATGCCGAACATTTTACAGTCAATGGAAAAGGTGCCTTCCTGAGAGGATTTCAGGGTGAATGTCTGGTTCATGTCAATATGAACCGGGCCGTCTACCTTCGGGCTTTGGTTCGTAAGCACCTCTATTCCGGAATCTTCCACTTCTCCGGTAATCGGGACTTTTAAATCAAAGGTTTCTTCTCTGCCTGCCACAATCCGGATCTTATTGGGAACCGACTGCTGCAGCAGATAATATGAAAAAATGCAGATGAATACCAGCCCTGCAAAGGCCAGCCATCTGCACCGTTTCTGAAATTTCGAATACCACATACCTTCACATTCCTTTCCGGGCAAGTATCGCTGGTACAGCATTGCATTGCTCATAACCGGCCGCACAAAACAATCTAAGGGTTCTGCATGGCTGATTTTAGTATGTGAAAATATCCGAAATTCAATCTGGGATGTTTTGTCACTTTTTCTGAAAACCGAATCTTCTGTTTCCGCTTATCCTTTTTTTATGGAAAGCGCCAGTTCTTTCATTTCCCGGGCGCTTTCCTGCACCGTATCCGTAACCTTGACGCCGCCGATCATCCGGGCCAGTTCTGCTACGCTTTCTTCCTGATCCAGGCTGCGGATGGTGGAAATTGTTGCCTTTTTTTTCACGGATTTTTCAATTAAATAATGATGGTCTGCCATAGCCGCAATCTGGGGCAGATGGGTAATACAAATGACCTGGTGCTTCTTTCCGATGACGTTCATCTTCTCCGCTACCATTTGGGCCGTCCGCCCGCTGATGCCGGTATCAATTTCGTCAAAAATCATGGTTTCAATCAAATCGTTTTCGGCCAGAATCGTCTTGATCGCCAGCATAATCCTGCTTAACTCCCCGCCGGAGGCCACTCGGCCCAAAGGCTTTACCGGTTCTCCAGGATTGGTGGAAATCATAAATTCCGCTTCATCGGTGCCGTTAGCCGTATAATCCTTGGTTTCCGAAAATTCCATAGTAAAGGACACATCCAGGAAATTCAGCTCCTGCAGCCCTTCCTTCACCTGCTTTACCAGGGTTTTGGCATGCTTTTTACGGATTGCGGATATCTTTTTGCTTCTTTTCTGAACCTCTCCTTCTTTCGCTTTTAAGGAAGCTTCCAACTCCTGAAGATATTGTTCGTAATTTTTTAAAGTTTCATACCTTTTTTCTTTTTCTTCTTTTTCCGTTAAAATTTTATCAATGCTGCCGCCGTACTTGGCTTTCAGCCGGTTCAGCTCGTCCAGCCGCTGTTCCACCCGGTAAAAATCCTCTTCGGAAAATTCCGCATCCGCCTGGTAGGAGGCAAGCTCCCGGTTGAAGTCATTGAGCAGGCTTTCCAAATCCGAAAGCTGCTGTTCCATGCCCTCTAAGGCGCTGTCATAAGCCGATACCCCGGAAATCTCTTTCAGGGCACGGCTGATCAAAGCATCCGCCCCGTCCCTTCCGCCGTCCCCGGCGGTCAGCTCATGGATGGCGGAAACCGCTTCCAAAATCTTTTTACCATGGGTCAGCCGCTTATATTCTGCTTCCAGAGCTTCGTCTTCCCCGGCAGTCACATTGGCTTCTTCGATTTCCTGGATTTCATATTCCAAAAAGGAAAGCTCCCGGGCCCGCTGGCTCTCATCCGTAACGGCTTCCCCTATTTCCTTCTGCAGGGACTGGTAACCGGCAAACGCCTTTTCCAGCCCGGCCTTTTCCCCCTTCAGGGCTTCCTTGGCATAGTCGTCCAAAATCTCCAAATGTTTGCGTTTTTTCAACAAGGACTGATGTTCGTGCTGCCCGTGAATATCAATCAAAAGGGCCGCTACTTCCCGCATCCGGGAAGCGGAAACACTCTCCGAATTGATCCGGCCCACACTTCGGGCAGGGGTAATCCGCCGGGACATAATCACAAGCCCGTCCTCGGGAACCACATCAAGGGCCGCCAGCTGCTGCCGCTGGTACTCATGTTCTACTTCGAATATCAGTTCTACCAAGGCATACTCTGCATTTTCCCGCAGCATTTCTTTCGGCACCTTCTCTCCCAGCGCCAGGTTCAAAGAGCCGATGATAATGGATTTTCCTGCCCCGGTTTCCCCGGACAAAATATTCAATCCCTCTTTGAATTCCACCTCTGCCTCTTCAATCAGCGCCAGGTTTTTCACATGCAGACTTAATAACATCCCAATTCTCCTTCTATGCTTTCACCAACAAAGCTGCCGGCTCTGTTCCCTTTTCTTCGTCACCTTCTGAAAGCTTCTTTTCGTCACTTTTCAAAGAGTTCTTTCGAAACTTTTCAAAAGCTTCTTCCGTCACCTTCCGGAGACGTCCTCCTGCTCTTTTCCTTCCATCACCTTCCGGAGACGTTCCATCAGCCGCTCCGTGTCTTCCACGGAACGCACCGCGCACATTATTGTGTCGTCCCCCGCAATACTGCCTACGATTTCCGTACAGTCCATATTGTCCAAAGCGGCAGCTACCGCCATGGCCATGCCGGAAATTGTTTTGATCACCAAAATATTCTGGGCCATATCCATCGAAAGGAATCCCTCCTGGAAAACCCGGGTATATTTCTTGGAAATTTCCTGGCCGTTATCCGACAAGGCCACGTATTTCTGCTTTCCTCCGATGGGCACCTTGGTCAGCTGAAGCTGACGGATGTCCCGGGACACGGTGGCCTGGGTTACGGGGTAACCGGCCTCAAGCAGCAGCTCCGACAGCTCTTCCTGAGTTTCAATATTATATTTTTTTACCAATTCCAAAATCTTCGCATGCCTTCCGGACTTCATACGTACCTCCTTCCATGCCCCTTAAGTGTATTCCTGCATTTTCTTCCGCAGGTTCTCCAAAAAGCTAAGCTTATTTAACTTTAAGATCCGCATACTTTCTCCGGCCCGGCGGATCACAATCCGATCCCCTACCGCCAGCCGGAAGGAAAGATCCCCGTCGAAGCTAACCTCCGCTTCTTCGTCCTCTTCCATACGCCGGGAGCCGATTTCCACCACGATTTCATCCTCCGCTCCCAATACAATGCTCTTGGAATTCAGGGCGTGAGGACTGATAGGCGTAATCAAAATCAGCTCGGCCTTCGGGTCTACAATCGGCCCTCCGGCCGACATACTGTAAGCCGTAGAGCCGGTGGGCGTGGCAATG
This sequence comes from uncultured Lachnospiraceae bacterium, assembly GCA_910588885.1. Lineage (GTDB taxonomy): Bacteria > Bacillota > Clostridia > Lachnospirales > Lachnospiraceae > 14-2. The sequence continues at coordinate 4,637 of CAJUSQ010000114.1, forward strand.
ATGATCCCGTCCGCACTGTAGGTGTTCAAATACTCTCCGTTCACGGAAATAATCAGGTTTACCACCTGCAAAAATCCGCTGCGGTGGATTACAATATCATTCAGCGCCAAATGGGGGCTGTGGCGGATGCCGTCTGCCGGGCCGGCGCCGCAGTCATTCCCGAAAACGTTTTCTTTCTTCCGGTTTCTTCCGGTCACACAGTATCCGTTTAACAGCATCCGCTTTTCCATCATGTATTTATCCGCCATCAGCTGATTAATGGCGGAAAACACGGTACTGCTGTCCAACTCGCAGAGATAGCCGATGTGGCCCTGGTTCACGCCGATTACCGGGATCTTCCGTTCCACCAGATCTCTTGCTGCCCGGATCAGCGTTCCGTCCCCGCCTACGCAGAACACACATTCGACCTTTTCCGGAATAACCTCCGGATTCAGGTTCTCGCTGCCGTCCTTTCCCTGGCTCCGGTTCAGGGCATATCCGCAGGTCCCGCCCCGTTTTTGGATATAAGTCTGCATCTGCTTTGTGACCTTTAAGCCTTCGTCCTTTTGTTCATTGGTTATAATATAAAAATCCTTCATATATCACGAAAGTATCTCATGCGCCCGCAGCACCACCGCGTCATGATCCACGTTCCCCTCCTGTTTGTTCTGGCTGTCTTTCCGAATATGTACCAGATATTCAATATTCCCCTCCGGCCCCTTAATGGGAGAAAAATCCAGGGCCAGTATCAGGAACCCGTTTTCCTCGCAAAAAGAAAGCACGTTTGCAAGGACTTCCCGGTGCACCGCCGCATCCCGGACGACTCCTTTTTTCCCGACCTTCTCCCGCCCGGCTTCAAACTGCGGCTTAATCAGGCAGACCATTTCCCCCTGCTCTTTTAAAAGCTCCCGGGCCGGTCCCAGGACCTTGGTAAGCGAAATAAAGGAAACATCCACCGAAGCAAAATCCAACGGTTCTCCGATTTCCTCCGGCTTCACATAACGGATATTGGTTTTTTCCATACAGACCACACGTTGATCCTGTCTCAGCTTCCAGGCAAACTGCCCGTACCCTACATCCACCGCGTAAACCTTCCGGGCGCCGTTTTGCAGCATACAATCCGTAAAGCCCCCGGTGGAAGCCCCGATATCCATACAGACCTTCCCTTCCAGAGCAATCCCGAAATTCGTCATAGCCTTTTCCAGCTTCAGCCCGCCCCGGCTTACATATTTTAGCGTGCTCCCCCGCACTTCAATGGCTGCCATCGTATCAAACGATGCTCCGGCCTTGTCCTCCCGCTGTCCTTCCACAAACACAATGCCTTCCATAATCATGGCCTTTGCCTTTTCCCGGGAAGGCGCCAGGGCCCTCTGTACCAATAATACGTCTAACCGTTCCTTCATGCTCCACTCTACAGGCCGATATATTCCGCCACCACCCGTTTTACAATCGAGGAGGCGTCAATACCGGTTTCCTTTCTTAAAATATCCACGTTCCCATGCTCCACATACTCATCCGATATGGCAATGGGCAGGAGTCTTGCAGTAACATTGCACCGACTCAAGAATTGTACCACATGTTCTCCAAAGCCTCCACTAAGAACATTTTCTTCCAATGTCACCAGAAGTTTATGTTCTTTCGCCATCTCAAGAAGCAGCGCTTCGTCGATGGGTTTCACAAAACGGGCATTTACCAGGCTGCACTGATAGCCCGCTTCCTTCAGCCGCTCCCGCACTTCCACCGCAATTCGAACCATGCTTCCCACCGCCACTAAGGCGATTTCCGATTCATCATAGAGGATTTCGCTTTTTCCGAATTCCACCGGTGCCCGGAATTCCTTCAACCCGTCATAGGCTTCGCCCCGGGGATACCGCACCGCAATGGGATGTTCAAAATTAATGGCATATTTCATCATATCGGACAGCTCCCATTTATTCTTGGGGGCCAAGACATGCATATTCGGAATGGAGGAGAGGTAGGACAAATCAAAAATCCCCTGATGAGTCTCCCCGTCGCTGCCCACCAGCCCTGCCCGGTCAATGGCGAACACCACCGGCAGGTCCTGAATGCAGACATCATGGAGGATCTGGTCATAAGCACGCTGCAGAAAAGAAGAATATAAGGCAAACACAGGCTTCAGTCCCGCTGCCGCCAGCCCGGCCGCAAACGTAACCCCGTGTTCCTCCGCAATTCCCACATCAAAAAACCGTTCCGGAAACATATTCCGAAACCGTTTCAGCCCGGTCCCGTCGGACATAGCCGCCGTAATCGCCACCACTTTTTCGTCCCGATCTCCCATTTTCCGCATAACCGTGGAAAAAACGTCGGTATAATTGGCTTTCACCCGTTTCTTCGCCGGAAGCCCCGTTTCAATTTCAAAAGCGTCCGTCCCATGGAACCGGGAAGGATGCCGCTCCGCCGGAGGATATCCCTTTCCCTTCTGGGTCATCACATGAACCAAAACGGCGCCGTCCACCTTTCCGGCTTCCCGGAACAGCTTCACCATTTCATTGATATTATGGCCGTCAATAGGCCCTAAGTAGGTGAGCCCCATGTCCTCAAACAACATGCCCGGGATAAAGAGCTGCTTAATGCCGCTTTTTGTCTTCCGGATCCGCTCCACCATCCGCTCCCCGTAAACCGGGATCCGGTTCAGGGAATTGGTTACCCCGGTTTTTAATCCGCGATATGCGTCTGCCGTACGCAAATTGCTAAGAGCCAGGGAAAGCCCTCCTACGTTTTCGGAAATCGACATATTGTTGTCATTGAGGACAATAATAAAATTGGAATGCAGCCGGGAAGCGTTGTTCAAAGCCTCATAAGCCATGCCTCCCGTCAAGGCCCCGTCCCCGATTACGGAAACCACCTTGTTGCTCCCGCCCAAAATCTCCCGGGCCTGGGCATACCCCAGTCCGGCGGAAATCGAAGTGGAGCTGTGCCCGGTGTCAAAGCTGTCGCAGCTGCTCTCCTTCCGCTTGGGAAAACCGCTCATGCCCCCGTATTTCCGAAGCTGGTCAAAGCCCTCCCGCCGTCCCGTCAGCAACTTGTGGGTGTAGGACTGATGCCCCACATCCCAGATCAGCTTGTCCTCCGGCAGCTGAAACGCCAGGTGCATGGCGATAGTTAGTTCCACCACACCCAGGTTAGAAGCCAGATGCCCTCCGGTCTTCGAAATTTTTTCAATTAAAAATTCCCGGATCTCCTGGGCTAAAAGCTCCAGCTCAGGCCCCGTGAAATCCTTGATATCATTGGGTTTGTTGATTCTGTCCAACAGCATCGCATTATTTCTCCCTGTGAATCAGGTACCGCATGAGCCGTACCAGAAATTCGTTCTTCACCACCAGGCCGTCCAGCCCTGAAACCGCCTGCTCGGAAAGGGTTTTTACCTCTTCTTTGGCCTTTTCCAGTCCAAACAGCGTCACATAGGTGGTTTTTTGATTCTTCTCGTCGCTTCCGATGGGCTTTCCCAGCACCTCCTGGCTGCCCGTAACATCCAGGATATCATCCTGAATCTGAAAGGCCATGCCAAGGTCCCGGGCCACCTGTTCCACCTGCTTCTGTTCGTTCCTGGTAGCCCCGGCCAAAGCGGCTCCCACCACCATCGCAGCCTCCAGCAAAGCCCCTGTCTTCAATCGGTAAATGAATAAAAGGGTTTCTTCCTCCGGCGCTGTTTCGGAACAGGCGATATCCACAGTCTGCCCGCCGATCATCCCATAGATTCCGGCTTTCCCTGCCAGGACCCGCAAAGCCCTGATAATGTTCCGGTTCTCCGGTTCGATCTCAAAAGCGGCCAGCGCCGTTTCAAAGGCATAGTTCAAAAGCCCGTCCCCGGCCAGAATCCCGAAGGCTTCCCCATATACCGCATGGGTGGTCTTCTTCCCTCTCCGGTATTCGTCGTTATCCATCGCCGGCAGATCGTCATGCACCAGCGAATAGGTGTGCACCATCTCGATAGCTGCCATAAAAGGCTCCACTACCTGGGATTTCCCGCCAAACAGCCGGTATGTCTCCTGCATCAGCATGGGCCTTAGCCGTTTTCCCCCTGCCAGGACGCTGTAATTCATCGCTTCAATCACAAGCTTCTGAGTCCCCTCCTCCCGGGGCAGGTATTTCTTAATTACCGTTTCTATTTGCTCTGCTTTGCGCGCAATCTCCTGTGCGGTATCCATTTGGTGCTCCTCCTTTACTTAAAGGGTTCCGG
>CAJUSQ010000115.1 GCA_910588885.1 uncultured Lachnospiraceae bacterium
GTAAACCACGATTCCCGTGGGATAATGGGTCAGGCGCACCGCGGAATCCGTAGTATTGACGCACTGCCCGCCGTTTCCGGAGGCCCGCATCACATCAATCCGGATGTCCTTTTCGTCGATCTGCACGTCCACCTCTTCCGCTTCCGGCATCACTGCCACCGTAATCGTAGAAGTATGGATACGCCCGCCGGATTCGGTTTCCGGTACACGCTGTACCCGGTGTACACCGGATTCGTACTTCATCACGGAATAGGCGCCCTGGCCGTTAATCATAAAGGTCACGTTCTTCATGCCGCCAATCCCGATTTCTTCGCATTCGGCAAGCTCCACCTTCCAGCGGCGGCCTTCCGCGTAATGCAGGTACATCCGGTAAATTTCCGCTGCAAACAGGGCCGCTTCATCCCCGCCGGCGCCGGCCCGGATCTCTACGATCACATTCTTGTCATCATTGGGATCCTTCGGCAAAAGCAGGATTTTCAGCTGTGTTTCCAGCTCCTCTACCCGGGCCTTGGAATCGTTTAATTCTTCCTTTGCCAGCTCCCGCATTTCCTCGTCGTTTTCCTCTTCCAGCATGGCAAGGCTGTCCTCTATATTCTGCTTACACTGCTTATATTCCTTAAAAGCCTCTACAATCGGAGACAGGTCGCTCTGCTCCTTCATCAGCTTCCGGAACCGGGCCTGGTCGTTGGCCACCCCCGGTTCTCCCAGCTCACTTAATAATTCCTCAAAACGGATTAAAATATCCTCTAGCTTATCAAACATGTGTTCTCCTTTCTCCCGCATTCCGAATTCTTACGGCTGTCAAAACGCAACCCCGGGCTTTCTACCCTTTCCGGCCGCATACCACCCGGTTCAGGCCGCTCAAATCCCGAATGACCCGCACCTGGTCGTATCCGGCCTGCTTCATCAGGGCAGATACGGCTTCTCCCTGGTCATGGCCGATTTCAAACATCAGGTAGCCCCCGGGATTCAGGAAGCCGCTGCTTTCCGTCAGGATTCTTCCGTAAAAAAACAGGCCGTCTTCCTTGCCATCCAAGGCTTCCACCGGTTCAAAATCCCGGACCTCCGGCATCAATGTTTCAATTTCCCGGGTAGGGATATAGGGCGGGTTCGACACAATTACATCAAAGGTCCCGGTCAGGTTGGCAAATAAATCGCTGCGCACCCATTCGGCCTCCACATCATTGGCCTTCGCGTTTTCCTTGGCCGTGATCAGGGCCTGCTTGGATACATCGCTTCCCACTCCTGCGATCTCTTTGGCGTAATGCAGCAGGCTGATTAAAATGCAGCCGGAACCGGTGCAGAGATCCAGAACGCGCATATCCGGCTGCAGGACTCCTAAGGCTGTCTCCACCAGTAGCTCCGTATCCTGTCTTGGAATCAGCACACTGGAATTCACCTTAAATGCCAGGCCCATGAACGCTTGTTCGCCTGTAATATACTGCAGCGGTACCCGTTCCGCCCGTTTTTTTACCAAAGTCAGATATTCCTGAAGCTGCTCTTCCTCTATTTCATCCTGATAATGAAGGTAAAAATAGCTTCGGTCAAATTTCCCGATATGTTCCAGCAAATACCACGCATCCAAAGCCGCTTCCGCAATTCCCGCCTCCTCCAGAGCCTGCCTGCCATTTGCCAGGGTTTTTTCCAACGTCATAACGAATCCTCTTTCCGGCCGGCCAGATAACTCTTCCAGTCAAAGACTGCTTCCACGGAAGCAATGCCGACCTCTATCATAGCGTCATCCGGCTCCTTCGTTGTCAGCCGCTGCATCCAAAGCCCCGGCTTGCTCAATAAATTTACCACCGGGTTTTCACTGCTTCCGGCCAGACGGATGACCTCATAGGAAACCCCTGCCACTACCGGAATGATCAGGATCCGGAACAATAAACGCAGCAGACGGGAATCCACACGAATGAACAACGTCGCAATAATACTGATAATCACTACAAAAAACAGGAAGCTTGTGCCACAGCGTTTGTGTTCCTTAGAGCTTTTGCGCACATTCTCCACATTCAGCTCCAGCCCGTGTTCAATGCAGTTGATGCACTTATGCTCCGCTCCATGGTACATAAATACCCGCCTGATCTCCTCCATCCGGGAAATCAGCACGATATATAAGATAAAAATTGCCAGGCGGATCACACCTTCCACCAGGATCACAAGAGTCTGCTGATGCACCACCTTCTGAAAAAGCAGGGAAAGATAGTATGGGATCACCATAAAAATCCCGATGGCCAGCAATATGGACACAAACATCGTAAGCCCCATGGCCGCCTGCTCCTTTTTCTCCGATTTCTCCTTTTGTCCGGAATGCTCCGCTGTCTCCGGTTCCTCCTTTTGTCCGGGATGCTCCTCCCCGGATGGTTCCTGCTGTTTGGACTTTTCTTTTTCTTCGTCCTCTTCTTCAAAAAAAGAAGCGGAAAACGTCAGCGTCTTCATTCCCAGTATCATGGAGTCAATAAAATTAATCACGCCCCGGATAACAGGAATGTTCCGAAATACTTCATATTTACAAATGCTGTGGTATTCCCTGCTCTCCACAACAATCTTTGCATCCGGCTTGCGGACCGCAACGGCATAGCGGTCTTTATTTTTCATCATGACCCCTTCCATTACAGCCTGTCCGCCAATTCCTGATGATGCCATTTTCCTACCTCCGCATACTTTCCCGTAAGACAAAACAGGGGGATGTCCGCTCCGGAAACATCCCCTTATTTCTCACAATAGAAATCACGTTATGTACCTTTCTATTGCATATCGGCTAAGTGCCTACTGATTGTTCATGCCATACTTACGATTGAACTTATCAATACGTCCGCGGGCCTGGGCAGCCTTCTGCTGTCCGGTATAGAACGGATGGCATTTGGAACAGATTTCTACGTGGATATCTTTTTTCGTAGAGCCTGTCACAAAAGTATTCCCGCAGTTGCAGGTTACGTTTGCCTGATAATAATCTGGATGGATTCCTTCTCTCATGTTTTCACCTCTTCACACTATATTAAATCTTGTTTTGATTTTCCAGTTTTATACTGTATCATTCGAAACAGCTTTTTTAGTATAACATATGTTCATCAAATATGCAAGTTTTTTTTAAAAAAGCTTGCTTTTCTTTACCATTTGTGAAAATTCCCGGTTGGTTTTAGTCCGCACAAACAGGTTCAGGATATTTTCCACCGCATCGTCGGTCTTCATTCCGTTGATGCTGCGGCGCATAATATCCACGGCATCCCGCTCTTCCCCGTCCAGCAGCAGGTCTTCCCTTCGGGTACCGGACTTAGTAATGTCAATGGCCGGAAATACGCGCTTTTCCGACAGCTTTCGATCCAGGATCAGTTCCATATTTCCGGTGCCTTTGAATTCCTCGTAAATCACATCGTCCATACGGCTTCCGGTATCCACCAGGGCCGTTGCCAGAATCGTAAGGCTGCCGCCCTCCCGCATGTTCCGGGCCGCACCGAAGAACCGCTTCGGCATATGTAGGGCCGCCGGGTCAATACCGCCGGAAAGAGTCCGTCCGCTGGGCGGCACAATCAGGTTATAAGCCCGGGCCAGACGGGTAATGCTGTCCAGAAGGATCATCACATTTTTCTTATGCTCCACCAGGCGGCGGGCCCGTTCAATCACCATCTCCGATACCCGTTTGTGGTGCTCCGGAAGCTCGTCAAAGGTGGAGTAAATCACTTCCACATTTTTCCCGGCAATGGCTTCTTTGATATCCGTCACTTCTTCGGGACGCTCATCAATCAGCAGGATGATCAAATGCATATCCGGATGGTTCCTGGTCACGGATTTCGCCACTTCCTTCAGCAAGGTCGTTTTCCCGGCTTTGGGCTGGGAAACGATCATTCCACGCTGGCCCTTACCGATCGGCGACACCAAATCCATAATCCGCATGGCGGTCCCGCTCTGGTGGGTTTCCAACCGAATCCGTTCATTTGGGAAAACCGGGGTCAGGTCTTCAAAATTCGGACGCATCTGCGCTTCCCTGGGATGCAGCCCATTGACCGCCTGAATATATAAAAGCGCGCTGAACTTTTCCTGCATGGTCTTAATTCTGGTATTTCCTCTTACAATATCCCCGGTCTTCAAATTAAACCGCCGGATCTGGGAGGGCGATACATACACATCGTTTTCTCCCGGAAGATAATTTTCACAGCGGATAAACCCATACCCGTCCGGCATCACTTCCAAAATCCCATTGGCTTCCACTCCGCTGTCCAGCTCCGGGTTTTCAATCTCAATACCGTCCGGGGTCACAATCCGCTGTGCGGCAACGGCCTGCCCGAAACGCTCTGACTGGCTGTTCCGCTCCGATTGGCCACTCCGTTCCGGCTGCCCGTTCCGCTCCGGCTGGCCACCCCGCTCCGGTTGATTGCCCCGTTCCGATTGGCTATTCCGTTCTGGCTGATTGCTTCGCTCCGGTTGATTGTTCCGTTCCGGTTGATTGTTGCGTTCCGACTGATTTCCACGTTCTGATTGGATGTTTTTATCTGTCTGGCCGGCTGCCGCTTTCTTTTCTTCTTTTGCAGTTTTGGCATCCTCTTTCAGCATCAGATCCACCAGTTCTCCTTTCTTTAGACCGGACAGATGCGTTAAGCCCCTTGCCTTGGCTACTTCTCTTAACACAGTAACCGATAGACTTTCATACTTTTCTCTCATTATTAAACTCCTTTATGCTTTATATCTTTTTCTCATGAATCCTGGAAAATCTCGTCAGAAATGACAACGACATAATCTGCGATATTTGTATTATACAATATATTTTCTAAAATAGGAAGCCTTATTTTCCGATGCCGGAAGGCAGAGACTCCGAACGCGTGTTCACTCCTGGGCCCAAAGTGGAACACACTTCCCTTATTTTTGATTTCTTCTTCCGTGTTTTATAATCCAATCCTGAGCCTTGCTTTTTCCCGTTTTCTCCCATTGTGAAATTATAAAATCCGCTTTCTTTGGCGCTTCTTTATACAAATCATTGAGATTATTCCCAACGCTTTTCTGCACAAATTTCTCCGGATCATCCTTTAGCTTTGTGAGAATGGTTGTATATCTTTCAAATTCCTCTAATGCAACGGATAGCTTCTGCGACCAGGGAAGCCGTATTCGAACCCCTTCACTGGCAAGCCGCCGGACATGGACATTTTTATCGGTTGTCCATATGATCAGTTCATCCATTACCTCTTTCGGATGCTCCCGCAGTAAAGGGCGGATCGCATATTCTCCGGTAAACCGTTTCGTTAATTCTTTCAAAAACGAAAGGGATAACCTCCAATTCTCATTTCCCAGCCGTTCAACGTATCTGCCAACAGGCCACAGCCACCACCCATAACGGAACATTCCTTCCGGCTTTTCTAATTCAGGCCCCAGCATATCAAAAAATGCCTGGATATTCTTTGAATAATCGCCCTTCATGCTTTCCTGCATCGCATCTGTAATATAGTCAAGCCTTGCGAATAGCTCTTTATCCTCTAAACGGCCAATTAAGGACTGGCAAAAGGACGTTTCATCAAAATCCGGCAGGACGCAAAGTATCTTTTGCGAAAGGCTGAAAATGTAGTCATCATTATAATAATCTTTATGTTTCATCTTTTTATGCTCCTTGTAAAATATTACCGACTGACGCCGCATTTGGGGTTACGCAGGATCTGTTCCATGGCCTTCCCTCTGGCAAGCTCGTCAACCAGTTTATCCAGATAACGGATTTCCTGCATCAGAGACTCTTCCATATCTTCCACCCGGACACCGCAGACCACGCCTTTGATCAGCCTCCTGTTTTCGTTCAATTCCGGGGCATTCCGGAAGAAATCCCCATAAGGCACCGGCCGCTCCAACATCCCCTCCAGTTCCGGCTGGCTGTATCCTGTGAGCCAGCGGATCACCTCGTCAACCTCCTGCCTTGTCCGCCCCTTTCTCTCCGCCTTATTGACAAGCAGACCATGGACTTTTGAAAAATCCATCTGATATACCTTCTCATTTTTCATAAATGCACCTCTTACTTCCTATTTTCGGCAGTTCTGCCACCCTGACAAATCCCATTCCCGGCACTCTTCAAATATTTCTCACTCCTACGGATGATTCCCTGTCCCGTAACACCACTTGGCAATATCGGAAACCAGTTCCACCGGAACCGGCCTGCTGTATAGAAGCTGTATGGTCCCCTTACTGGTCTTATACTCTTTCAGTCGTTCGGAAAATTCCCGGACAGCCTCCGGCCCCGGATACAGGCCCGCATGTTTTTTGAACCCGGCAAAATGGATGATATTATGCCCCTTCCAAAAAGTCGGCATACTCCATGAAATCCGCTCTTCCGCCTCCGGCAGCGCCGCGCAAAGCGCTTTTCTTATTTCCTTCAGATATTCCTGCACTTCTTCCGGCTGTGCCGCAATATATTCATCCACCGTTTCCGGCGCTTTCCCGCAGTAATGGTCCTGCCCCTGCCTTTTAAAAGTACGACCGCATTTCGGACATGTCCACATCTTGATCCCTCCTATCTCAATTCCGTTTCCCTGTAAATTTTGGGATTATCAACAATTTTTTAGAAAAAGCCCGCCATATTTCCCGCGATCCTGATGTCAAAGGATATTCCGGTATGAAAAATTTAAAATCGCTCTTGATGATTGATGTACCCGGCCAAATTTACCACAGCCTATCAAAAGGCTTATAAACTCATAAAAAAACGTGGACTGGATATAAATATCTTATATTAAATTTCATACTCCCATTACGTCCCTATGGTATATTTTTTACCATATTTTCTGCCATCTCAAATTTGCTTACACTTGTAAGCAAATTGCATTATTAAGAAAAACCCGTACATCCATCGTGATAAACCCAATCTATTTAATGTATATATTTTACCATTAATCTTCTTTTTTCTCCACAAAAAATAATCATTCCATGCTTTTAAAATTTCAAATGTACCAAATGATAAACGCACTCCTTCTTTGATTTTCAATTCAGACGGTTCACCCACTCAGTTGACGCATCCATGGCAGTACGGCAGGCATTCGTCTGATCCAGAGCATTCAGCATCACAAAATCATGAATCGTCCCCTGCACCCGCAACGCGGTCACTTCCACGCCTGCACACCGGAGCCTTTCCCCAAAGGCTTCCCCTTCGCTGCGTAAAACATCTGCCTGGCCGTTTATAATCATCGTCGGCGGAAAACATTTCAGGCAATTTATATCCGCCCGGAGAGGGGACGCAGTAATCTGATTTCTATCTTCCATAGATGCCGTATACTGCCGCCAGAACCATTTCATCCCTTCCCGGTACAGATAATAGTCTGTTGCAAACTGACAGTAACTGGGCGTATTAAAACAGGCATCCGTTACCGGATAATATAACAGCAGCTTGTGGATACACGGGCCATGCCGCATGGCTGACATCAGAGCCATAGCGATTGCCATGTTCCCGCCAACACTGTCGCCTGCCACTGTGAGCGCGGCGCCGTTTGCCCTCGGAAAACACTCCCCAATGATTTCCCATATATGGGAAAGGAGAAAATAGCACTGTTCTATTGCTGTTGGGTATTTCGCTTCCGGCGACCGGCTATATTCGGGGAATACGACCAGTGAATCTGTCCTTGCGGAAAGCTCCCTGACTAACTTTTCATGTGTATGGAAGCTCCCAAACACCCAGCCTGCGCCATGGATATAGAATATAATGTTTCTGATCTTCTCATCCCTGGGGGCAATAAAATATACCGGAATGCTCCCCCACATCCCAGTATTGACGCAAACTGAGGATATATCGGCGGGATATTTATATACGGGCATATCCTGCATTTCCTCTAATGCCCTCCTGCCTTGCTCCGGCGGCATCTGAAAGATCAGCGGAGGCGTAGAGCTTTGATTACAGACAGCTTCTGCAGCGGGTTCTAACGGAACGCATCGTTTCATATTTCATTCTTCCTTTATACTATAAATGGTTTTTATTATAATATGTAACTCTTCCGTTTTTGCATACCTGCCAACAACTCTGTTATTTTCGGAATATATCATTTCAGAAACAGGGATTTCAATCCGCAAAATCCCGTTTGTATTTCAGTCTATCATTGCAGGCGTTTACTTATTTCCAGAACGCCTCGGAGTTGGTTCAGATAACCGTAGCTTTTTATGGTTTGCTGTTTTGGGGAAGCGTTTGGATAAGGGCGGTACCCTTGAGTAGTCTATGCGATGGGCAGCTCTTAGCCATTCGGGAACAGGACGATAGTGCACAGCTTGGCGTTGATCTGGAGGATCCGGAAACCCGTCTACGATTACTGCTGTCCTTTAAAGTGATGGATCTGATGCTGTGCAATGATATGATCCTCTGTCATCCTGATTCCACAGGACGCACTTGACTGGCCACTTTTTTGCAGTGCGAAATTGTAGTTTTTGGCAACGCATTTGAAGGAAATTTTTTATACAATATCCTTTTCAGGAGTTAGTCAGAATTAACCTATAGGACTGATGGCCGGATAAATTTGGGCACTAAAATAAGCAGTCAGCAATCATATTTTCATGACTGATAACTGCTTATGCAGATGTCCAAATATTTTATTTCACGATGTACAGAATGATTCCTTTCTTAATGACTATTTTGGCTACTGTTCCCTGAGAGGTTCCCTCATAATTTTAATATAGCCGAAGTACATTTAAGATAACTAAAATACATATTTCCAGCCAAAAGAAAAAGCTGCAAACCGCCTGTTTCAGGGGCTTCCAGCATCTCTTGGGTTGGGCTGTTTAAAAACAGTCAACAGCTCGTAGGGGAATCGAACCCCTGTTTCCGCCGTGAGAG
>CAJUSQ010000116.1 GCA_910588885.1 uncultured Lachnospiraceae bacterium
TTGTAAAATCCACGGTTCCGGTAGGGACCAATGACAAGGTGGAACAATTCATTCAAGATTTCCTTGTACATAATGTAAAAGTAGAAGTAGCCAGCAACCCGGAATTCCTGGCTCAGGGAACCGCAGTCCGGGATACAATGCATGCGGCCAGAATTATCATCGGGACAGAAAGCCCTTCTGCAGAAGCCAAGCTAAAAGAAATCTACAAACCATTCCACCTCCCGATCGTATCCGTCAAACGACGAAGTGCAGAAATGATTAAATATGCCAGCAACGATTTTTTAGCTCTAAAAATTTCCTATATGAACGATATTGCAAATCTATGTGAATTGGTAGGGGCAGACATTGAAGATGTTGAGAAAGGAATGTCTTATGATGAGCGGATTGGCTCCCGCTTCTTGAATGCCGGAATCGGTTACGGAGGAAGCTGTTTTCCAAAAGACACAAAAGCCCTGGAATATCTGGCACGTCAAAACGGTTACCAACTGCGAACGGTAAAAGCAGCCATTGATGTAAATACAGACCAGAAAACATTGCTGTTCCGAAAAGCAGCCAATCGCCTGATTACTTTCAGCGGTTTGAAAGTTGCCGTATTGGGGCTAACCTTTAAATCCGGAACTGATGATTTACGGGAGGCGCCATCTTTGGAAAATATTCCGCTGCTTTTGGAAGCAGGTGCTGATATCTGGGCCTATGATCCGGTCGGAACAGACAATTTCCGAAAAAAATATCCGGAACAGATCCATTACGTGGATTGTCCGGAAGAAGCTCTGTCAGAGGCGCATGTATGCTTTATTTATACAGAATGGAAGGAAATAAAAGCTCTGAAACCGTCTTTGTACAAAAGCTTAATGAAATCTGCTCTGGTGTATGATGGACGGAATCTGTATAATAAGTGGGAAATGAAGCAGGCTGGCATTGAATACTATTCGGTTGGCCGATAAAATCTCTGCCACCAGAGTTCCATTCTCTATTTTAGCTTCTATCATAGGAAGCTGCCCTTCTGACTCTGACTGCAGCCCTTACCCGAATTCCCTTTGGTTTCGGCTGCAGTCCTGCAAGTACTGCGTACTATATCCGGGATCTCCTGTTAACTTTTCAGACTATCTCTGCCTTTTTTATTCCAAAATAATCCCTCTTCACCACCCCCAAAATCCGCTCTCCATTCCGTCCGTCACAAATCCCCAGTACCTCCTTCACCACCCGTTTCCGCTGCTCCCGCTTCGGATCCTCCCCCCTGCAGAGCAGCTCCAATACTTCCTCCAATTCCTTCTGATCCTTCACCACATAATAAGCTTCCTCCATCAAAGCCTTATTTGCCTCATTGAATTCCTCCCGGTAGCTGCAGAAAATTACAGGCTTCTCCGTAACGGCAAAATCTACCACAACGCCGGACATATCGGATACCAGGATATCCGCCGAAGCAAAACTGTCCAAATATTCTTTGTTTTGATCTAATTGGACATTTTCCGTCTGGCTGCAGGTTTTTTTGTACTGCTCCACTTCTTCTCGCGTCATCTTCCCGGCTTTTACAAAATTTTCAAATGCCAGGGGATGGGGGCGAATTGCAATTTCCTGTTTGGGATGTTTTTTCGCATATGCAAAAAAGAAATCCTTATAGGAAAAAAAGTTAGTCACACCTAACTTTTCATCCAATGTCCATCGGGGGGTCCAGATGATTCTTTTTTCTGACTGACTACGGGGTATCTGCCAGATTGCTCCTTCCTTCCCTTCAAATTGTTTCAGCAAATCAAATCTTGGAAACGGGGTTTTTATGATTTTCCGAATTCCTAGGCGGGAGGAAATGGGAAGACATTTTTTACAATATTGCTCTACAGACCGGTTTTCTGCGAATACCATATAACAATTGGTAATAAAGTACTTGGAAAAGGCGGTCTTCAACATATATTGACCTTCTGAGGTATAGCCATAGCATACATAGCAGACTTTGGTATATTTGGAAAGGGATTGGCTTTGATAGATTGTTGGCAAATAATGATCATATGGACGGGGAAGAAAGACATAATCGGGCTGCAGCTTTTCCAAATCATAAAAGCTGTCCGTGTTTTCCTCATATCCTTTCAAAACCGGATATCCTGATTGTTTCATATATTCATAGGCTTCCTGGTTGATCTCCTTTTTCCCCCACTCTTCCGGTACTGCCAAAATATAGGCTTCCACATCCGGGTCCTTTGCTGCCGCCTCATAGACAGACTGAAAGCAGCCCCATAGTTGGGGAAGCTGACACAGGAATACCAGCCGCAGCTTATTGTGCGCCTTTTTCTTCTTTTTCACCCGCATTAACCGGAGGGCCGAAGGAATTCCGGAATGTACCTCCATCATTTTTATGATCTGCTGTATGTTCATGTTATCAATTACACCACCGTTTCTGAGTTTAGGTTACTTTTCCTTGTTCTTTCCCGCCAGAAACAGGAACGCTTTTGGCATCATCCCAATCCGTTCCAGCCGATAGAACAAATATACAATAGCCCGAATGGAAAAGGGATCACCTTTTGGCCTGCAGAGCCGGATATTGGGATTTTTCCGATAGGAAGGATAGTATTTCCGCAGCCATTTTATCATACGCTTATACATGGTTACGACATCTTTTTTCCGGCTTCCTTGAATAGTAAAGAAAAAGTACCATACGATATAGCGCATAAAATAATATTCTTCGTATTCTTTTCCCACCTTATTATCTTTTGGCAATCGTTTTTTCAATTCCTGAAGTAAAATCAGCGGGTTGCTTTTCTCGTTTATTGTATTTTGCCTGCTGTTGGAAACGGATTTTGGGTTATCCACCCACCGATAGGAAGTATCCCTGATTATAACAATCCGTTCCGTATAAGCGTAGGCACAGAGATTGAAATAAATATCCTCTCCGATTCCCGTAGATAAAAACCGGATTTCGTTTTCCCGGATAAATGCAGTCCGATAAATGTGAGCCCAGGGAGCCGTAACCACAAATTTCGACCACGCTTCCGGCGCCAGGGCTACCGTCCGGGTTACTTTTCCATCATCTGTAATCCGCTGAAATCCCCCGATTACAAGATCTGCAATCCCATTTTGGGCAGCGGCCCTCATATAATTTTCGCAATACTCCGGTAAAATGTAATCGTCCTGATCCACAAAGGTCACATACTCCCCGGATGCCAGGGAAATCCCGTAGTTTCTGGTATAAGCCACTCCCTGGTTCTCCTGCCGGAGCAGCCTGACTTCCCGTCCTTCTGCCTTTGCAGGTTCAATTGTATCTTCGGCGATTTTATAGGAGGAGTCCAAAGAACCATCATCTATTAAAATCAACTCTATATTTTTATAATTCTGTTTCAAAATACTTTCAATACATTTTTTTATCCGCTTTTCCCCATTGTAAATAGGTACAATGATCGATAGCTTTCCTTTGTCATTCATTCCGACACCTCATTGTTCCGGCTTAGCCTGGCAGAGTCATGCATAAACAGCCTTCCTATCAATAACATGCATTCATCATTTTTCCTAATCAATAGCATGCATTCACCAGCATCAGAAGCGCATAGGCCAAAAAGATTACCATACCTCCGATTACCTTTACGGAAAAATGCTCAATCCGGTTTTCCATTTTCCCACTGGTAAAAATGCCCAGTAAAATTACCAGACAGGGAATGGCATACCGGCTTTGATAGCCGGAAACCGTTGCCACGCCCACCGGGTTGGCCACCGTATCCAAAAGATACAGTCCCAGCATCGACAGGGCGATTGTAATTCCGCCTGCTGCCGCAAATACCAGCTTATGCCATGCCCGAACCTTTTGACGGATATTTATGGTATCCAAACAGGCAACAGCTACCAAAAAGCAGGGCACGATGGTCTGCAGCACGTCCAGAGGATACCGCAGCCAGCCTAAAATATTCAGCTGGAATACATACATATTAAAATAGGTTTTCACGCTTTTTCCTAAAACCTTTATAACGGCAAAAGGATTTGACTTCACATAGTCCAACTGCGTCATTCCGAACTCCGCTGCTTCTGCCGTTTCTCCCATACTGACCGCGGCTTTTGAGGAAGCAACGCTGAAATTAATGCCATATAAAGTCAATATAAACACAATCGGAATCAAAGCAATTCCAAAGCTTTTCCAGTAATCCTTTCTTGAACTAAATTTCTTTTTGGGTATCAGGAAGGCCAAAAGCCCCAGGCACACATACACATATTTACACAGGAACAGAAGCGCCAAAATCACTCCCAGCCAGATTACGTTTTTCCAATTCAGCGGCTTTTCCATTTCTCCGTATGCATAATGAAAACACAAACCCACAAACAGGAAGCAAAGGCCGTTCAGCATGGCATCGTAAGAATAAGAGGCCGCTTGATAGATTGTAAGAGGTAAAAGCGCCACTGCCGCCATCAAATTCCGGTAAATCGGAAGCTTTTTGATTGCCCAATAGGTCAACGTAATATAGCAGAGCAGGTTCATAATCCGGCCCAGAGCCATACAGGCAAACACATTCAGATTCAGCAGGCGCCCTATCAAGGTTCCAAGTGCCTGAGGAAAGTAAAAGAGAGAGGTATAGCCGCATTCCCCTTTTGCCAGCACCGATTCCTTTGAAAACTTGATTTCTGTTAAATGTTTCACATACTCTCCGCCCTCATCCGAAAAAGCTTCAATTACTTTAAACTGTATATCCCCCATCATATTTACCGGCACACGGTTATACCCACCCTCATGGGCATTGTTGATAAAGGGGGCCAGCACATTTCCGTAAGACACATCCATCGCCCGGATAAAATGATTCCAGCCGTCCGGCTCCTGCCCCAAAGGATTTATGATCGCCATTCCGATCCCCGCAATCAGGGCAATCGCTGCAAACGTCTTTTCCACTTTCAGCCGGTGTTCCCAGGCATAGATGCAGACCGCCCCCAGCAGCAGCAATATGATTCCGGAAAAAATAAAAAGTCCCCAATACCGGACAAAGGTGTACACCACCGTCATTCGGATATGGAAATCCATTTCATTGCCATTCTGTTTGTAGGACAACCCTTCTTCCTCTTTCTGAACGCAAACAGCAACCTGCTCCGGATTTTTCCCACCGGAAATTTTCAAAACCACCTCTGTGAGATCCGTAAAATCTGCATCCGAAACATTCCAGACAAGAATGGTTTCTTCCCCGCCGGAAATCGGTATATTCACTTCTTCCGTCTTCAGCAGACGGGTGCAGTCCTGGTTCCAAAGCTCCATTTGAGCGGTTTCCGTACCGTTGCCGCTGTTTTTTACAAGAAGACTAAGAGAAAACATCGGCTGCCGAAGAGCCAGAGACTGCTCTATCACTGCTTCATCCAGAAAAACTTCTTCAAATTCTGTATTCGCATCGTTGAATCCATCCTGTACTGCTCCCACAAAATATTTTCTTGTCAAAAACATAATTGCCAAGACAATCAGCAGCAGCGCCCCGTACTTGATTACGGTTTCTTTTCTCACTTTGTACATTTTTCATCTCCTTCTTACAATCCCAGGGCAAAATCGGCTTTCTTATAGGACAGATTGGGATTGTAATAACAATCCCCGTTTTCCAAAATTTCCGGCCAAAGCTCCTCAAATAATCTGATCTCCCCCATAAAGCGTTCCTTTTTCTCCGGCTCTGTATCCAGGCCCCGGGTCTTCGATTCATAATGATAAAATTCTGCATAAGGGGTATAGACCACCAGTTCTCCCTGCTGCCGAATCCGCATACAATAATCAATATCATTAAATGCCACTTCAAACTCTTCCCGCAGGCCGCCAAGCGTTTCAAATACAGACCGTTTTGTCATCAGGCAGGCTGCCGTAACCGCATTGTAATCCTGCACACAGGCCGCCCTTTTACAATAGCCTGCCGCATCCCCCGGTAATCCCGTAAAGCAGTGTCCGGCAATTCCACCGGCTCCGATAATTACGCCGGCATGCTGAATCGTATCGTCAAAATACAGCAGCTTTGCCCCTACCGCTCCTACATCCCTGCGCATACAAATGCCCAGCATTTCTCCTATGGAATCCGGCGCTTTCAGCTCGGTATCATTATTCAGCAGCAAAAGGTATTCTCCCCGGGCCTGCTGCACTCCGAAGTTATTAATTTTGGAATAATTAAACCCTCCATTATACCGATGCACCTTTACACGAGGGTTTTCCTTCTGCAATTTTTCATAATATCGGAACGTTTCTTCCTCCCGGCTGTTATTTTCTACAATAATATATTCCAGATTCCGATAAGAGGAGTTCCGTTCCAGGGAATCCACACACTTACACAAATCCGCTGCCGCATCTTTATTTGGAATGATTACGGATACCAGAGGCTCCTTATCCCGGGAGTACACCACATGATGGATTCTCCCAATATTTTCCGGCGTGCTTTTTTCCGATTTCCAGTTTTCCGGTTTCCAGTTTTCCGGTTTCCAGTCTTCCGGTTTTAGAACAGCCGATATCCCGCAGCGTTTCAAATGATCTGCAATGGCTTTTTTTTCTGATTCAAAAACCTCCCTGGCGCCCGGATTGTTTTCATTCCTCCGGTTCCCAGGCTCCCGCTGCCTTTCCTCCGGTAACGCTTCCCTCTTCCCGTGGTAAAGTATTTTGGAAATATGGAAAATATTTTTTGTCTGCTCTACGCATCGCAGTATAAAATCATACCCTTCTGCACCTTTGTATCCGTCACGCAGCGGCCCTGCTTTTTCCCAGAGAGTCCGGTGAACTGCTACAAGATGGCCGATATAGTTCAGGCTTCGAAGGAGATCTAAATTGAAATCCGGTTTAAAACAGGGTTCCGCATCGTTTTTCCGTTTCCCGAATCCTTTATCCTCATCGGAATACAGGAATTCCGTTTCCGGATTTTCATTTAATGCTTTTACACATTCATACAACGCGTTCCTTGCAAGAAAATCCCCGGCCTCCAGAAAAATGATATATTCTCCCGAAGATACTGTTACTGCAGAATTTATCCCTTCTATCATGGACTGCTGCTGTAAACCGGAAAAATATTTAATCCGCTGGTCCTGGCCATTTGTTCTTAACGCGCTCTCGTGTTTTGCAGCATCCGATTCCACCCTGCCGCCTGCCAATATCAGTTCCCAGTTCCCATAGGACTGCTCCTGTACCGATTTTATGGAATCCTCCGTTTCTTTTCCCGTTGTCCGGCATAAGGGCAGAATTACCGAAATCTTCGGCATATAGGAAAACGTTTCCCGGGTTTGCAGCTTGAACTGCTTTCTGGTCAGCCGATGGCTCCTTTGCCAGCTCCGATAGCTGATGCCATAATGCAGCCGTATTTTTTCATAAGCTTTTTTGCAAAATGCTTTTAAGCCATGTTTTCGCAGATATGAAAAACCACGTTTTATTCTTGCCAATTCGCTGCTCCTTACTTCTGTCTGTTAATATTTTAACGAAAAATCCGCTTTATCCAGGGTCAGATTCGGATTGTAGTAGGGGTCTCCCTGTTCTAATAGTACTGTCCATTTGTCCATAAACCTTGCAACTTCTCCATTAAAGCGTTCCACTTTTTCAGGCGTATCCTCCAATCCTCTGGACTTAGATTCGTAATGATACAACTCTGCTAAGGGATTATAGACCACCAACTTCCCGGTTTCACGCACTTTTAAACAATAATCTATATCATTAAAAGCCACTTCAAATTCTTCTCCCAGACCGCCTACTGTTTCAAATACCGATTTCTTTGTCATCATACAGGCCGCCGTAACGGCAGAATAATCCTGTATGCAAATAATGCGGCCCATATACCCAATATCATAGCGGGATTCTCCGATAAACGTATGTCCTGCCATTCCGCCAAATCCAATCACAACCCCAGCATGCTGAATCGTATCATCTCCATAATAGAGCCTTGCGCCGACTACTCCTACATCCTCTCTCATGCAAACACTCAGCATTTCCCAGATACAGTCCTCATTAATAATTGCCGTATCGTTATTTAGCAGAAGGACATAGTCGCCTTTTGTATATTTTACACCATAATTGTTGATTTTGGAATAATTAAAATTACCTTCATAATATAAAACCGTCACATTTTCCTGCTTTTCCAGTTCCTGATAAAAGGCAAAAGTTTCTTCTTCCGTACTGTTGTTTTCTATAATCACATATTCATAATTGCGATAGCTGGATTTTTCATTTATTGAATTCATACACTTTTTTAAATCTTCAATATGATCCTTATTTGGAATTACAATGGAAACCATAGGCTGTTCCTTCCAATGGTATTTCGTATAATAAATGCCATGGAATTGACTGCTTTCTACAGTAGCAGGAATACCCAACCGCCGATAATGAGCCTCTACCGCTCTCCTCCCTGCCTCAAATGCATATAGCTTGCTTTCCGGATTTGCTGCCGTGGAATCCATATGGCTGCGCCAATGATATAGTACTTTTGGGATATGCACAATCTGCCTGGCTACTTCACAGCAGCGCAGGATAAAATCGTAATCCTGGGCACCATCAAATTCCTTCCGCAACATTCCAATTTTTTCCACAATACTTCGTTTTACCACAAACAAATGACAAATGTAATTAACACTGCACAACAGGTCAATATTGTAGTCTGATTTAAAATGGGGTTCAAAATATTTTTTTCCATTCATGTCCACTTTGTCTTCATCAGAATACAGAACATCCGTTTCTTCCTGCTCGTTTATTGCTTTCGCACATTCAAAAAGAGCATCCGGCGATAAAGTATCGTCATGATCCGACAGTAC
>CAJUSQ010000117.1:0-6726 GCA_910588885.1 uncultured Lachnospiraceae bacterium
CTGGCCCCATTACTGTATTGGCCTGTGGCCGTGCAGCGCAGTGCACGGCCCAGGATTGAACAATCCCCCCTTCGGCAGCTTCCGGCTTACTCCTAAGGTTTGCAGCTTTTTTTCTGTTCTTCCTTTAATTCTACTAAAATAATATCCGGCCCGATTTTCACAATGTTGCACCAGGGGATGATATATTCAAAATCCCTGCCAAACAATCCCCACATTTTGCAGGGGCCGGGGATAATCAAAGCCCGCACACAGCCGGTGCATTCGTCAATATCCACATCCATCACATATCCGATGCACTGGCAGGTACATACGTTAATGACTTCTTTTTCCCGCAAATCACAAATACGCATAGAACAGCCTCCAGGTTCTGCGCTGGGGCCTCGGCACTTAGAACATGCAAAGCCCTAACGTTTTGTTCCATTCCAGCTTATGCGAAAAAGATCGGAGTTATGCCTTTGAAAGCTCTCCCGGGAAATTCCGGGCTTGCGGCTACAAATACGCCATGCTTTTATTTTTCTTGAAAAGTTATATTTAAACATTGAATCGGAACACTATAAACCGAAATTTCACCATGTCTATACAATTCCGTCCCTTCACAATTATGTTGAATTTTTCTACTTTACCAGTTCAATATATACCATAAAATCCAGATTACGTCAAGGAGTTAGGGGAGAATGGTAGGGATTCAAAGCCTGTTTGGAAAACCGTGTCATTTACAGGCGGCGAATCCCTATATAATTATCTATTCTCTAATTAGAGTTAAGCGTACTAAAACAAAAAGGATATAGAAAAAGGAAATGAAGGGATTGTAAACATGAAAAGCATGGAACATACGGGTAATGCAGAAGTTCTTAGGTCATGCGACCATAAAGGAAACAGCCGATACTTATATGCACGTATTGGACGACTTGAAACAAAATGAAATTCTGAAACTGGATAAGGTAATAAATTATTGACTTTGACAGTATTTATGATAAACTTATTTCATATTACAAAGAAATGAGGAATAAAATATGCTAGAAAACCAAATCAAGAAATTGACAACTATTCTAACTGATGAAGATTTACAAAATTACTCTGGAGAATGCTTTTGGAATCTAATACAAGCCGTTATCACAGAAGACCCTTTCTCTGGAATCGCAGCCGGAAAAAATATAAAGGAACTTGTTTTTCATATGCCAACCGTTCTTTTTTGGGATAAAATGAAGCGTTTTCTTATGGGAACATTTCATGATTATCAAGACCAAATTAAAATGGCCCAAAAATTTAATAAAGATAATAAAACTTATACTGTCTTTGTCAAGCGACAAATACATCTAATAACTAATTTAGATGACGATATGAAAATTGACTATTTTGCCGCATTAACCAGATGTCTACTTATTACTGACTTGAATGAATCATTATACTTTAAGCTTTGCAAGTTTCTTTCTATATGTACTCCAGACGAATTGATGTTTTTGAAAACTTGCAAATATGATTTTAAAGGTGAAAATAATGTCATTATTTCTGCTCTTTTTCAGTATGGTTTGTTTACTCAAATTGAAGAAGAAGGAACTGGTAAAACATTCTATGTTCTTTCAGATTTTGCAAAAGCACTCAAGCAAAATTGTATAAATTTTAATGACGAATTACACGAAAAAGCAAGACTTGTTTCTTATGAACAACTTGCGCCTTTAAATATAGCAGAATCAATACCAACCGCAGATATTGATAAATTGTTTGAAAATCAAGAGATGAGTACCACATAAATATCGAGTAGGGGTTGAACAGCAAAAGGAGATACCGCCCGCAAGCGGTAACTCCCAGAGTTTACAACATTTTCCCGAAAGGAAATTGTATCAGACGTTAAATCGGAACAAAATTACATCTCCGTCCTTCACCACATACTCTTTTCCTTCCAGCCCAACGATCCCTTTCTCTTTAGCCGCAGACAAACTACCGCAGTCCAAAAGGTCCTGATAGTTTACCACCTCAGCCCGAATAAAGCCCCGTTCAAAATCCGAATGGATTTTTCCCGCTGCCTGGGGAGCCTTTGTCCCCTTCCGGATAGTCCAAGCCCTGGTTTCATCTTCCCCTGCGGTCAAATAGCTGATCAAACCAAGCAGGCTGTAGCTGGCCTTAATCAGCTTTTCCAGACCGGATTCCACAAGCCCCAGTTCTTCTAAGAACATGGCCTTTTCTTCGTCCAAAAGCTCTGCAATCTCCTGTTCGATCTGGGCGCAGATCACAAATACCTCGCTGTTCTCTTCCTCTGCCATTTCCCGTACGGCTTTCACATGGACATTTCCGGCGCCGTCCTCTGCCAGCTCCTCTTCCGCCACATTTGCCGCATAAATCACTGGCTTGGCGGTCAGGAGATTATAGGACGCAAACCATGCTTCCTCGTCTTCATCCTCCAGTTCCGTAAAGGTCTTGGCCAGCTTTCCATCCTCCAGGTGGGCTTTGATCCCTTCCAAAAGCTTCAGCTCCTTGGCCAGCGCCTTATCCATGCGGGCCTGCTTTGCAACCTTGGCAATCCGCCGTTCCAGAATTTCCAGATCGGAAAACACCAGCTCCAGGTTAATTGTTTCGATATCCCGGGCCGGGTCGACGTTTCCGTCCACATGGATTACGTTCGAATCTTCAAAGCATCGTACCACATGGACAATGGCATCCACTTCCCGGATATTGGCCAAAAACTGATTCCCCAGCCCTTCGCCTTTGCTTGCGCCCTTCACCAAGCCCGCAATATCCACAAATTCAATGACCGCAGGAGTCACCTTTTTCGAATGATACATGTCTCCCAGTTTTTTCAGGCGTTCATCCGGTACCGTAACAATCCCCACATTGGGGTCAATGGTGCAGAACGGGTAGTTGGCCGATTCTGCTCCTGCCTTTGTCAGTGAATTAAATAACGTGCTTTTCCCTACATTGGGCAAACCGACGATTCCTAATTTCATTTTTCTATATTCCTCCTTAGAAATGCCTTAAAATAGGCATTTTCGCAATTTCTATATTTCTTCGAGTACCAATTTTATATGATTTTAAGCATTTTTTCAATATTCTGTACTTCCTTTGCTTTTTCATTATCAGTAATATGGACAATACAGATTCATGGTAATTCCTACGCTCGAGTGTCCTAAAATCATCTGCAAGGTCTTTAGGCGCATACCACTTTCAATACAACGAGTGGCGAACATATTGCCTTAGTACGTGCATAGAAAATCTTGGTATTCCTGCTTTGTCGCAGTAATAAAATAATTTTGTATATTTTCCAAAAAAATAACGGCAGATAAACCGCCGCCGAAAATTTCCTATTGTATTTTCGATTCCTTCGGTAAAATAGAAATGTATATTCCGTTTAATTGTTCTATTTTTCTATTCAAAGCCATATAGTAAATCCGATTCGCTATAATGTCAGCCGCCCTAATAAGCGTCACTTTATCGGATGAACAAAACTCCAAGTCTATCCTTCCTAAATCGCTAAAAATCGGAGGAAAAAAGTTGTCATATCCTTGATTGTATGTACCAAGTTTAAATTCCTGCTCCAACGCCTGCTCTAATTCATACCTTCCGTTGGTTGCGGTAGAATGTTCATCGTTATACACATGGATTCTTTTTACTTCATGCGGACTAATTATTCCCTCTTGAATGAGAGATTGAAACGCCCTTTTCAATCCTATCTTGTAGGCATAGTCAAGGTATCTCTGCTTATCCTTTTTGCTTTGAAAAATTCTATCCAATACATTATTCTGGTTAATAACAACCCCAAACTTTATTGTTTGGTTTAAAGAACGGTAAAGTTTCCCTTTCTCCTTGTTGGATATGCGGCAAGCCTTCAATTCGTCATTCGCTCCGTATTTATCACCTCTAATTGCATTTTCAGCAGCTATGTACTT
The DNA here is from genome assembly GCA_910588885.1 of uncultured Lachnospiraceae bacterium. Lineage (GTDB taxonomy): Bacteria > Bacillota > Clostridia > Lachnospirales > Lachnospiraceae > 14-2. The sequence goes on from CAJUSQ010000117.1 coordinate 3,882, forward strand.
TCTGGAACAATTTTCCATATCTCTTTTCTTTAGAAATATCAAACCACCAAATACAAATACCTCATTGTGTAACTTATCAAAAACGCCCGATTCGTCAGAGTAAACGTATATTTCCATGACTTTCTCCTTAAACAGAAAAACCGCCTTACGGCGGCCCCGTGGCCGGTGCCATTACATGACACTTAAACGCAAATTCGGTTTCACGGGTATACAGCGCATCTCTGCCTGCGATTATATTATATGCGGAAAAGCAAAAAAAGTCAAGGTATTTTCAAGTTTTCTTCATTTTCTCCTTATGTGCGAATATTTTTCAAGAACTATGTCTGTGAACATAATTTTTCCTCTCTGCCTAAATTTTGTTACAAAAAAGAACCTATAACAGTTCGTTATTGGTTCGATAATAGGTTATGTAATGGACGCATAAAGAACATACACAGAATCCATATTAAATTAAAAATAACTGTATTAAGGCTTTCATTTGTAAAAATTCCGAGTACCAATTTGCTGTAAAGTTATAAAGACTTATGAAGAAGTATAAAGATTCATGTAAAAATCGCTAAAATCCGACGATTCCTAATTTCATACTCTCTTATACCTGTCCAGAAACCCTCGCGTTTCAAGGGTTTCTGCCTTTCTCTCTGTTTTGTCTGCGCCTTTTTACGCTTCTGTTCCCGGTTGGCGGATTATGCGCTCCCCGCTCTTATTACTCTTCCGGCATCCGGACTGCCAAGCCTAATCCCTGGACTCCACCAGCACCAAAATCCCTTCCTTCCAGGAAATCCTTGCCTGTTCCGCCGTAATTTCATTGCTGATGCCGCTGATTGGCGCCGCATCCTCCCGGTAAAAACAGCTCATGGTATGCTCCTTCAGGGGATAGGCAAATCCCTCCAGGGTCAGTCCCGTCACCTGAGGGGTAAAAGGGATCAGGGAAACATAGGTCCCGAACTGTTCCCTGCGGGAAATCCGGGTTTCCTGGGAAATCAGGCGGATCCGGTTATGGGGATCCAGAATGACACATTCCGCTCCGGCCCGCAGCCCATAGCCCAAGAGCTGAATGTTCCCCAGTACATGATCCAGCCTGCTGCCCGTGCAACCGAACATGTGTACGGTTTTATAACCCAAATCCAGCAGCATACCCAGGGCATGTTCCGTATCCGTATCGTCTTTCACCGGATTCAGAGCCGTAAATTTCGGTTTCCCTTCCTTTCCCAGCTTCCGGAAAAATTCCAGGGCAGGCTTTTGCACGGAATCAAAATCCCCGATTACATAATCCGGGATCAGATGATTTTCATAAAAAAATTCCAGGCCATGGTCTACGGCAGCGACTGCCCCATAGCCTTCCCGTTCCAGATACTCCAAAAGAAAGGGCCCTTCCACCCTTCCTCCTGCTACAAGGGCCGCCTTCATTTCGCCCTTCCGTTCATTTTTTCCAGAAACGCCGTTACATTTTTCCCGATCTCCCCTTTGAATACCGCGCTGCCTGCAACAATGACGCTGGCTCCGGCGTCAAGGGCCTGGGTTACATTATCCAGACGGATGCCGCCGTCAATTTCAATCTCCGTCTTAAGCCCCCTTTGCTCCGCCATCTGCCGCAGATCCCGGACCTTCCCCAACGCATAGGGGATCATTTTCTGCCCGCCGAAGCCCGGATTTACCGACATCAGAAGCACCTGATCCAGCTCCGGCAGTAAATAGCGGATGCAGCTTAAATCCGTAGCGGGATTTAACGCAACGCCCACCTTCTTCCCCAGATCTTTCACGGCCCTGACCGTCCGGTCCAGCTGAAGACAGGCTTCCGCGTGAACCGTAATAATATCCGCGCCGCTGTCGGCAAATTCCTTTACGTAACGGACCGGCTCATCTATCATTAAATGCACGTCAAACACTCTTTCGGTACAGGGCCGGATAGATTTGATAACCGGAAGGCCGAAGCTGATGCTGGGTACAAAGCTTCCGTCCATCACATCAATATGCAGATACTGGGCGCCTGCCCGGTCTGCCAGGCCAATCTGCTCTCCCAGCCTGGAAAAATCCGCCGATAATAGAGATGGAGACAAATAGTTCATTTCTAATACCTCTTCATTTCTTTCAACTCATTATATATTTGTACATAGTTCTGATATCTTCCCTGGGGAAGTTCCCCGCGGGCCAAAGCTTCCTTCACACCGCAGTCCGGCTCATGGATGTGGCTGCAGCCCAGAAAACGGCAGTCCTCCTCAAACTTCCCGAATTCCGGAAAATACCCCTTCAACTCTTCCGGGGCAATCCGTTCCACATACAGGGAGCTGAAGCCGGGGGTGTCCATGATATAAGTCCCCTCCTGCATATAGATCAGCTGGGAATGGCGGGTGGTATGCTTTCCCCGGTCAATTTTACTGCTTACCGCCCCCGTTTCCATCTGAACCCGGGACTGAAGCAGATTGATCAAAGAGGATTTTCCCACTCCCGAGGGGCCGGCTACCGCCGTGGTTTTCCCGTACAGCATTTGTTTTAGTTCCTCAATGCCCCGGGAATGTTTGGCGCTGGTAAACAGAAGCGGGCAGCCGCAGGCCCCATACCGGTGTTTCAATTCCGCAAGTTCTTCGGGTTTTGCCAGATCCTCCTTGTTAAAACAGATCACCGTCTCTACCTGCTGCCCGTACATAGACACCAAAAATTTATCCAGCAGATGAAAATTCGGCTTGGGGCTGGCTGCGGCAAAAATCACCAGCGCCTGGTCGATATTGGCAACCGCAGGACGGATCAGCTCGTTTTTCCGGGGAAGGATCCGGACTAAATTCCCGGTCTTCTCTTCCCGGCTCAAAAGATCAATCTCCACCAAATCCCCTACCAGGGGCTTCTGCTT
>CAJUSQ010000117.1:6736-8626 GCA_910588885.1 uncultured Lachnospiraceae bacterium
ATGGACATAGTAAAATCCGGCAATCCCTTTTACAATCTTTCCCTCCATGGTACTCCTGTTCCTGTCTGCTTGAAAGCTCCGGCGATGTGTTTCCCGGCGCCGACGCTGCGGGCTTTTGCCTCCCGGCGTCAGCGCTGCGGGCTTTTGCTTCCCGGCGTCGGCGCGAAACGTTCTGCCGCGATGTCCCGCTTCCTTTTTCTATTGCTGCCGGAAGCTGACGTTCAGCGGCCCGGTGGTATGGGTTTTCACCTCTGCCGGCTGTATTACGACTCCCGCTTCATCCTTCACTTCCGGTTTGGTCCACTCCCAGGTAATGGTCAGCACCCCGCCGCTGCAGTTCTCAATATTCGTAGCGGAAATGGTTACGCTGTTTTCGTTTTCCCGGGGCGTACAGGGAATCGCACCGTAGCCCTCGCCAATCAGCTCCACTTTTGTTACCTTCGCATCCGCATCGGGTTTGTCAAACGTTCCTTCATAATAATAGTAAGCCGTCCGTTTTCCCATGCTGATCACCAGGGAAACCGGGGTTCCTACTTCCTTATATTCTCCTCCGCCCGGGCTTTGACGGATCACGCATCCTTCTCCCACGGTATCGTCATATTCCGACGTGGTTCCGGAAACCGGGAAGCCTGCCGCTTCCAGCTCTGCCCTGGCATCCGCTTCCGGCTTATTGGTAACATCCGGCACTTTCACGGTTTCCACGCCCTGGCTGATAATATAGGTAATCGTATCCCCTTCTTTTACAGCGGTTCCGGCCTCCGGGCTCTGGGAAATAACCTCTCCCTCCGGTACCGTATCATCAAAGGCAAAATCACGCTTCGGCACCAGATTATTGTCCTTAATAATCCGCTCCGCTTCGCTCTCGTCCTTTCCTACAACGGAAGGAGCCTCAAATTCCCCGGGGCCGCTGCTGGTCTGCACTTCAATGGTGGTATGCTTTTCCACCTTCTCCCCCTTCTTTACGCTCTGGGCCACAATCTGCCCTTCTTCGTAATCATCGGAAGCCATGGTTCCCGTCACCTCAAGCCCTAAGCCCAATTCCTTCAGCGCCGCCCTTGCTTCTTCTTCGGTACTTCCTTCCAGGGGAATCATGGTAACCAGTTCTTCCTCCGGCTCTTCTTCCTCTTTGTCCTTATCTATGTCTTCTTCTACCTTGGTCTGATTGTCCTCTTCCTTATCCCGGTTCTTTCCGAACTTAAAAAGCCCGGTCACATTTCCAAGGATCACTACAATAATGGCTACGATAATCACGGCCGCCACAATCCCGGCAATCGTAACCGCTTTTTCCATCTTCGGGTTCAGAAAGCCGCCGTCGTCCTCTTCCTCCTCATAGTCGTAATCCTCGTCTTCTTCCTCTTCGTAGTCTTCCGGCTCTTCCTCCTGATAAACCCGTTCGGCCTCCTTCTTGATGCTGGCCACATCCTCCGCCGGAATGACCCGGGTCTTCGTATCCTGCCTTAAGGGGATCATCGTCACGAAATCCTCGTTGGGACTGATCAGCACTTTCTTCAGATCCGCCAGCAAATCACTGATGGTTTCGTATCTCCGGTCCGGATTCTTCTGGGTGCACTTCTGGATCACCTTCTCCAGGCTGATGGGCAGGTTCGGTGCAAAAGCGCTGGGAGCCGTCATTTCCTCCTGCAAATGCTGGATGGCAATGGCTACCGTAGTATCCCCGTCAAAAGGCACACGTCCCGTCACCATCTCATACATCACGATTCCTAAGGAATAGATATCGCTCTTGCCGTCTACAAAGCCGTTCCGGGCCTGCTCCGGGGACGTATAATGAACGGAACCCATCACGTCCGAATGGATGGTGTTGCTGTTGGCTGCCCTGGCAATGCCGAAATCCGTCACCTTCACCTTTCCCTCGTGGGAAATCATAATATT
>CAJUSQ010000118.1 GCA_910588885.1 uncultured Lachnospiraceae bacterium
ATGATAGGCCGTATCAATCCCAAGCTTGCTGTACACCGGAAGAAAGAACCGGATGGTAAGGGGAATCGCCAAAAGCATTCCCAGCTGTGCAAACCACATAATCCAGGTCCCGGCGTAAGAATTTCCTGCCAATGACAAAAAGGAAATCGGGCTTAACAGGGTGGCGAAAATCGATACGGAGGTCACCCACCAGGGCACCGTCCCGTCCCCTTTAAAATACTCTTTCCCTTTCATCTCTTTTTTTGCAAAATGCAACCCCGCAAACAATACTGCCCCTAAGTACACGATCAAAATAACCAAATCAATCATGGTAAATCCTTGCATCGCATTCCCTCCTTCTATCGTTTTATTACCCCAGATACCTCTCTTTCGCTGCACAAATCATTCCGGCAGCTTCCCTGACGATCTCCATATCCGTCTCTGAAAGCCCCGGCAGCGGTTTTCTGACGCCTCCAAGCTCCAGGCCCTCATTGATCCTCAAAACCCCTTTGATTACCCCGTACAGATTTCCATGGGCGGAGCACATCTTGTAAATCACTTCATTGACGGCATACTGGATTTCCCTGGCCTTTTTCAGTTCCCCGGCCTTCACATATTCCTCCATTTTCAAAAACAACTCCGGCATGGCCCCATAGGTGCCGCCAATGGCGCCTTCCGCCCCGATTACCCGTCCGCTGATAAACTGTTCGTCCGGCCCGTTGAAAATCACATAATCTTCCCCCGCTTCTGCCCGGAACATCTGTATATCCTGAACGGGCATGGAAGAATTCTTCACTCCGATCACCCGGGGATTTTTCCGCATTTCCGCAAAAAGGCTCTGGGTAAGGGCCACCCCTGCCAGCTGGGGAATATTGTAGATTACAAAATCCGTGTCCGGGGCGGCTTCGCTGATCTCATTCCAATACCGGGCAATGGCATGCTCCGGCAGCCGGAAATAAATGGGCGGAATCGCGGCGATGGCATCTACGCCCAGGCTCTGGGCATGGGCGGCAAGCTCCCTGCTGTCCTTTGTGTTGTTGCAGGCCACATGGGCAATTACCGTAAGCTTTCCCTCCGCCGCCTCCATTACATGCTCCAATACCAGCTTCTTATCCGCCACGCTCTGGTAAATACATTCCCCGGAGGAGCCGTTTACATAGACCCCCTTCACCCCTTTTTCCACAAAATACCGGGTAAGGGCCCTCACACCGTTGGGGCTGATTTCCCCCTCGTCGTCATAACATGCATAAAATGCCGGGATGATCCCTTTGTACTTGTCAAGATTTCTCATACGCTTCTTCTCCTTTCCAACAGTTCACCTGTTCTTTTCCTTTGCAATCGCTTCCGCAAATGCTTTTGTAATCAGCTGCGGCCTGGTAATCGCCGAACCTACCACTACGCTGAAGGCGCCAAGCTCCAGAACCCTCCTGGCCTTTTGGGGAGTATCAATGTTCCCCTCCGCAATGACCCTATGCCGGACTCCTGCAAGGATTTCCCTTAAGATCTTAAAATCCTCCGCTTCAATCCGATCCCCCCTGCTCTGCCGGGTGTACCCCACCAGAGTCGTCCCGATAAAGTCAAATCCCAGCTCGTCTGCATAAAAAGCTTCCTCCACAGTGGAACAATCCGCCATCCAAAGCTGATCAGGATATTTTTCTTTTAATTCCATAAAAAAATCCTTCAATGTCACTCCGCCGGGGCGAAGCGCTCCGGTGGCATCCATTGCAATCACTTCCGGCCTTACTTCCATCAGCTCTTCCACTTCTTTCCGGGACGGCGTAATGTAAACCGGGCTGTTCGGATAGTCCCGTTTCACGATCCCGATCACCGGAAGCCCTGCCGCAGCCTGGATTTCCCGGATGTCCTCCCTCGTGTTGGCCCGGATTCCCCGTGCGCCCCCCTCCTTTGCCGCCAGCGCCATCCTTCCCATAATGAATGAAGAATGCAGCGGTTCCTGGGGCAAAGCCTGACAGGATACAATCAGCTTTCCACGCAAATCCTCCACGCTTCCTCGCTGATCCTCTTCCTTCTCTTGCTGACCTTCTGCGCTTCCTCGCTGACCCTCTTCCTTCTCTTGCTGACCTTCTGCGCTTCCTTGCTGACCCTCTTCCCGGATCCCTGTCTCCGCCTGTTCTGTCATGATATGCTTCCTCCTTTTTTTTGTAATCCCAAGTATAAACAGCCCGGAAATTATATTCAATACGATTTCCGTCCTTAGAAAGTGCTTTCCGTATTTTCCAAACGGCCCCTGTCATTTTGGTTTTTTCCTGTCGTTTTCATTGGTAATTTTGCATAAAACATTGTTCTTTCTTTCCGTCTCCGAAAGTATTTCCAATTTCCACCGTTTTTATTGAAATAATCCGAATAAAATCTTTTCCACCACGAAAAAAAGGGCCCAAAGGCCCTTGGATCCGCGATATCTGCGGCATATTATTCCCTACTATAACTGCATATAAATGATGCGAAATAACGGTGGGTCAGTAATGTAAAAAAACAATATCCTCTGACTGTAATTTCATACAATCAGAGGATATTGGCATATCATACCGGCAAATCCTCCCTGCCAACGCTCCATAAATACACATCTTCTAAGTTTGCTTCCGCTTTCTGCAGGACAATCCCCGATCCCCTGTCCGAAGCGGCTTCCTTTGACGCCCCTTGTCCCCTGTCCGAAACGGCTTCCTTTGACGCCCCCTGTCCGGAAAGCTTTTCTTCCAGCGCCTGCCGTTCTCCTAAAATCCGGACTTTCGGCCCGTCTTTTGTCATATGCACATTGGTGACCAGGCACTCCTTCTCCAGGGTAGACAAAAGCTCTGCCGGGACGCTGACCTCCCATACCTTTCCGTCCATCCGGGCCATCAATTCCTCCGGCCGCTCCCGGGCCAGAAGGACGCCGTCCTTAATCAACAGGATTTCCCTGGCAATGCATTCCACGTCGCTGACTACATGAGTCGCCAAAAGGATAATTTTATCCTGGGAAATCTCACTGATATAATTCCGGATCCGGATGCGCTCCTTGGGATCCAGTCCTGCCGTAGGCTCATCGAGAATCAGGATCTTCGGATCATTCAAAAGCGCCTGGGCCAAAAGGGTACGCTGCTTCATACCGCCGGAAAAGCCGCCCAGCTTCCGGTTTTTGACGTCTTCCAGATTTACCACCGAAAGCAGCATCTCAATCCGCTTCTTCGCCTCCTTCTTGGGAATCCCCTTCAGGGAAGCGAAATAGCGCAGAAATTCCAACGCCGTAAAATTATCATAAAGCCCCTGCTGCTGGGGCATATAGCCCAGAATCTCCCGGTACCTGGCCCCCATTTCCCGAACTGGTGTTCCATCTATGAATACCTGGCCGCTGTCCGCTGCCAGGTTTCCTGCTAAAATATTCATAAGGGTCGATTTTCCCGCCCCGTTTGGCCCAAGAAGGCCATACACACCGGGCGTTAAAGCTGCCGTAAATTGATCCAGCGCCCGTTTTCCTTTTTTGTAGCTTTTCGATAATTCGGTCATTTCCAATTTCATAGGATCACCTCCAGGCTCCGTTTTGATATTTTTTCCAGGCCAAACTTAGGAACAGGGCCGCCGCTGCCAGAGCCGTAAACAGATACACCAGCTGCCCCGGCAGTCCCTGGGCTGCCATCTGGCATGGGAAGAAAAAGACCCTGTTCCCGGAATATGCCCAGGGAAAGGCGATCCCCATCCATCCAAGCAGCAGCGGAAGCACAAAAATCGCCGCACCGGTCAGGATTGCATACATCCGGTTCTTCATCCACAGGGAAAGGGCCAGAAACGCCGCCCCCAGGCAGCACATCCCCACCAGCTCCAAAACCAGGGATAACATCAGAAAGCCCTGAATGCTGAAGCTTCCGGAAAACTGCCGGGCCGCGGAAAAGCTCTGAATCGGAACCTTCCAATCCACAAAACCATACAGTGCCTGTACGGATGACAGTTTCGCCCAGAACATCCCGGCCGCCATCAGGGCTGCCAGCACGATCCCCAGGGATACTTTGGAAAGGAACAGGGAAAGATGCCCGTGCTTCGTACACCGCAGAAGGTTCAGCATCTGATGCCGCTGCTCCCCCGGAAAAATCCCGGATAAGAGCACAATGGCGGCAAGCATTGCAAGAACGCCCTGGCGCTGGTCATATTCCTTCTGTTCCAGCAAAAATTCCCCGGCAATTTCATCGGTCAGATACAGCCTTACCCCATGCTCCTTTTCATATTCCAAAAGCTCCTGAGCCTGGGCGGATACCCGGTTTAGGGGAGCTCTCCGCTCCAGCTGGCCTTTTACGATCATATCGGCTGCCTGATACTGCTCCTCTGTGATTTCCCCGGCCTCCAGGCGGGCTCCCATAGCCAGAAACTCCTGTTCCAGCTGATCCAGCCGTGCCTGCTCTTCTAAAATGGCATCCATCGTCTCCTGGGTCATGGGCCCCTGGTATTCCAAAATATAATCCCGGTACTGCCGGTTCTCCCGATTCAGATTCGCCGGGTATTTCTCCGCCGACATCCAGACTGCAGCCCCGGCCAGCAGCACCAGGAACAGCAGGCGGTTTTTCAAAAGCTGCTTTCCCCACTCCTGCATTGCCATATTTCCCGGATAGGGCAGATGCTCCGAAAGCTTCCCTGCCGCCTGGGAAAGAAGCCCAAGGCTTCCGCGCCCCTCGGTCATCGGCCGGGTGCAGAACAGATATATTCCCACCGCCGTTGCGCCTGCCAGCAAAAGGCAGACCAGCATCAGGTTCAGGGGAATGATACTGACCGGTTTTCCAAAGACGGATACCAGGTTATAGCTGCCATAGCTTTCCACCCGCTGAAACCAGGCAACCGGATTCAGAAAATGCAGCTGGGCCATTCCGGATATGGGAGAAACGGCCCGATAAAGGCCCGCCCATATAATACCGGCAACGCCCAGGATTCCCAGGGAAACAAGGGAATTTTTCAACCCGATCATCAGGCACTCCATCAGGCAGGCAAGGGCAGCCATGGACAGTGCCGTCCGGATATAAGCATCTGCCAGAAAGCCGCCTACCGACAGCATACGGCCGCTGCCGTTTAAAATCGACACCGATTGTATGGAGCGTTCCAGCGGCCCCAGGCCGTAAATCCGGACTGCCGCCCCAAAGATACTCCCGTAAAACAGCCCGCAGAGTACCAGAACTGCCGAAATCACTGTGAGAAATTTTACCGCAGCCAGCTTTCCCCTGCCGCTTCTGCAGCTTTTCATCAATCCAAACAAATCCCGGCTCCGTTCCTGCATAACCGTCATCCCGCAGATACAGGCAGCCAGCACCAGGATCAGAAGATCCCCGGTAGAATGGTTCAGCAATGCTTCTATGCCATATTCAATCCCCGGTTCCAGTTCCAGCCCCTTCAGCTTCTCGAACTCCTCCACCGTCTTCTCACCCAGGGCTTTGGCATAAGGACGGTTATCATAAAAAGCATTGTCCCGCATATGCTCATAATTTTCCCGGATCGAAGCCAGGAATTCCGGATATTCCCTTTCCCGGGATAGCTGGGAGCTCAAATGGGAAAGGGCCGCAATCCGTCCGTCCAGCTCTTCCCGGCGTTCCCCGAATCCGGATTCTTCAAACTCCTCCACCAGATTGGGATTTTCTTCCAGCAAAAAATCCAGATACTCCTGGTCTACCAGACCCTCCATCACCTGGATCAGCCCCTGGAAATCACCTAACTGCTTTATTTTGGCAAAAATCCATTCTTCCTGCTCCTTGGAATCCATGCCCTCCAGCTGCTTCTGATATTCCCCATACCAGGGAACCGCTGCGATCCAGTGCGGTGTTTCCACCCTCTGCCGATATACAAACAGTGCAAGATTCATTACAAAAAATACCAGCGTCAGCCAAAGAAACCAGCGCTGACGCAGAATCTTTTTCCATTCCGCCAAAAACATGGGCCCCCTCCTCTCCCTTTGTTAAATTTATCACAAATTTACTCCGTGGAAAACAACCGGATCATCTCTGCCTTTCCTTCCGCCAGCTTGCTGCGCTCGATTAAGACAATCGCCTGATCCCACTTGCTTCCGTCCTCGTTAATCAGTCCTATAAAATGGCCGAAAATCCAGTCCTCATTCGCCGGAACCCACGTCAGGCTCTCTTCCATATGGGGCATCCAAATCTCCTGTACCAGGTTCCCTTCATGGTCGTAGGCTTTTACGACGCCTTTTCCCTGTTCCTCGTCCCATCGGCAGTTCGTGTAGCAAAAATCCAAATCCGCCCGGTTTGTATTGGGCTTCCCGCTTCCCAGACAGACGGCTTCCCCTTCCCCGTCAATGGGCTGGTACCACAGTTCATTTTTTACATTATCCCAAACACTGTAAAAAATCTTGTCATCATAAACATTCCGGATTACAATCTCACGCCCGTTTGCACCATTGAATTCCGGATTTTTCGTCAATTCCCCTGTGCCCGGGTCATAGATATAGAAATTGTTGTAGGTTTCCACCTGTTCCATGTCAAACTCTGGATCGTTGGTATCCAGGGACATGTCTATCCCACTTTCCGAAAAATACAGCTTGTCGCCGATTCCCTGCAAAACCCCCGGCCCGCCGCCTTGAAGATCGCTTTCCCAAAGCACTTTCTCCTCCCCGCCTTCTAACGGCTGGTATAAAACACGGCAAATCACTTTTCCGTCTTCCCGCTCTGTCAATGTCTCATAATAGACCATATCCTGAAAAACCGTATACATCTGCGGCAGATCACTGGCAAACAGCACCCGTTCCTTGGAGGAACCGTCCGCCGCGATCTTCCACAGAGGGAAGACCTCTGACTTCGTCTCCGGGTCCTGATGGGAAAAATCGCTGAACAAATACAGGTTTCCGTCTACATAAAACAGCTTGGTGGAGGCCCCCATCACAAAAGAAACGCATTCGCTGGAATCGTGGCTGCAGTCCGGCCGTTTACACAGGGGCAGCGCCTGATGCTCAGGATTCCCGTCCCAGCAAGCGACGGAATTGCGGCACAGAAAATAATATTCCTCCTCTCCGGATACCGCAAAATTCGAATACCCCGATTCACAGTTGATCTGCGGAACTACTTCGGAAGCCTTCGGCTTGTCCGCACCGCAGGAACACAAAAAGCCGACAGCTGCCAAAACGCTTATCAGCAACACACTCTTTCTCTTCTTCATTCAAATTCCCCCATTCTTCTCCTGTATGTATTTGATTCCTTTTGCTTTTATTCTAATTGAATGGAATACTTTTTTCAACAAATATCATAAAATTTTTATGTTTTATTTTACTATTACAAAAATTTTATTTACATCAAAAATATTTTCACTCTATTCTCACTCCATTCAAAGATACGGTAATAGTAAAAAATTACATCAATCATTCCGGCCCGCCTTAGGCCGGAAGGTGAACGGCGGATCTATTTTTCCCGAATCTGTTTTCAAAGAAAGGCATCATCTGATAAAATAAAGGCATAGGGCACGGAACAAATAACAGAGCCCCGGGCGCAGCAAATGATATCATATTTCATGCCGCAAATCATTATAAAGAAAGGGTGGAGCGATATGGAAAACAGAAGAATCCGGATTGTTGATATTGCAGAGGAGCTGGGCTTAAGTACGGCTACGGTATCAAATGTAATCCATGGAAAGACAAAGAAAGTATCAGCCGAAACGGTAAAACGCGTGCAGCAGCTTTTGGAGGAGAGGCAGTACATTCCAAGTATGGCAGGAATCCTGCTGGCACAAAATGATTCTAAAATTATCGGTGTAGTGATCAATGACCATGAAAAATACGAAGGGCATACCCTGGAAGACCCGTTTATTTCCGCGTCATTGAACGCACTGGCAAAAGAAATCCGGCAGGCCGGAAAATTCCTCATGCTTCAGGTTACCGATCAGTGGGATGAAATTCCCAGGTTTGCTTCCATGTGGAATATGGAAGGAATGGTATTGATCGGCTATTGTGAGCAGGAGTATCAAAAATTGCGGGCAGAGATGCATATCCCCTTTGTGGTCTATGACGGATATATGGAAAGTTCCGGGAACCTTGTAAATATTGAGGTCGATCACTTTGATGGCGGAGCGCAGGCAGGGCGTTATCTGAAAAGCAGGGGACACAGAGCTGTGCTTTGCATTTCGGATAATAAAATCTGCATGGATCAGGAAAGATTCATGGGATTCAAAAGCGAGATTCCAAATGCGGAACTTATGTATGGGGCTATCCGTTCCGGAGGATCTGTCGGTAATCGGATTTGACGATGTGCGGGAATGTGAAACATTTGTACCGGCGCTGACCACCATAAAACAGGATCACGGGCAAAGGGCCGCTTTGGCAGTTAAAATGCTGTATCAATTAAAAAACGGCGGCGTGGATAAAAATGTGAGGCTGCCTGTAACCCTCATCACACGTGACAGTGTGCGTAGTGTAAATATGCACAAAAAATAAGGTGGAATTTTGTTAGAGGTTATGCGTTTAACCTTTGCTATTTTTCATGGTTCCTTTTATTATGATTACAACTGCTATGAGGTAGATTGGAGGAATCATAAAATGGAAACAAAAAAGGAATTTCAAAAGGAGCTGCTCCAAATTGCGGTGCCTG
>CAJUSQ010000119.1 GCA_910588885.1 uncultured Lachnospiraceae bacterium
TTACCTCCATATTCTTTTTTATTTTGAATGTCCGCAAAATCCGTCCTACATCCGTAAATCAGACGGTCTGCCTCATTTTTCTGATTTTCGCACTTCAACGTACTGGCGTGTTGACTTTTTTGAAAAAAAAAGGTATGATAAAATTTGCATCAATTACAATACGATTCAGAAAAAGAGGTACTTATTATGATTATAGTTATGAAACCGGGAGCTTCCGGAGAATCTATTTCCCAGGTCACGCAGGCCATTGAAACCAGCGGCCTGGTGGTACATTTGTCTCAAGGAAAAGAAGTCACCATCATCGGTGTAGTGGGGGACAAAACAAAGCTGGATACTCGTTCCATCCAGCTGAACCCCTCTGTAGAGAAAATCGTTCCCATCACCGAAAGCTACAAATTATCCAACCGGAAATTCCATCCGCTTCCCTCCGGATTCCCTGTGAAAAATACGGTGATCGGGCCGGGTACCATGACCATTATGGCAGGCCCCTGCGCCGTAGAAACGGAGGAACAGATGCTGTCCATTGCCCGTGCTGTGAAAAAAGCCGGCGCTACTATGCTGCGGGGCGGCGCTTTTAAACCCCGGACTTCTCCCTACTCCTTCCAGGGCTTAGAGGAGGAGGGTCTTCGTTTCCTGAAAACCGCTTCCGAAGAAACCGGGCTTGCCACCATCTGCGAGGTAACCAGCGCCCATGCCATTGAACTGGCCGAGCATTATGTGGATATGCTTCAGGTGGGCGCACGGAACATGCAGAATTTTGAGCTTTTAAAGGAAGTCGGAAAAAGCGGCCTTCCGGTACTCCTGAAACGGGGCCTTTCCGCCACCATTGAAGAATGGCTGAATGCCGCGGAATACATTATGTCCGAAGGAAATGAAAAAGTCGCACTTTGCGAACGGGGAATCCGCACATTTGAAACGGCCACCCGGAACACCCTGGATCTTAGTGCTATCTGCGTTTTGAAGGAAAAAACACATCTTCCGGTGATTGTAGATCCCAGCCATGCCACCGGAGTCCGGCACTACGTAGAGCCCCTGGCAAAGGCCGCCGTTGCCTGCGGAGCAGACGGACTGATGATTGAAGTCCACAACGATCCGGCAAAAGCATTGTCCGACGGCCCGCAGTCCCTGAACTTCCCCCAGTTTGAGTCAGTCATGTCTAACCTTTCCGGCTACATTACTCTGGCAGGGAGGCAGTTATCATGATGCCGACATGCTGCCCTGACCAGGGTTCTGCGGCAATTCCGGAGAAAATCGGCATTATTGGCCTGGGGCTTATCGGCGGCGCCCTGGCCAAAACCATTCGCCGGATCCACCCGGAAATTTCCATCCTGGCCTGTGACATCAACGATGAAAGCCTGGCCCTGGCGAAGCAGGAAGGGATTATTACCCAGGGCTTTTCCAAAATCACGGAGGACTTCGCCCGCTGCCGCTATCTCTTTTTATGTGCCCCTGTTCAGAAAAACGAAACCTATCTTCAGGCGCTGGCTCCTTTTTTGGGGGAGGGCTGCATCCTTTCCGACACCGGAAGCGTCAAATCCTCCATCCACGAGGACGTAAAAGCCATGGGACTTTCCCCCTGGTTTATCGGCGGGCATCCCATGGCCGGTTCCGAGAAAAGCGGCTTTGCAAGCGCCACCCCCTATCTGTTTGAAAACGCCTATTTTATCATAACCCATGATGATACGGTACAACAAAAGCTGGTGGACGAATACCGCCGTTTTGTGGCTTCTCTTGGCTGCATTCCCATAGTTATGAGCCCCCAAAAGCATGATTTTTCCACGGCGGCCGTCAGCCACTTACCCCATGTGCTGGCCTCCTGCCTGGTAAATCTGGTACGGCAGCTGGACGATGACGCAGAGTCCATGAAATCCATTGCGGCCGGGGGTTTTAAGGACATTACGCGCATTGCTTCTTCCTCTCCCGCCATGTGGCAGGAAATCTGCTGCGCCAACCGGGAACAGCTTCTGCTTCTCATAGATGCATTTATCAAATCCCTTTCGGAGATGAAGGAGGAGATCGTCCGGGAAGACCAGCCCCGAATCCTGGACTTCTTCCAACAAGCCAAGGATTACCGGGACTCTCTTCCCATCCAGAAGCAAGGCCCTCTTCCTTCTATTTACGAAATCTACTGCGACTTGATTGATGAAGCCGGAGGAATTGCCACGATCTCTACCATCTTAGCTGCCAACGGGATCAATATTAAAAATATCGGGATCCTGCACAACCGGGAATTTGAGGAAGGCGTACTGCGTATTGAATTTTACGATTCCTCCGCCTTGGAGCATGCCTTACGGCAGCTTAGAAAGCATCATTACGTAATTTATGAACGCCCTTAAGAACAGTAGTTCCATAATAAAAAGCTTACCATTCTACATGATAAGCTTTTTTATTTCCGCAACCAACGAGCCACGCAGCCCCACCTGTACGGATATTTGGCAACTGCCGCGGGGATAGCGGCAGTTGAGTATAAATACCCCGCTATTTCCATCAGAATATTTCATTTATTCGTTTTCAGCAGATTCCGCTTCCACTGCTTCCTCGCGCTCTTCAGCTTCCTTCACCTTCGCTGCTTCTTCGTGCTCTTCGGCTTCCTTCGCCTCCGCTTCTTCCTTTTCCTTCCTTCTTACTTCCTCAAACATCTGATAAATCTCTATCTTCAATGAATCCGGATCTGTCATGCCAACGAAAGTACCGCCATAGTTGTAGCCCTTATCCGTCTTATTCTTCCGGACAACCTTGACGATCGTATCAATGACTTCCTTCGTCCAAATTTCCAGCTTTGTATTATAAAAGCTACCGATCTCCAGCTCCTGTTCCGCGTTAAATCCGATTCCGGATCTGGAAAGGTCATTAATATCCACATGAACATATTTTAAGGTCGTAATGCCATCTCTATCCAGCCGTTCCAGTTCAAGGCTCACATCCAGCTCCAACCGTTTACTACGTCTTCTTTCTTCCATCTTTCATTCCTCCTTGCATTCCGCTGCGATAAGGATGCACCCCGGGCATCAGAGCATGTGGCTCCCTTCTGCTTCATTCCGTTCGCATTCTTTCAGTACTTTTATTATATCACATAATCCTCCGGATTGCAAAATTTTCTGAAAATTTTTCGAGTATTGGAAGACCTTCTCCTGCTACTTCGCCGCAATATAACCTTTTGCCTTTAAAAGTTCCGCACACAATACGGCCCCGCCTGCGGCTCCCCGCACCGTATTATGGGAAAGACCTACGAATTTATAATCATATACGGTATCCTCCCGCAGCCGTCCGACGCTGATGCCCATACCTCTTTCAAAATCTACGTCAGCCGTAACCTGCGGACGGTTCTCTTCTGTCAGATATTGGATAAATTGTTTCGGCGCGCTGGGCAGCTCCAATTCCTGCGGTGCCCCCCGGAAGCTTACCAGCTTTTCAATCAGCTGCTCTTTGGTGGGCTTTTGTCTGAATTTCACAAAAACCGCCGCCGTATGGCCGTTCAAAACCGGGACACGGATACACTGGCAGGTAATCAGGGGGCTTGCTGCAGGGACAATTTCCCCGTCCCTTACGGTTCCCCAAAGGCGCAGGGGTTCTTTTTCGCTCTTTTCCTCTTCCCCGCCGATATAGGGGATAATATTCCCTTCCATTTCCGGCCAGTCCCGGAAGGTCTTTCCTGCGCCGGAAATGGCCTGGTAGGTGGTTGCCACTACCTCATAGGGCTCATATTCCTTCCAGGCCGTCAATACCGGGGCGTAGCTCTGGATGGAGCAATTGGGCTTCACAGCTACAAATCCACGTTCCGTACCAAGGCGTTTTTTCTGTGAGGCAATGACCTCTACATGTTCGGGATTGATTTCCGGTACCAGCATGGGAACGTCCTTCGTCCATCGGTGGGCGCTGTTGTTGGAAACCACCGGGGTTTCCGTTTTGGCATAAGCTTCTTCAATGGCCTTGATCTCGTCCTTGGACATATCTACGGCAGAAAATACGAAATCCACCTGGGAAGCGACTTTCTCCACCTCGTTCACGTTCATCACAGTCAGGTTTTTGACTGCTTGGGGCATGGGCGTATCCATTTTCCAACGGCCTGCCAATGCTTCCTCATAGGTCTTCCCAGCCGAACGGGGGCTTGCCGCCACCGAAGTCACCTCAAACCAGGGATGGTCCGAAAGCAGTGCAAGAAAACGCTGCCCCACCATTCCTGTTCCGCCTAAAATTCCAACTTTTAATTTCTGACTCATACTTCAATCTCCTTCTGAATGATTCACTCTTCCGCTTCTTCTATCTGAAGCCTCACTGTTTCAATATGGCTTCTGTTGTTTTACATTCTAAGCTGTTGAAACACTGCTTTTGCTATTCTGCCATTTTACCCGTTGGATGGCTGCTTCCATTTTTTCGCTTCCTCGTCCTGCCATTCCGCCGCCAGATATTCTTTTTCGAGGGCAATTACTTGTTCCATGGCTTCCTTTCCCGGCCCGCCGAGGGTCAGCCGCTTGTTCACACAGGTTTTTAAGGAAATGGCCTCATAGATATCTTCTTCAAACACCGGGCTGATTTCCTGAAGCTCCGCAAAGGACAGCTCGTCAATCGTACAGTTTTTCTCAATGCAGGTAAGCACCAGCCGTCCCACGATTCCATGGGCATCCCGGAAGGGCACGCCGTGGTTCACCAAATAATCTGCCGCATCCGTGGCGTTGGTAAAGCCGCCGCCGGCGCTTTTTTCCATGCGGTCCTTATGGAATTTCATAGTATCCAGCATTCCGGTAAACAGGAGCAGGCAGCCTTTTACCGTATCAATGGCATCAAAGGTCAGCTCCTTATCCTCCTGCATATCTTTATTATAAGCCAGAGGAATGCCCTTCATGGTGGTCAGCAGGGACATGAGCGCCCCGTAAACCCGTCCGGTCTTGCCCCGCACCAGCTCCGCAATGTCCGGATTCTTTTTCTGAGGCATAATGCTGCTTCCGGTGCTGTAGGCGTCGTCAATCTCCACGAACTGGTATTCGTTGCTGTTCCAGAGGATAATTTCCTCGCAAAAACGGCTCAGATGCATCATGATTGTAGACAGCGCCGAAAGGAGCTCGATCAGGTAATCCCGGTCCGACACGGAATCCATGCTGTTTAAGGTCGGCCCGTAAAAGCCCAAAAGCTTCGCCGAATACTCCCGGTCCAGAGGATACGTCGTCCCGGCCAGCGCCCCGGCTCCCAGAGGACAGTAGTTCATCCGCACATAAATGTCTTTCAGCCTTAAACGGTCCCTCTTGAACATTTCAAAATAAGCTCCCATATGATGAGCCAGTGTAACAGGCTGTGCTTTCTGGAGATGGGTAAAGCCCGGCATAATGGTTTCCGTATGCTCCTCCATAATTCTTAAAAGTACCTTTAACAAATCCTTCACCAGTACGTCGGTAAAAAGTACCTCCAGTCTTGTATACAGCTTCATATCCAACGCCACCTGGTCGTTGCGGCTCCTGCCGGTGTGCAGCTTCTTCCCGATATCCCCCAGCCGTTCAATCAGGTTTGCCTCCACAAAGCTGTGAATATCTTCGTATTCATCGGTAATTTCAAGGGTTCCGGCTTCCACCTCCTGCTGGATTTCCGTTAAAGCTTTCACAATCCTCTGCATTTCTTCTTTTTCCAGAATCCCCTGCTTCGCCAGCATGCAGACATGGGCCATGCTGCCTTCAATATCCTGCTTATAAAATTTCTGATCAAAGGAAATGGACGCATTGAACCGGTACACCAGCTCGTCGGTTTCCTTGGTAAAGCGCCCGCCCCATAATTGTGCCATATTGTTTCCTCGCTTTCGTCATTCTGCTCTTTTATCTCTGCCAATGTTGTTAATAGCCATTCAGCCATATTCTATTTTCTTAATTGTCCGGCTTAGCCGATTTGGTTACTACCCCGGAAAATGAGAACTGAGTTTATCTGCTATATTCCGCTTCCAAAGGTTCGATCACCTCCAGATTCTGTTTGACCCAAGCCATCGCGCAGCTGCAAAGAACCGTGGTCAACTGGTCGTCTATGTAGCCTGTCGTCTATACAAATTTTGACGCCGCAAAGCCTGTCTTTCCTCAATTCTTCCTGTGTTTGTGCCCTTATATTACCATAATGCTTTTTAAGTTACAATCGTTTTTTTGCCGCAGTTCTTTTGCTTTATACCGTTTATCAGGACTGCCGGCCTTCGCCGATTGAGAACACACAGCCGCAATAATCCTGCCGGTACATCCCGTATTCCTTCGATAACTCCACCGAACGGCGATAGCCGTTTTTCTTCTTAAAATCAGAAACCAGGTAGGAAACCCCGTATTCCTCTGCCAGGGCAAGCCCGATTTCGTTTAGCTTATCCGCATTTTTCAAGGGGCTGATGGAAAGGGTGGTGGTAAAATAATCCATTCCCCGTTCCCTGGCATATTCGGCCGCCTCCCGCAGCCGCAGCTGATAACAGCTAAAGCAACGTTCTCCGCCCTCCGGCTCCTGCTCCAGCCCCCTGGCCATTTCATAGAAACGTTCTTCGTCGTAAGTGCCTTCCACAAACCGGATCGGATTTCCGGCCGGAAACCGTTCAATAAATGCCTGCTGTTCCAAGACTCGTTTTCGGTATTCTTCCTCCGGATATATATTTGGATTATAATAAAATACGGTGATTTCAAAAAAATCCGATAAATATTCCAGCACATAACTGCTGCAGGGGGCACAGCAGCTGTGGAGGAATAAGGTCGGTACTTCTCCGGCCTGCCGGTGTTTTTCAATGAGAGCTTCCAGCTCTTTCTGGTAATTTCGTTTTGGTTGGTTGGAATTTTGCCGGCCGTTCGGTTTCGATTGCCTGCCGCGGCGTTCCGCGAACCCCGAAAATTGCCCGGGTGTTCCGCCCTCTTCATAATTTATTATTTTTTCTTTCCTTTTTTCCACATCAATTTCTGCCATAAATCCGCCTTATCCGTTTTTCTTTCAAATGCACCTGCCGGATGGATCAAAACCATATGCCGGGTTCATTTATATAGCTGCAAAATCCTGTTTACACGGGCAAACAGAATGGATCGTTCCTTCTTCTGTATCATCAGTTACCCGCACAATCCGGTCGGCGCTTTGGTACTCCGGGCCTCGTCTTTATTGTATTCCATATCCTGTGTTTTCGCAAGAGATTCTTTTTCTCTCAATAAACGCCCGACATAATATATACTATGAGCTTTGAGGCATTTAACAATGACGAAATTCAGAAAATATTAGACCATACATTAGAGTGTATGTCAGAAGAATCACGGAATCAGCAGATCCAAAAATATGGGAGCATGGAAAAATATCGGGAGCATTTGGCGGCAGGCTTTTCAAATGAACAGGCAATTGCAGATGTTTTTAAATGGTACGGCGGTAAAGAAAAGGCAATGGAAGCGATGATGCAGTCAGCCGGTGATGTCAGGGAATTAAAGCCAAAGCAGGACAAAAATGCTGAAATCTATCAAAAGTTTATGACAGCAAAGGAAAGCGATGATGCGAATGCAGAAAAGGAAGCCGTCGAGCTGCTTGCGGAACATTATAAGGAAACATTTAAACTTTCCAATGCCAGAAGCATACTTTTAGATTTAGCAAGCGAACATCTGCAAAATCAGAAGTTGGCGGAAGCAACGGACAGCCAATTCGGAAATGGTTGTTCTGAATATGTTGCATATGCTATTCAACGGTATTATGGTGTTTCATTTCCCTTAGCTTCAAAAATTGTTTCTCTATACAATTAATTGTGATATACTTTGTCATATATATCGTGGTATTGTGCTAATAAAAAACGGAGGTAATCCCATGAGCAGCCCATATGAAAAATGTCCTGAATATGAGAATGAAAATTATATGTTAAGAATGATAAGAAAAGAGGACAAAGCAGATTTATTAAAAGTATATTCCGATGAAAAATCAGTACCATTTTTTAATAGTGATAATTGTGGTGGAGATGATTTTCATTATACAACTGAAGACAGAATGGAACAAGCGATTGATTATTGGTTTTTGGAGTATCACAGACAGGGATTTGTTCGTTGGACTATTGTATCAAAAACAGTCAATGAAGCAATAGGAACCATTGAATTATTTAATCGGAAAGCAGATGATTATTTTAATAATTGTGGTTTGTTAAGACTTGATCTGAGAAGCGATTATGAACAGGAAGAACGCATTTTTGAGATACTATCGCTTATTGTACCATCTGTATTTAAATTATTTCAGTGTCAGATCATTGCGACAAAAATTCCTCCCTTTGCTTCTGAACGGAAATTGGCAATATTACGGTTGGGTTTTGTGGCTTCTGAGGAAAAATTGATCGGACATGATAAAGAATTTTATACTGATTATTATGTTCTGCAAGAATAGAATCGGAGCTTTTGCCGGAAAAGCCATACAGGCTTTTCCGACATATAAGAACTTTCGAAGAGCTCATTTGGATTCGCCCGTAATTTTTTAACTTACACATTTCACAAAACAAACCCGGTTATGGGTTTGTCAAGTAAAATGTGTAAGTTTTATAAAATTTTCTTACCGGCAGTTTTCAAAGCTGCCGGTTTT
>CAJUSQ010000120.1 GCA_910588885.1 uncultured Lachnospiraceae bacterium
CCTACGCCTGCCTGGCACAGATGAAAGCTGCCGCCCGGTAGTTCCGGGCGGCAGTAAATCCAGCTACATCAAAATAAATTTATCAATAATCTCCGCAATGGCATCGCGTTCATTGTCGTGTTCGGTCACGTAATCCGCCGCCATTTTTACCTCTTCATAGGCATTTCTTACGGCAATTCCGGTTCCCGCCTCCCGCAGCATGGGGATGTCGTTGCGCTCGTCCCCCACGGCATAGGTATTCTCCCTTTTTACATTCAGAAACTCCCTTAAAAAGCTGACGCCAAGCCCCTTATTAATCCCTTCCGGACAGTATTCCAGATATTCCCGGCTGGAAAAAAAGCTGCTGCACCGTCCGGTTTCCCAGCTCCGGTGCTCCCGCTGGAACTTTTTCAGCCTCTCCTGCCCGGAAAGGCTGGCCAGCAGCACCTTGCAGGGCTCCTTATCCAATGCGTCAAAAATATTCCGCACAATCTTGGCAGACATGCCCGTGGTCTTCTGATAATAATCTAATTCCTCGTCCCACTGCTGGGCCAGCACCTGGGAATCGGAATAGGTCTGAATATGTATGTTGCTCCGATTCGCTTCCTCGAACAAATATTCGACATATTCAATCGGCATCGTGTGCTCCTGCAGGATGCAGTCTGCCGAGCAATCGTAAATCACCGAACCGTTAAAGGCGATCATATAGCAGCCCGGAAGCGTAAGCCCCAGCTTTTTTACCACCGTCAGCCCGCTGGATACCGGCCTTCCGGTGGCGACTACCAAATGATGGCCTGCGTCCAGCATCTGCCGGATGGCCGCCCGGTTCCCCTCGGATACCGTCTTGTCGTCCCTTAACAACGTTCCGTCCAAATCCGTAAATAATATCTTTCTCATACCATACCCCCTTCATCCACCGATTCCGCCGGAAGGAATACCCGCTCCTGATAGACGCCCTTATCTTTCGGAATCGCCCGTTTTGCCTCCTGGCAGAACTGCTCCTGGGAATTTACCAGCTTCTTTCCTCGTTTGTCGATTTTCTCGTAATTCCCGTCCTTCTTTAACATATGGGCCTTGACGTTATCCTCCAGCTGTACCTTTAAAATATGCTTCACCTGCTCCATCAGTGCTTCATCCTCCACCGGGAACAGGATTTCCACCCTCCGATCCAGGTTTCTGGGCATCCAGTCCGCGCTGCCCATGTAAATTTCCTCCTGCCCGTCGTTGTGGAAATAGAAAATCCGGCTGTGCTCCAGGAAATTCCCCACAATGGAACGAACCGTAATATTTTCACTGATTCCTTCAATCCCTACCTTCAGGCAGCAAATTCCCCGGACTACCAGTTCAATCTTCACCCCGGCCGCCGACGCTTCGTACAAAGCAGCAATGATATCCCGGTCACAGAGGGAATTCATCTTCGCCTTGATAAACGCCTTCTTCCCCTGGCGGGCATACTCCGTTTCCCGGTCGATCAGCTTTAAAAATTTATTGCGGAGCCACAGAGGCGCAATGATCAGCTTATTCCAGGACAGCGGTTCCGAATAGCCGGAAAGCATGTTGAAGACCGCCGTGGCATCCTCCCCGATCGCCTCCGCACAGGTGAAAATCCCGCAGTCCGTGTAGAGTTTGGCCGTGGAATCGTTGTAATTTCCGGTTCCCAAATGGACATAGCGTCGGATGCCGTCCTCCTCCCGGCGTACCACCAGCGCAATCTTGCTGTGGGTCTTTAAACCCACCAGGCCGTAAATCACATGGCAGCCCGCCTTTTCCAGCATCTTCGCCCACACGATATTGTTTTCCTCGTCAAACCGGGCCTTCAGCTCCACCAGCACCGACACCTGTTTCCCGTTCTCCGCCGCCTGGGCCAGGGACGCAATAATCGGGGAATTCCCGCTGACCCGGTACAGGGTCTGCTTAATTGCCAGCACATCCGGGTCTACCGAAGCCTTTCGGATAAAATCCACCACCGGATCGAAGGTTTCATAGGGATGATGGAGCAGGATATCCCCCTTCCGGATTTGGGAAAAAATATCCTCTCCCGGCAGGATCTTCGGATTCCTCTGGGGCTTGTATGGCTTATACCGCAGCTCGTCGCAGCCTGCCAAACCATACATTTTCATTAGAAAAGTCAGATCCAGGGGCCCGGGAATCTTAAAAATCGCGTCCTTTGCCACATGGAGGTCTTCTTCCAGAATCGCCAGGAGCCGTTTGTCAATTTTCTCCTCAACCTCCAGCCGGATCACCTCACCCCACTGGCGCTTCTTCAGCTGCTTTTGGATTTCCTTTAACAAATCTTCCGCTTCGTCCTCGTCAATGGTCAGATCCGCATTCCGCATAATCCGGTAAGGATAAGCGCAGATTACATTGTAATTCAAAAACAGCTGATGGATATTCCGCTCAATCACCTGCTCCAGCAGGATGAACACCTGTTCGCTCTCCGTTTTCCCGGGAATGGGAATGATCCGGTCCAATACGGAAGGCACCTGTACCGTGGCAAATTCCGTTTCCTTTTTGCCCCCGTCCTTTTTCACTAATAGGGCTGCAATATTCAAGGTCTTATTCCGGATTAACGGGAACGGGCGGGAGGCGTCCACCGCCATCGGGGTCAGGACCGGATAGACATTTTCCTGAAAATAACGATCCACATACTCCGCCTGGGCTTCGGTCAAATCCTCATGGGCATCCAGAATCCGGATATCATGCTGCTTTAACAAGGGCAGCAGGGAACGGTTGTAGGTGTGGTACTGCAGCTCCACCAGCTCCCGGGTGTCCTTGTTGATGACCTCTAACTGCTCCGTGGCCGTCATTCCGGCGATATCCTTTTTCTTATAGCCTGCATGTACCATATCCTTCAGGGAAGCCACCCGTACCATGAAAAATTCATCCAGGTTCGAGGAGGTAATGCTTACAAACTTCAGCCGCTCCAACAGCGGAATGGACTTATCCCTGGCTTCATTGAGCACCCGGGCGTCAAATTTCAGCCAGCTCAGCTCCCGATTCTCATAATACTCCGGATTATAAAATTCTTTTGCTCTCTCCATCTTCTCTCACTCCTCAACGAAATACTCTGGTTTCTTTGATACAGGGCTTTACACTGAATATTTGTTCGAAGGCATCTGCATACAATGCAAACAAATCCTTCTCCAGCACCGTACTTTCCTTCGCTTCTATCGTAATCAGCAGCTGCTTTTCCTTCAGGGACGCTTTCACATTTTTAAATTTCTGCTTATGGCTCCGGTCCATGGCATTGGCAATCTTCAATATTGCCGCCAACTTCGCCGCTACCATATAGCCGGGCTGGTCCAAACGGTCCATCAGCTCCTCATAGGGCACCAGGGGGTTGGAATTGTAACGCACCGTACAGGCCACGATTTCCCGTTCCAGATGGGTCATCCCGATAATCTCGGAAGCCATGATAATCTGGTAGGAGCACTCCGCCTGATTCATCCGGCTGATATAGCCGCCGCAGTCGTGAAGGATGGCCGCTGCCTGCAGAAGCAGCCGTTCCCGTTTTCCCATACCGTGGACATGCTTCATGGCATCAAAGATTACACCCGTAATCTCAAGCAATGCCTCCGTATGCCTGCTGAAGCTTTTATACCGCTCTGCCAGGGATTTGGCCGCCGACAGCACGTCTTCGTCAAAGTTATGCTCCGGCTTTATGATCTTGTGCTTATGGGCATAGTCATAGGCAATCCCGTCGCTGATGTCCACACCGGGCAGCCAGACATAATCGGCTTTGATTTCCTCCGCCATACGCCGAT
The DNA here is from genome assembly GCA_910588885.1 of uncultured Lachnospiraceae bacterium. Classification (GTDB taxonomy): domain Bacteria; phylum Bacillota; class Clostridia; order Lachnospirales; family Lachnospiraceae; genus 14-2. Next base: position 3,744 of record CAJUSQ010000120.1, read on the forward strand.
AGAGCACCACGGAGGGAATCAGCAGCGGATCATTTTCATTGGACAGGCTCAGTTCCCTGGAAATCTCCGCCACATTTTTCTTCTGGAGCTTTTTCATAGCCTTGAAAAAGCGTTCCGCTTCAATGGTATCGTCCTTTTTCTGCCGCTCCACGCCCTTCATGATGTCATCAATATAGTTGCCGACGAAAATCAGGTACTTGATCTCCTTTCCCGGCAGGTACAGTTCCTTGAAAATCTCCAGCTCCTTGTCAATCATCTCCTGCACCTGGACTTCATAATGGGACACCTTCGTTTCGATTCCGGAAAGCTTTTCCCGAATCTGCATAATTCCAAGGCCGATCTGCTGGGTCGCCGCCGCTTTCCCCTTCCGGAATAGGGTGATCTGCATACTGCCGCCGCCCACATCCACAAAGGCCGCGCTCTCCTGGATCATTTTTTCAAAGGGCGGCTGGAAGGCCAGGGATTTGTAGCTGATGAAACGATGCTCGGAATTGCTGATAATCTGGGCCGAGATTCCCGTACGCTGCCGAATCTGATCCAATACAAACAGCTCGTTTCCGGCGGCTCTCAGTACATGGCTGGCATAGGCCCGGTATTCCTCCACCCGGTAGCTGTCCATAATCCGGTGAAATTCCTTCAGCACCACGCACAGCTCCTCCGTCAGCTCGTAGCCTACCGCCCCTTTCGTGTAAACATCCTTCCCCAGTTCGATCCGGCTCCGGATATGGTCAATGGTACGAAGCTGCTTTCGCTGGGATATTTCAAAAACTTTCATGCTCACTTCGTAGGAGCCGATATAAATTGCTGCAAATGTTTTGATCGCCATTGCGGCCCTCCTTTTCCTAGTTGACTGTTTCCGTCTGTGCCATCACAATCTGCCGTTGAGGCAGGACACGGGCTCCCCTTCCGGTGCTGCTTCTGTTCCCAGCAGATGGTCAATGAACTGCTGGGCCGTCCTTCCGGAAAGGCCCCCATGGCTTAATTCCCATTGATTCGCCTTGGCCAGCAGCTGATCCTCCGGCAGCGTTATGTTGTTCTTAATTGCTAATTTTTTCACAATCTCCCGGAATTCCTGGGGTGCAGGCGCCCCGTAGTAAATCGTAACCCCGAACCGGGCCACCAGGGACAGCTTCTCCTGTACCGTGTCATTTTTGTGCAGATCGTCCTGCCGCTCTTCCTTATCGCTGAATTTCTCCCGCACCAGATGCCTGCGGTTAGAGGTAGCATAGATCAAAACATTATCGGGCTTCTTCTCCAAACCGCCTTCAATCACCGCTTTTAAATACTTATATTCGATCTCAAATTCCTCAAAGGACAAATCATCCATATAAATAATGAACTTATAATTCCGGTTCTTCACCTGGGCAATCAGGGAATTCAGGTCCTGGAACTGATGCTTGTAAATCTCAATCATCCGAAGCCCCTGGTCGTAATACTGGTTCACCACCGCCTTGATGCTGGTGGATTTCCCGGTTCCCGCATCCCCGTAAAGCAGGCAATTATTGGCCTTTCTTCCTTTGACAAAAGCTTCCGTATTGGCAATCAGCTTTTCCTTTGCCAATTCATAGCCCACCAAATCGTCCAGATGCACATGGGCAATATTGGAAATCGGAACAATTTTCGCCCCTTCCGATTCATGGACGATGCAAAAAGCCTTATGAAGACCCAGGTTCCCAACCCCGAATTCCCGATAGAACCCGGCCACCGCCTGCTGAAATTCCACAACATCCTTGGCTTGCCCCAGCTTCACAGCCAGTCCGCAAATCCGATCCCGAATCCGGCGGTTGAACACCTGTTTGCTGCCTTCCACTCTCCGGTAAGAAAGAATCTCCTTTAATATAGGAAGAAACAGCTTCTCTGCGGCCTGTTCCAGATCGTAATCAAACAGCCCCTTCAGAATTTCAAAATCATGGCTGGCAAATACATTGATGCTGCCCTCTACCTCTCCCCGGATTTCACAGGCTTTGCTGTAAGCATTTTCATGGTTCACAATCAAAAAGGCCAGATAGTTCTGCCACAGGTTTCCTTCAAAACCATGACTCGCCGCCAGCTCTATCAGCTTATGCAGCGTTTGATAGCATAATGCCTGGATGGTCTCATGATCATCATCCGGCTCAGATCCTTCTTCCCTGGCGCAATATTCGAAAATCCGGGTGAACTCCCATAAAATCCCTTCTTCCTCCGGAATGGAATACAAAATCAGCTCTTTTACATGTTTCATCTTCTCACACTTTCCTTTGCCCCTATGAAGGACATTTTGCCAAACTTACAAGTACTTTATCAAATCAAAATATAATAAAATCTATATTTTATTTATCAACCATCATCAAATCCGAAAATTTTCTTCTAAATTACTTCTTTTCTATAAACCAAATTTTATTAAATCTGGATTTATCTTTAATAATTTCCCAAAATCCGCAGTTCCAGCGCTTCTTCCCGTACTCCCTTCAACGCATTCTGTACGGCGCCGTCCCCAAGATTTCCTTCAAAGTCCACAAAAAACCGATATTCAAAGCTCTTATTTTTAATCGGCCTGGATTCAATTTTATTCATATTCAGATCATTATAGATAAAATGGGATAAAATCCGATACAGTGTCCCGCTTTCATGAGGAACCTCAAAACAAATACTGATTTTCCCGGCATTTTTTCGATAAATCTGCTTCCCCGTCACAATTATAAAACGGGTACAATTCTCCTCGCTGTAATTAATGGATTCCGCCAGGACCTGAAGCCCATAAATATCTGCTGTCAGGGGATTGGCAATAGCAGCCTGATTCCTTTGACCGTCCTCTAATACTTTCTTGGCAGACAATGCCGTATTTTTCAGAGAAATCCGTTCCCATTCCTTATGTTCATCCAGAAAATCCACACACTGCATCAATGCCTGGGGATGGGAATAGACACAGGTAATATCGGAAAGTTCGGTTCCCGGCAGCCCTAATAAGGCATGATGAATGAGGATTACCTGTTCTCCTACAATATAATGATCATATTCCACCAACAGATCATAATTTTCACTGACAATTCCAGCCGAAGAATTCTCTATGGGCAGCACCGCATAATCCGCCGTTCCCTTTTGAATGGCTTCCATCGCTTCCCGCCAGGTCTCCACATGAAACGCATCCGGATCTTTTCCGAAAAATGCCTCCATTGCCATCTGGCTGTAAGCCCCTTCCACTCCCTGGTATACCACCCGGGCCTCGGATAGCTCCAATGCTTCCTTTACTTCAAAAGCCGTATTTTCTCCTTTTCCTCCCTGAACCAAAAGCTGATACTGACGTTTCCGGCAAATTGCCATTATCTGTGTAAACAATTCATGAATACTTTTCTTAGAAAATTCACTTTGGGTCAAAGCAGCCAGACGCTCCTGCTTTTCCTGTTCCCGCTTCCGATCCAACACCGGTTTTCCTACGGCCATCTTATATTCTGCCACTTGAGCCACCAGTTCCAGCCGTTTTTCAAACAATTCCACTATTTTCCCATCAATATCGTCAATTTCATCCCGTATTTTCGACAAATCTCTCATGGCCCAATCCTTCCCGTTCTGCTTTTATTACCTACTGTTTTCACTATTAGCCAAGTGCCCCGCAGCTTGCTGCGGGGCACTTCACCTTATCTTATCTTATTTCATTATCTGGTCTGCGTCCATGCGCCGGAAGCATCTACATAATAATTCCCTAACCATGTATTCGCTGACATTGCTCCGCTCTCATCCATATAATACCAGGTGCCGCCCAGATTCTGCCATCCGGTCAGCATCGCGCCGCTCTCATTGAGATAATACCAGGTACCGTTCAAATACTGCCATCCGGTAGCCATTGCTCCGCTGCTGGTCAGATAATACCAGGTGCCGTTCACATTCTGCCATCCGGTAGCCATTGCTCCGCTTCCGGTCAGGTAATACCAGGTACCGTTCAGATTAATCCAGCCCACTGCCATATCTCCGCTCGGATTCAGATAATACCAGTTTGCACCGTTCCAATACCATCCGGTCTGCATTGCTCCGCTTGCGTCCAGGAGATACCAGGTGCCGTTCAGATTGATCCAGCCGGTAGCCATCTCTCCGTTCGGGGCATTCAAATAATACCAGGTACCGTTCAGGTTCTTCCATCCCAGTGCCATATCTCCGCTGGGATTCAAATAATACCAGTTCGCACCGTTCCAATACCATCCGGTTATCATATAGCCATACATATCAAACCGATACCATGCACCGTTAATTGCTTCCCAGGTATTTGCCGGCCAGGTTCCGTCAAAATGCTGGAACCACCATCCGCTGCCGTTCAGCTGCCAGTTCCCGGTCGTCTTCGTATAACCTTCTACCGCTCCCGTCCGGGCAGGAATCAGCTGTGTATAATCCTTGTATCCAAAGTCAATATCTACTCTTCCGGCAATCCCGTTGATCCGTCCGGTGCTTCCGCACTGCCAAACAGATCTGGAAATACTGCTGTCATAAGAGCTGGCATATCTTGCCACCCACATCTCTACGCCCTGAAGCTGACTGATGTCGATCTTGCTCCGATACCAGTCTTCATCGCAATATACCATGGGAGTATAACCGGCTCTCCGAATCTCGTCACAGAATGCCTTTGCAATCTTCGTCACCTGATCCTTGGACAAATCACCCTGTAGCGCCCGGTCTTCCACATCTACTACCACCGGATAAGATACCAGGTATCCTGCCATGTTGTCAATTACAAACTGTGCATCGGTAATCGCCTGAATTTCACTTCTTTAACCATGTAAATATCGACAAAGCCAACACC
>CAJUSQ010000121.1 GCA_910588885.1 uncultured Lachnospiraceae bacterium
TGGCGAACCCTTTCTTCTCCCACCCGAAGACCCAGCCTTTCGCGACGGCGTCGAATCCGATACCAAACATATGTTCTTATACCCCTTGCATTTGTAGATCAGCCGGAACAACGGGAAGGGAATGTGGTGGCCGTCTGCAATCACTTCCGCAAACAGCCGTTCGTCCTCCAAACCGATTTCCGTCAGGCCGATATGCTTTTTCGCATCCTCCCGCCGGGAAATGGAAGAGCTGCAGCAGTACAAATGGGTTACGCTTTTCATTCCCCCGTCAATCGCCCGGTAGATTTCCTCTTCAATGGCCCCGTCGTGGCCTCCGGAAACCACAATCCCATGCTCCCGGCAATAACGAAGCAGCAGCCCGATATTTTCAACATCCGGAGATACGGTCATCAGGCGGATCCAGGGAGAACATTCCTCCAGCAGTTTCAGATTCCGTTCCCCCGGTTCCAGGAGATAGGTTTCCGGCTGGGCCCCTTTGTTCCGCTTTGACAAAAAAGGCCCTTCCATATGGATGCCCAGAAGGTCGGCTTTGGTGTCCAGTCCCCGGCCGATCAGATCGCAGACCGCTTTTACCGTATCCAAGGGCCCGGTCATTGTGGTGGCCAAAAAAGAAGTAACTCCATGGTTCAAATGAAATTCTCCAATCGCCTCAAGGGCCTCCTTCGTGGCGTCCATACAGTCGTATCCCATCGCCCCATGGTTGTGGATATCAATAAATCCCGGGCACAGGAACCGGCCCCGGCCGTCCCATACGTTCTCCTGCTGCTTTTGGTAGGCTTCCATCCTGCCCATGTCCCGGATTTTTCCTTTTTCCGTACGGAGAAAACAGTCCCGAAAAACCACCCCGTTTTCCAGGATATTCACGTTAATCAGCTCCATGTCCCGCTCCTTTTCTCAAGTAGGATTTGGCATCCCCTGCTTCCATTATGACGCCTGTTCCCATGATAGGGCCTGCTACCCTTTTACCGCCCCGGCCGTCAGACCGGAAATAATCTGCTCCTGGAACAGCACATATCCCACCACGCTGGGGATAATGGCAATCACAATAGCCGCGTACATAGATACATAATCCGTCGTAAACTGATTCGTAAAATACCGCACCCCGATCTGAATCGTCTTGGTTGCCGGGGAAGAGGTCAGGAGGTTCGCATAGACGAACTCATTCCAGCAGGTCAGGAATTCAAAGGTCGCAGCCGTCACAATCCCCGTCTTGCTTAAGGGAAGCACCAGGCGGAAAAACCGTCCGTAAAAGCCGCAGCCGTCGATGTAAGCCGCTTCCTCGATTTCCCTGGGAAAGGAATCCATAAAGCCCCGGATAATGAAGATGGAGATCGGCAGCCCGATGGCCGCATACAGAATCCTTAAGGAATTCAGGGAGTCCAGCATCCCGGCCTTGCTGAATATGGTAAAATAAGGCACCATCAATGCATTCAGGGGCACCATAACCCCCGCTGAAATCAGGGCAAACAAAGCTTCCTTTCCCTTAAAGGCAAACCGGGAAATGGCATAGGCCGCCATCGCCGCCGCCATTACGTTCAAAAACGTCCCCGCCAGGGAAACCGTAACGGAATTCACAATCATCCGTCCCAGATTCGCCTGGGTAAACGCATTGACGTAGTTCTGAATCTGAGGAACCGCAGGCAGGGTAAAGGGATTGTCGAAATATTCCGCATTGGTTTTTAAAGAAGTAATAAAGAGCCAGATCAGCGGAAACAAGGTATAGAATGCGAAAAATAAAATCAGAATCCATTTCACAATCTTCAAAACCACTGTTTTCGGCGTCAGCTGTGCCTGTATTTTATTGTTCTTTGCTGTTTTTCCCATCTTTTCTCCTCCCTAATCGTCCTTGGAAGAAAAAATCTTCCGTACGCCTACAATTACGATGGCGCCTACCAAAATCAGCATCATACTGGAAGCATTGGCTCCGCCGTAATCATTGACATTCATCTGTTTGTACAGGTACAGCACCAGGATGGACGTTCGGTTCGCCGGACCGCCGTTGGTTAAGAGATACACTTGTTCGAAGGTCCGAAGCCCGAATACGGCCGCCAATGACATACAGGTTGCCAGGGAATACCGGATCAGGGGAATCGTAATATGAAGATCCACCTGAAAGGCATTGGCTCCGTCGATCCGGGCCGCTTCATAGTAAGTCTCGTCAATTCCGGAAATACCCGCCATCAGGATTACCATGTAATATCCGATATAGAATAAGCCGTACACCAGTACGCATACAAATGCAGTTTTGGGATTTCCCAGCCAGTTGGTCGCCTTATCCCCCATCCCCACGGCCTTTAAGATCCCGTTCAGCAAGCCGAATTCACTGTTGAATACCGCCGCCCACAGGGTTGCAATGGCAATTCCGGAGATGACCTGGGGCAAAAAATAAACGGTTCGGAAAAATTTCCAGAACCTGGGTTTTTTTGACAAAATCAATGCCATCAAAAGCGCCAGCGGCACCTGGATACAGCAGGCCGCTAAGGCCCATATCACATTGTGGCGCAGGCTGGACCAAAATACCTTGTCTCCGAATATTTTGGCGTAATTTTCAAATCCTACAAATCCGGCGCTGGTGATCCCGTTCCAGTCGAACAGGCTCATCACTCCCACAAAGCAAACCGGAAATACAAAGAAAACAAAAAATAACAGCAATGCCGGCAGCAAAAATAACAAGATGCCGACATTATCCCGCCTGGTACGTTTCATCCGCCAACCTCCTCTCAAACCGCCCGCGGTTCACCCGCGGACGGCCTCTTACTTCTTTCTGTCTCGTCTTTCCGCACCCTTCTGCCCGCAGAATCCCGGATCTGTTCCGCACCCTTCTGTCTGCAGGATTCCGGAATTATTCTGCGTTTTTCAGCATATCTACAAAGCCCTGTGCATCTACTTCATCCAATACCAGGGATTCCAGCGCGCTGGGGAATGCGCTGACCACCTTCTGGCTCATTGCGGACTGGAAGTAGGGTACCATAAAGGCTGCTTCACTGCTCTGCTTCACGATCTCCACCTGAACCGGATCGCTAATCGTAGCCGTATCATAATCGATAGCAAACAGGGAACCAGAGGAAGCCGACAGCTCCAAGACACGTTCCGGATCGGTTACGTAATCCAAAAATGCTTCTACGGCCGCCTGTTTATTGGGATCATCCTGTTTCTTAAATACAAAGTATGCCAAAATGGAATTCAGATAAGCCCCGCCGTTTGCGCCTTCGTTGCTAAGCCCCGGGCCTACTACCAGGTTATCATAAAGTCCTTCTACGCCTTCCGACTGAATCCGGGCCAGAATCCAGCTGCCGTTGGTGTAAATGGCTGCACGTTCATTGAAGAAATGGCCGTTTACTACGGATGCATCGGCGCCTACCGCATCGGAAGAGGTATAATCAAACATTTTTCGAAGCAGCTCCGCTGCCTTTACAAAGGCTTCATCCTCCAGACCTTTTTCATAAACATCTGCCCCGCCGCATGCTGCTACCGCATAGGAATACCACAGCATAGATGTCCATGCATTGTCGTTGGTCATCTGGGTGATGGGAATGACGCCGCTTTCTTTCAGCTTTTCACAGGCTTCAAACAATTCCTCGTAGGAAGTGGGGATCGCCTCCACTCCGGCCGCATCCAGAAGCTTCTTATTATACATCATCGGAACGACTGCCATTTCGTAAGGAACACTGTAATTCTTACCGTCAATCTTCGCACTGTCTATGGCGCTTGCCACAAAACGGTCCGCCAGCTTTTCTTCCAGATAAGCCGTCACATCCATCAATTCTCCGGCTTCTGCAAACATCTGAATATCCGCCGGGCTGTCCACGGTGAAAATATCCGGCGTACTCTTGGCGGAAACCAAGGTACGGATCTTATCCCGGTATGCATCGTAATCCGTCTGTTCCTCTACCTGAATCTCATACTGTCCCTTGTACTGCTCATTAAAGCCTGCGATCATCTGGGCCCAAACTTCCGCCTTGCTGTCTGCGCCGACCCAAATACAGGGATAAGTCAAGGTCACTGCTTCGCCGCTTCCGCCGCCGGTTTCCCCGTCCTTATCTTCGTCTGCTTCCGCATCTTTGTCCGTATCTGCGTCCTGCTCCGCATCCTTTTCGTCCGTCGCTTCCGTGCCGCCCGTATTCTTGTCTGCGTTTTCTCCCTTGCCGTTTCCACAGCCTGCCAGGGAAGCGATTCCCATTGCCGCAACCAGCAATAATGCCACTGTTTTCTTTTTCATAAGTATACCTTCCTTTCTTTTAATTAAAACTTTTAATTTAAAAGTTTGTTTCCTTTAATTCCCACCAAATATACAAAATACCAGTATTTTCCTCCTTTCTCCTGGGATTACTTTGTGCAATCTGCTAAATATCTTTTGTTATACGGATTATTATATAGCATTTTACCCAGATTGTAAATATGTTTTTCAATTTTTATTTAAATTTTTTAATTATATTATTCCTATTTTCCAATTAGCTTCTATACCCCCTCTAAATAACATGCTTTTTAATTGCTTTTTCCGGCTTTTTATGGTAAAATAAACATATATTTTATTGCAAAATGCCTATTTTATTAAAACTAGTAATTAAATAAGTATGCAATATTTTCCAGTGATTTCGAACCTAATACATCTCATTTCATATCAGGAGGAATCTACATGTTAGAAAAATTAAATTCTTTAAATCAACCAACCACCATTCGTCACATCACAGACCCCGCATTCCGCAGCTATGGACGGGTCCTGTCCGGCTATGATTTTACGGAAGCCCTCCGGGTCATGGAGCGCTTCCCCGTTCCTTCGGAAGGAAATATCTATGTGGCTTCCGTCCCGGAGCTTATGGCCCTTCCGGTTTCTAAGGATCTTAGCTCCGCCTTTTACGGCGATATGCCAATTCAGATCGGCTACTGCAGCGGCAATTCCGGTAAATTGAATGCCCTGGAATACCACAAATCTTCGGAAATCGACGTTGCCGTAACAGACCTGGTTCTTCTTTTGTCCGATCTTCGCCGGATTTCGGACAACACCCTTTCTTCCCAGGAAGTGGAAGCCTTCTACGTCCCGGCAGGCACCGCCTGTGAGCTCTACGGCACCACCCTGCATTTTGCCCCCTGCCGCCTGTCCGATTCCGGCTTCAAAAGCATCATTGTGCTGCCAAAGGGCACCAATGAGCCTCTGCCGCCCAGGAATCCGAACGAATGCTCCCCCGCTTCTCCCTCCGCAAATCCCTCCTCTGCCCTCTCGGCAGCAGCCGGCGAAGAAGCAAACCCGTCCGACAGGGAAGCCCGCCTGCTCTGGATGCGGAACAAATGGCTGATCTCCCATCCCGAGGGAGGACCTGCGCAAAAAGGCGCTTATGTTGGAATTCTAGGTAAAAATATTGAAATTCTTTACAAATAAGCTTAAAATAAAATGATACGGGTGTTTTTCAATTTGTCTGAACCCCTTATCATTTTTCAAAATCGGAGGTAACCCATGGCCGCGAATCCCAATGGCATCAATATGCTGGATGTCAAAAAAAGCAACCGAAGTTCCATTATTAAATTAATTCACGCAACCAACGGCATATCCCGGAAGGAAATTGCTGCTGCCCTTTCCCTGACTCCAGCCGCCATCACCCTGATCACCAACGACCTGCTTCAGGAAGGGCTGATCCTGGAAACCTTTCCCACCCAGGCCGCAAGGCGCAGAGGGCGCAAGGAAGTTATTCTGGAACTGAATCGTTCCTGTTACGCTTCCATCGGGATCTACATCAGCCATCATAAATTTGACGTAATCTGCATCGACCTGCAGAATGAGATTTTGTTTGAAACCACCGTTTATATCGACGACTGCCGGAAGGAGTCCCAGGCCATCCTTGAAAAGATCGCAGGGATTCTCCGCCAATCCCTGACCAATTACGATGTCTGCCGGAAGCACACCCTTTTAGGCATCGGCATCTGCGTCCATGGCATTGTAGATACGGAAAGGGGCATCAGCATTACTTCCTATGGAATCTGGGAAGACAATACCGATGCCACCAGCTATTTGGAACTGGAATTCCAGGTCCCGGTCTGTTTGACCAATAATATCTGCGCCCTGGCTCACGGAGAAGCCTTTTTGTCCAACAAAAACACCCCCAGCGATATGCTGTTTATCAAATACGGCCCCGGAGTCGGCGCCGCCCGTATTATTTCCAACCGTTCGTTCCGGTTGTCCGACTATAAGGCCATTGAGCTGGGACATCTGATTATGGAAGCCAACGGCGCCCCCTGCGTCTGCGGAAATCAGGGCTGTCTGGAAACCATGATCGGCTACGATGCCATCGAACAGAGCATCCGTCATTTGATTACCCCTGCCGCCGCCCCTGCCCTGTATCGTCTTTTGAACGGGAATCCCGGGAATATCAATATGGAATACATCCTGCAAGCCTTTGAAGCCGGAGATACGGTGGCCCAGATGGTCATGGGGCGGGCCGTCCATTATTTGGCCCTCGCAGTCAAAAATGCCATCTGCCTGCTGGATCCGGAAACCGTGGTACTGTACGGAGAACTTTTTGAGCACCAGTCCCTTCGGGACGCCCTGGGCACGGAGCTGCTGCACTATTCCCTTTCCACCCCGGTCACCTTCAGCAGCTTTAACGCCAAGCTGAATGCCCTGGGCCCGGCCACCACGGCTATTACTTATTTCTTTGACAACGGAGGAGACAACTCCGGCAGGCCTGGGCATTTTGGGCGGTAAAACTCCGGAAAACACAAACAGGCCGGGGGGGGAAGCAGAAAAGCAGAAAAGATTTTTCGGATCACCACAAAAAAGCCGGGCGCAGCAGCTGTCAGACTGCCACTGCGCCCCGGCCTTTTATAGGTGCAGAGATTAGATTATTACACTACAGAACGGCCTTTGAGTGATGTTCTTTTACAAAATATACCATCGGTCCAGAGGCACCCACTCCACATAGATATACTCGTATTCCGTATCACGGTCCTGGCTGTTCCCGGCATTGATTTCTCGATATATTGGGAAACGAATACCCCGCTGACCTTATCCGCCAGCTTTGCGATAGGCGCTTTGGAACTGGTTGCTTCATCCACAAGCCGCACGATCTGTGCTAATGTGGTGTCATCCCCTACTTTCGTAGCCTGCATTTTAAAATAGCCGGATTTATTGATTGTTGCGCCGATTACTTTATCCCCGGTCTGCTTTTCCACAGGTATGCTCTCTCCGGTCAGGGCTGATTCATCCACAGAAGAAACACCTTCCACGATAACCCCGTCTACCGGAATGGACTCCCCCGCTTTTACAACTAAAATTTCTCCTGCCTGTACTTCCTCTACCGGAACCTGTATTTCCATTCCGTCCCTCTCCACTGTGGCGGTCTTGGGCGCAAGGTTCATCAGTTTTGTAATGGCATCTGAGGTCTTTCCTTTTGCACGAGCTTCCAACGTCTTACCTAATGTTATAAGTGTCAGAATCATACCCGCCGATTCAAAATACAGATCCATCATAAAGCTGTGTACGGTTTCCATATCGCCATGCCCAAATCCTATCCCGATTTTATAAATGGCATAGATACCATAGACGATTGCCGCACCAGAACCAATAGCAATCAGGGAATCCATATTCGGTGAGCCATGAAACAGTGTCTTAAAACCCATGCGGTAATATTTAAAATTGATGAACACTACCGGAATCAGCAATAGAAACTGTGTAAAAGCAAAACTCATTGCATTTTCCATACCAAGCAGCCCTTTGGGAAGTATCCACCCCATCATATGCCCCATAGATATATAGAACAGTGGAATGGTAAACAGTGCGGACAGAAGCAGCCGCTTTTTCATTTGACCGTATTCTTTTTGTGCTGTGTTTGCCTCTGGCTGTGCTGTCTGCTTCGCAGAAGCGTTTACAGTCTGCCCCTTATTCTGAACCGATTTAGGAAATGCCCCGTACCCGGCTTTTTCAACTGCCTGCACAATTCCCTCCGTATCCAGAACAGACTCATCATAAGAAGCAACCATACTGTTTTTTAGCAGGTTTACGGATACCTCCTTTATTCCCGGCAGCTTCGCTACGCTTTTCTCAATTCTTGCAGAGCAGGCGGAACAGGTCATACCCGTAATGTCAAATTGCTCCTTTTGCAAAATTATCCCTTCTTTCTTTTCTAAATTTGTAACAGTATGTTGTACCCCTCCCCCGTAGGGGACTGGAGCTGTTACCGTTTTTCATTATAAACACCCGATTTTCCTTTTGTCTGCTCTGAAAAGGAGCTTTTTTTATCCGAAAAGCAATTTCTTTTTTTACAAAAATCCAATCAGAAGGTTTTATGCTCCAAAGAGGAATACCGCCTTCAAACCCATTGACTTATGGCGGATTGGTGACTATACTTTGCGCAGAACGATTAAACATCTCTTTAATTGTTCAGCCATGCCAAACCAACTAAACAAATTTTTTTAGAAAGGTGGATTATTCCATGAAAAAAACAATCAAACTTATCGACTTGGATTGCGGTCACTGTGCAGATAA
>CAJUSQ010000122.1 GCA_910588885.1 uncultured Lachnospiraceae bacterium
TCCGTAAAGTACATATATTTGTAATCTACTTTCCTACATTGTTTATCGCCGCCTGAGCCGCCGCTAACCGTGCAATCGGAACACGGAACGGAGAACAGGAAACATAATCCAAGCCAATCTTATGGCAGAACTCTACGGAAGAGGGATCTCCGCCGTGCTCGCCGCAGATACCAACGTGAAGCTTCGGATTCACCGGCTTGCCAAGCTTGATGGCAGTTTCCATCAGCTTGCCGACACCGTTCTGATCCAGTTTTGCAAAGGGATCGTTCTCGAAAATCTTGGTGTCATAGTATGCATCCAGGAACTTGCCGGCATCGTCACGGGAGAAGCCGAATGCCATCTGGGTTAAGTCATTGGTACCGAAGCAGAAGAAGTCTGCCTCTGTCGCGATTTCGTCTGCGGTCAATGCAGCTCTCGGAATCTCAATCATGGTACCAACTTCATATTCCAGATTTACGCCGGAAGCTGCGATTTCAGCATCTGCAGTTTCAACGACAACTTTCTTTACAAACTTCAGCTCTTTGATTTCGCAGATCAGCGGAATCATGATTTCCGGTTTTACTTTCCAATCGGAATGTGCTTTCTGAACATTGATTGCGGCACGGATAACAGCCTTGGTCTGCATCTTTGCAATCTCCGGATAGGTAACGGTAAGGCGGCAGCCTCTGTGGCCCATCATCGGGTTGAATTCATGCAGGGAAGTAATAATTGCCTTAATCTCTTCTACAGACTTGCCCTGAGCATCTGCCAGCTTCTTGATATCTTCTTCGTCGGTCGGAACGAACTCATGCAAAGGCGGATCCAGGAAACGGATGGTAACCGGGTTGCCTTCCAGTGCTTCGAACAAGCCTTCGAAGTCGCCCTGCTGATAGGGAAGGATTTTATCCAAAGCTGCTTCTCTTTCTTCTACCGTATCAGCGCAGATCATTTCACGAAAAGCTGCAATTCTGTCTTCCTCAAAGAACATATGTTCTGTACGGCAGAGGCCGATACCTTCCGCCCCAAGCTCACGGGCTTTCTTTGCATCCGCAGGAGTATCTGCATTAGTACGAACCTTCAAGGTTCTGTATTTGTCTGCCCAAGCCATGATTCTGCCGAACTCACCTGCGATAGTTGCATCTACGGTGGGGATAATGCCATCATAAATATTACCGGTGGTACCGTCGATGGAAATCGGATCTCCTTCATGGAATTCTTTTCCGGCCAGGGTGAATTTCTTATTTTCTTCATCCATATTGATATCGCCGCATCCGGAAACACAGCAGGTACCCATACCACGGGCAACTACAGCCGCATGGCTTGTCATACCGCCGCGGACAGTTAAGATACCCTGCGCAGCCTTCATACCGGTAATGTCTTCCGGAGAAGTCTCAAGACGAACCAGGACAACCTTCTCGCCTCTGTCTGCCCATGCTACAGCATCATCTGCCGTAAACACGATCTTACCGCAGGCAGCACCCGGAGAAGCGCCAAGGCCCTTGCCCATGGGAGTTGCAGCCTTCAGTGCAGCCGCGTCAAACTGCGGATGCAGCAAAGTATCCAGGTTCCGGGGATCGATCATGGCTACTGCTTCTTCCTCGGTCCGCATACCTTCGTCTACTAAATCACAGGCGATCTTCAAAGCAGCCTGTGCCGTTCTCTTACCATTTCTGGTCTGCAGCATATAAAGCTTCTTGTTCTCAACGGTGAACTCCATATCCTGCATATCTCTGTAGTGATCTTCCAGAGTCTGGCAAACTTCCTGGAACTGCTTGAATGCTTCCGGGAATTCCGCTTCCATCTTTGCGATGGGCATCGGGGTACGAACACCTGCCACAACGTCTTCGCCCTGGGCATTGATCAAAAATTCGCCCATCAGCTTCTTCTCGCCGGTAGCCGGGTCACGGGTAAAGGCAACACCGGTTCCGCAGTCATCGCCCATATTACCGAACGCCATGCTCTGTACGTTAACAGCGGTTCCCCAGGAATAGGGGATATCGTTGTCACGACGATATACATTGGCACGAGGGTTGTCCCAAGAACGGAATACGGCCTTTACGGCGCCCATCAGCTGTTCCTTCGGATCATTCGGGAAATCCTGTCCGATTTTGGCCTTGTATTCTGCCTTAAACTGTCCGGCCAGTTCTTTCAAATCATCCGCAGTCAAATCAACGTCATAAGTAACGCCTTTTTCTGCTTTCATCTTATCTATCAATTCTTCAAAATATTTCTTTCCAACTTCCATAACCACGTCGGAATACATCTGGATAAATCTTCTGTAGCAATCCCATGCCCAACGGGGATTTCCGGATTTTGCAGCAATTACTTCCACAACATCCTCATTCAGGCCCAGGTTCAGAATGGTATCCATCATACCAGGCATGGATGCTCTTGCACCGGAACGAACGGAAACAAGCAGCGGATTTTCCTTATCGCCGAACTTCTTCCCTGTAATCTCTTCCATCTTAACGATATATTCATTGATCTGGCCCTGAATCTCATCATTAATCTCACGGCCATCTTCATAATACTGAGTACAAGCTTCTGTCGTAATGGTGAAGCCCTGCGGTACCGGAAGACCGATCTTTGTCATTTCAGCAAGGTTTGCGCCCTTGCCGCCAAGAAGCTCACGCATATCTGCGCGTCCCTCCGTAAACAAATAAACCCATTTGTTTGCCATTTGAAAATTCCTCCTAAAATATTCTTTGGACTATACTATCTGCTAAAATGCGCTTTTCCGCGCACACATTCATTTTATCATATTTCCAAATTTAATCAATATCTTTTTGTGAAAAATTTGTCATTATTCTCAAGTTGCGGAAACCATTTTTGACAGCCCCATGCCTTTCCCCGTCCGGTTCCGTACGTTTTTTTGGCTATGCCGTTCCATTTTCCATCCGGCTTCGTACCCTTAGCACCAATGCCGGTTCCGTTTTCAGCAAAGATATGCCCGAAGCAGCGCCAGTGTATTTTTTACACCGTCCTTGTGGCTCCGTTCATAGCCATGGGAAGCATAGACGCCGGGTCCGATCAGTCCATGACGGATATCGTAACCGGCCCCCAGCGCCGCATCCGCATCGGATCCGTAAAAAGGATAAACGTCTACGGCAAAGTCCACCCCGTCCTTTTGTCCGGCCCGGATTAAATCCGTCACTACGTCATAGGTGTAAGGCCCCCGGCTGTCCTTGGCGCAGATGGATACCTGACGCTCAGTACACTGAAGCCCCTCGCCTACGCAGCCCATATCCACAGCCAGAATTTCCGTCACCCCTTTCGGAACCGTCCCGCAGGCCCCATGGCCCACTTCTTCATAAACAGTAATATGCTGGTAGACTTTCCGCTTCAAAAACCGGTTCTCCTCTTTCAGATATTTTGCAAATCCCAAAAGGATCCCAACGCTTAGCTTATCATCCAGAAAGCGGCTTTTCAGATAGCCGGACCGGGTCATTCTCGTCCTTGGTTCAAAGGCCACGATATCCCCTACCAGAATCCCCAGCTCCTCCGTTTCCTTTTTCGAACGGGTCTCCTCGTCAATAACAATTTCCATTGCGTCAAATTCCCGCTTGGTATCGTTGTATTTTCCGTTTACGTGAAAGGAAGCATTTTTCAGCTGCAGCGTCCCTTCGTAAATCCTTCCGCCCCTGGTAATAATCCGGCAGTTTTCCGCTTCCCCGTTATTGGGATTCATGCCCCCCAGCGGTGTAACCCGCAGCCGCCCGTTTTCCAAAATTCCGGCAACCATGGCCCCTAGCGTATCCAAATGGGCCGACAGCAGCAGGGCATTTTCCTCCTCGGCGCCACCCAAATCCACCAGCACGCCGCCCTTTTCCGTTTTAATGGGACTATAGCCCAGCTTTTCATATTCCTCCATTACAAAATCAGCCGCATTCCCGGTATACCCGGAGGGGCTGTCAATTGCCAGAATCTTTTCCGTTTCTTCTATACTATAATCGACATATCGTTCCATGCCCTTACCTCCCAAACAATCCTTATCCTTCTCTTAACATCCATTCTTCTTCTGAAATCTGTTCTTCTCCTGACATCTATTCTTTTCCTGACGTCTGTTCTTCCTCAATGTTTATTTTCTCTCTTCCAGCATCAAAAATGCCCCCAGGTTTCCCCGCTTTCCCCGGGAAGCCCTATGGGAAAACAGCAGGGAAGGGTTGCAGCAGGTGCAGAGTCCCGCCAGGGCCATATGTTCCTTTTTCACTCCGGCCTCCTCTAACACCAGCGCATTCGCCCGCCACAGGTCCAGCTGGTACTTCCCGTTTTCTTTTCGAAAAAAGAGAGCTTCCTCATGACCGGGGAATTCCTTTTCAAATGCCTCCGCCACATCCCGGCTGACCTCATAACAGTCCTGGCAAATAGACGGCCCCACGGCGCAAAGAAGATCCTCGGGACGCGTATTAAATTCCCGCTTCATGGATGCGATCACTGCCCGGCCCATCCGCCCCACGGTCCCCCGCCAGCCGGAATGGGCAAGCCCGATGGCCCGATGCACCGGGTCTACAAAATACAGGGGCACGCAGTCCGCATAAAAGGTCGAGAGCATAAGCCCCGGTTCATCGGTAATCAATCCGTCCGTATCAAAAAAAGATTTTTCCCTCGCCAAGCCGTTTCCGGCATCCCCCTTTGTCACCCGACGTACACGGGTGGTATGGGTCTGATCGGAAAATACAAACTGTTCTTTGGAAACATCCAGGGCTTCCGCCAGCCGCCGGAAATTTTCTTCCACCGCTTCCCGCTTGTCTCCTCGGGAAAAACTTAAATTCAAAGAAGAGAACATCCCCGTGCTTACCCCGCCCTGCCGGGTCGTAAAGCAATGCCGTACCAACCCGGTCTGCTGAAGCATCGGAAAATACAACAGCGGCAAAACACTTCCGTCTTTCAAGGGGACGGAACGTTCCTTCATCGCTCCCGGCTCTGTTTTCCATATAAAATCCATAACTTCCCCCTTTCATTTTCACGCCATTTATTCGAACGCATGTTCTACATGTGTCAGCTCCTCCGCCAGAATCCCGATTACATCAAAACGACAGGCGGTTTCTTCCGGCAGGCCGCTTTTCCATAAATAATAGCGGGCCGTCCTTTTCATACGCCGCTGCTTTTTGGCATCTACGGCTTCCAAGGGATGGCCGCCCTGGCCGGAAGCGCGGTATTTCACCTCCAAAAAAACCAGATATGCTCCATCCCTTGCAATTAAATCAATCTCTCCGTATTTCGAATAAAAGTTCCGCTGTAAAATCCGATATCCCTTTTCCTCCAGAAATTCCGCCGCCCACTTTTCATAGGCAGCTCCCTTTTCCCTGCTTTTTTCCAAAATCCGCTCCTATTTCAATTTTTCCCGCAGCTTATCCATTTTATCTACAAATACCAGGATTTCCGCCACTACTTCATAAAGCTCGGGGGGTATGGTATCGCCGATTTCCAGTTTGGAAAGGGTTGCGGCCAATTTATCGTCCTTATGAAGGGGAATGTCTTCCTCCTTCGCTTTTTGAATAATCTTCTGTGCCAGCTCTCCTTTTCCGGCCGCAATAATCCTAGGGGCTTCGTCCCCGGGATTGTAGCCAAGGGCCACCGCTGTTTTGTTCCGGACGTCTGTTTCCTTTTTTTCCATCCTGCCACCCCTTACGTCAAAACATCAAAGGAATACCGGGAAAGCTGTCCCACCGGGGCCTCCTGCTCCAGGAAATCCTTTACAAAATCTTTTTTGGGCAGCCGCCGTTCCAGCTGCACGCTGGGGTGGTAGCCCTTCTGCTCCAGCCGTTCCTTCAGCTCGCCCACATAATTTCCCACCAGCCGGAAGGAGCCTTCGTCAGATAAATAAAAATCCGCTGCAACATTGCTTCCCTTCATCTTAATCTGCACATCCGTCGTTCCCAGGTGATCCAGTTCCAAATGCAGCAGGGCCGACAACTCGCCGTCTTTTTCCTGCAGCTTCTTTTTATTGGTGTAAACATACAGGTCACTGTGCGCGTTCTGGCCATGGAGCCGCAGGGGAATCTGTACATAATTATACAGCTGATTGATCTGGTTCATCATTTCCAGATTGCCCCGTACCTGAGTCACCTGGCGGTTCATGGATTGGCCCTCTTTTCCTGCTCCCTGCAAAAATTCCTCTAATTTCGCCATTTGACGATTTATTCGTTCGTACAAATGTTCGATATTTTCCTTCTCTGCCACTTGCTGCGGCTCCAGCATCCACTGCTCCTGCATCACTTGTTTCAGCAGGCTCTTATAGGCTTTTCCCTGAAAAAGCTCTTTCAGCCGGGACGGATCGGCTCCTTCGGACAAATTTTGGCGGATCAGGGAAAGCAGCTCCTTGGCGCTTAATTCCGGATTCAGCTTTCCGCCCAAAAACAGCCGTCCGTCCCCTTCCATTCCGGGAAGCTGCCGAAGCTGCTGCTCCAGCCCCTTCCCTTCCGCAGACCCGAGAAAGGTGTTCATCCAAGTCCCCGAAGCCGTCTCCGGCGAGGAACCATTTCCGGCCATACCCGGCAGGGAGCCTTCTTCCGCTCCCGGTACGGCACCCTCCAAAACTCCCGCAGCTCCTTCCCCGGTGCCGGGCAAAATCCCTTCCCCGGCTCCTACTGCTCCGCCTTCCGGGATTCCTGCCGCTCCGTCTCCGGCTCCGTTTCCCAAAATTCCCGCAGCCCCTTCCCCGGTGCCGGGCAAAACCCCTTCTCCGGCTCCTGCCGCTCCGTCTCCCAAAACTCCCGCAGCCCCTTCCCCGGTGCCTGACAGAAGGTTTTCCAAAAGGGCTCCGTCCTTTCCGGCCTGCATGCCATCCAAAAGCGTCTGGATCCCTTCGCCTTTTCCGGCCGCTTCCGACAAGGATCCTGTTTCCCCGGCGCCAACCTCCAGGATATCCAGAAGCTGATTCTGCAGCTTCAGCAGTTCTTCTGCCGATCCGCCCTTGCCGCCCACCAGTTCCGGAAGCTGCTCCATTACCTGTGAAAATTTATTTAACAGGGAATGTTCTCCTGCCTTATACGCTTCAAACTGTCCCACCGATTCCTTGTTCACCGGAAATCCCAGCTTCTGCATCTGTATCAGTGTTTCCACCGTCGTCCCCGGGTAACGCATCAGCTGACGTGCCATAGCTGCCAGGCTGTCCCGGCCGATTGACATCTGATTTTTCATCATAGAGTCCACCAAATCCAGATTTTTCTGGTTTACCGGCATTCCTGCGGCTGTCAGGGCCTTTTGCAGCGTCGGGTTATATTCGCTGTTTACCGGAACCTGCCGAAGCAGGATCTGACCGCCCTGATTGGATTTTACCTCAAACAGCACCGGTTCTCCCAAACGTACCTGCACACCGGGCTCCAGCTGGGCCGAAAGGCTCTGGCCGTTGGTCAGGCGCAGCTGCACATGATTGTCTTTGATCTCGGTGATATTGCCTTCAAATACCGTTCCCTTTGCCATTTGCGGCAATTCCTGGCGCACTCCGCTGCTGCTCTCTGAAGCTGCTGCCTGAGTGCCCTGTCCTTGCTGAAATTGATTCTGATAGAGAGAGAATCCGTCCACCCTCTGCATATGACCACCTCGGATTTCTGTATGGAATTCCAATGATCCGGGCAGCATGGATTTTCTCCGCGAAGAACGTATGTTCTATCTGTCCTCCGGATCATTTTCTTTCATTTATAAATTTCTGAATAAAGCTCGCCCGATGAATCGGACTCGGCCCATACTCCTGCAAGGCCGCCAGATGTGCCTTGGAGCCATAGCCTTTGTTGGATGCAAATCCGTATTCCGGCATAACCTTGTCATATTCTGTCATCAGCCTGTCTCGGGTTACTTTTGCCAGGATACTGGCCGCCCCGATGGAAATGCTCTTAGCGTCTCCCTTGATAATCGGAACCTGGCGGATCGTCACCCCCGGAATCGTCACTGCATCGTTTAATAATATATCGGGTGTTACCTGCAAATTCTGAATCGCTTCCCGCATGGCTTCATAAGTTGCCTGCAAAATATTGATCTCGTCGATCCGCTTTGGCCCCACCATGCCGATGGCTGCGGCAACTGCCTTTTCCTGAATGATTTCATAAAGCTCTTCCCGTTTTCCGGCGCTTAGCTTCTTGGAATCGTTGATATACAAAATCTCACAGTCCCTGGGCAAAATCACGGCCCCGGCCACCACCGGCCCGGCCAAAGGCCCGCGGCCCGCTTCGTCCACCCCACAGATCGCCTGAAAAGCCCCGTATTCCCGTTCATATGCTCCCAGCTCCCAAATCCGCCGCCGTTCCGCGTTCAGCCCTTCCACCCGTTTTTCGGCCTGGGCCACCAGCTTCTGCACGCCGCTTCTTGGATCACTTTCATAGGTCCTGATAAAATCAGGCAGCTGCTCCTGCGCTGCTGCCTGCAATTCTTCCTTAATCTGTCCGATTTTCTTTTGTTCCACCATGTCCTCCTGCCTATTGATGCC
>CAJUSQ010000123.1 GCA_910588885.1 uncultured Lachnospiraceae bacterium
TGCCCCTGGAAGTAAAGGACTACTTAGAGGACGGGACCTTAGGTTCTGTTGCACTGTGGAACCCGGGCATCTCCGCAAAGGTTATGCTGAACCTGGGCGTTAAGATGTTCAATGGAGAAGAAATCGCAGCAGGTGCGGACTTAGGCGAAGAAGGTTATAATGCGGTAGATATCCAGGATAAGGTTATCATTGGACAGGGGCAGATCGCCGTTACGACTGAGAATGTAAACGACTTTGGATTCTAAAGCAATAGCAATATGATGTATGCAATGGAGCGGGTTTTTCCATTGCCAGGAACGGTATGGGGCAGAGAAGCGATGCTTCTCTGCCTTATACAATCACGAATGTAAAGGAGGCTGTACCTCGATGGCAGAATATTTACTGGAAATGACTGGTATATGTAAATCGTTTGCAGGTGTTCATGCGTTAAAAAATGTGAATTTTAAAGTCAGGCCCGGCAAAGTCATGTGCCTGGCCGGCGAGAACGGCTGCGGAAAGTCTACACTTGTGAAAATTATCTCCGGGGTTTATACGAAGGATGAAGGGGAAGTGATTTTTGAAGGAAAGCCTATTACGAAGATCACGCCTGCGGAAGCCACCAAATTGGGGATCCAGGTAATTTACCAGGATTTGTCCATTTTTCCGAATCTGACGGTTATGGAGAATCTGGCCATTAACTCTGAAATCACTGCCGGAAAGAAGCTTGTGAACCGCAAACGCTGGGAAGCCACTGCGAAGGAAGCTTTGTCGAAAATCGGTTACAACATAGATTTAAATGCGAAAATGGGAGAATTAAGCGTAGCTGACAAGCAGCTGGTTGCTATTTGCCGGGCGCTTTTGTTTGATGCGAAGCTGATTATTATGGATGAGCCTACGACTGCCCTGACCAAGAAGGAAGTGGACGCCCTCTTTAAGACGGCCCGTCAGCTAAGGGACAGCGGGATTGCAATTATGTTCATCAGCCATAAGACGGAAGAGATCTTTGAGATTTCCGATGACGTCTGCATTATGCGGAACGGGGAGAATGTTTATGCCGGGCCTACGGCAGAGCTTACGCCCCAGAAATTCACCTATTATATGACCGGCCGGGAGCTGACCGACGATCATTTTATACCGAAGAATGTCAGCAAGGAGCCGGTGTTAAAGACCGAGCATCTGACCTTAAAGGGCAAGTTCGAGGATGTGTCCTTTGAACTCCGAAAAGGGGAGATCCTGGGGATTACGGGGCTTCTGGGCTCCGGACGTACGGAGCTTGCCTTAAGCTTGTTCGGCCTGGAGCATCCCAAGGAAGGGACTATTACCCTGAACGGGCAGCAGGTGAAGATTGCAAGCCCCATCCATGCACAGAAATTAAAGATCGGCTATGTGCCCGAGGATCGTCTGACAGAAGGATTATGTCTGCAGCAGTCCATTTCGGACAATATTACCTTATCCTCCCTGAAACGATTGTCCAATGCCCTGGGGATTATTAAGGAAAAGGATATTCTGGATGATGCCAATATCTGGAAACAGAAGTTTTCCATTAAGACGGACGATGTCCGGAAATTTGCTTCTACCTTGTCCGGCGGGAATCAGCAGAAGATCGTGCTTTCCAAGTGGTTAAGCAATGATCTGGACGTATTGATCCTAAACGGCCCCACCGTGGGGGTAGACGTAGGAGCGAAGCAAGATATCCATGCGCTGGTGCATGGCCTTGCCAATGAGGGCCTTGCGGTAATTATCATATCGGATGACCTTTCGGAGGTTGTGGTAAACTGCAGCCGTGTCATTGTTATGAAGGAAGGCCGGATTGTAGGCGAGATGACAGGCGATGACATAACCGAAAACAATATTTTGGATATTATTCGTTAAGGAGGGGACTACATATGAACAAAGCTACGTTAAAGCGCATGACCGGAAGGACGGAGTTTTGGATTTTTCTGGTTTTGATTATCATGTGCATTGTGATTCAGATCGTTTCCGGCGGACAGCTGTTTGAATCCAGCACCGTTGTAACGATTCTTAGGGCGATGGTGGTAGACGGCATGTTTGCAATGATCTGTCTGCTGGTTATGGTTTCCGGCGGATTTGACCTTTCCTTTCCTGCCGTAGCGGCTCTGGCTTATTCCCTGTCCACGACCATCTGCTTAAGCATGGGCTGGTGTACGACCAATCCGATTATCGGCTTTCTTCTGGCTATTGTAATCGGTGCGGTGCTTGGAATGTTCAACGGCTGGATTATTGCCAATTTTAAGTTAAATACCATGATTATTACCCTGGGTACCCAGACGTTCTTTGTGGGAATCACCATGGGGCTTTTGGAACTGAAGGAGATTACCTCCACCCTTCCGGTTGGTTTCCGTAATTTGGGAGAATCTTATCTGTTCGAAGTTGTGAACTCTGCCGGACTGCGTTCCACCATGACTACGATGTTTATACCTTTTGTACTTTTGTGTATCATTACTTCTTTTGTTTTGAATAAAACCATGTTCGGCCGGGCGTTATATGCCATCGGAGGCAACGAAGTGTCCGCAGAACGTGCCGGTTACAATGTAAAGCGGGTAAAATTCATCCTGTATACGTCGGTAGGGGCTACCGCGGGCCTGATCGGTATGATCCGTGTATGTATGGCCCGCCAGTCCATCCCCAAGGCTATGGTAGGGAAGGAAATGACGATTATTCCTGCCGTTATCTTAGGAGGCGCCAGTATTTTCGGAGGCGAGGGTTCCGTATTCGGAACGGTTTGTGCCGTTGGGATCATTACCGTAGTATCCAACAGTATGCTGCTGATGGGAATTGATACGTATTGGCAGAATTTCTTTAACGGCCTTGTGATTCTGGTTGGTGTAACGGTATCTGCGATTCAGGCAATGCGCCGCAGAAAATAGGAGAGGAGGGATTGTATGTTAGAAAAAGTAAAAGATTTTTCCCGGAAAAATAATTATACGGTAATGCTGCTTGTGCTGCTGGTTGTACTCCTGCTCTTCTTTACCATTACAAAAGGGAGCATCCTTTGGACGGTAGGTACCTGGAAGGGCGTTATGATGCAGTTCCCGGAATTCGGCCTTATGACCCTTGGCATTATGTTCTGCTTTATCAGCGGGAATATTGATATGTCCTTTGTAGCATTGGGAGACTTTGCCACGATTATGGCGGTTCGCTATATGGCGGCCCATACGACAGAAGGGATGTCCAACGGGCAAATGATGGGTGTGATCCTTGTGAGCCTTTTGATTGTAGCCGCAATCGGGGCGATCGGCGGTGTGATTAACGGCGTGCTGATTGCTTATCTGAATATCCCGCCTGTAATGGCGACCATTGCCATGCAGCTGGTTTGGCTTGGGCTGTCTACGGCCCTTACCCAGGGCTATGCCGTTACCGGCGTACTGCCCCTGTATACGGAAATCGGCCATACCATGCTGTTCGGGTTCCTTCCGGTTCCCCTTCTGATTTTCATCATCGTGTTTGCCATTTGTGCATTCCTGCTGAAATTCACCACTTACGGCAAGAAGCTGTATATGATCGGAACCAACGTAAAAGCAGCGAAATTCTCTGCTATTAATACTAAGGGAATGATTATCGGAACATTTGTTCTGGCTGATATTATCTGCTGCTTCGGCTGTATGCTGATGGTATCTACCATGAATTCCGCGAAGGCGGATTATGGTACCGCTTATGTGATGAACGTGATCCTGATTCTGGTATTGGCAGGTGTGATCCCGGACGGCGGCATGGGCAAGATTTTCAATGTGCTTTTGGCCATTGTATCCATCCAGATTATTTCCTCAGGTGTAAATATGTTCTCAAACCTGAATCCCTATCACGCAAGCTTGATTTGGGGCGGGCTTCTGATTATCGTATTGATTCTGAGTACGAAGTTCACCGGCGGCGGCTTTAGGCTGCTGAAACGGAAACGCGTGAAGACAAAATAGAAGTTACGGTTTCGATGCCGGTTTTGTGAGAAAGAGCCAGTGGTTTAAACTTTCATGAGTGAAAACCACCGGCTCTTTTGATTGAAATCCCCCATAGGTGATGAAAAAGGCGGTGTACTCAAAATGGTTATGCGTTCAAAACGGCTGTGTGTTCAGAAAAACTGGTTCACAATGTTGGACTGGCACTCCTCCAGCGCCTCGGCAATGGGCAGTTCCCCGTCCCGGATCTTTTGAAAAGCCATCCTTAGGTTGGCTTCGAAATCGGCGGGGACGATCAGCTGCTTTTTGCCCTTTACGGGATAGCGGCGGTTCCGGCAGTAGGAAAGGCCCCGGGCCGTTAAATCCAGCCAGGGATAGAGACGCAGCAGCTCGTGACGGACATGGGGATAAATCAAGGTGGACTGGCCGCACAGGATGGTTTGATAATAGCTGATCTGCCGTTGACAGAGAAACTCGAACAAATGTTTGATTTCTTCTGGATGTTCCGTCTGCCGGGAAACGCAGAGGTGCCAGCCCACGTTGGCCGGAATGCCGCCGGGAATGGTACTGTAGCCGATTTTGGACAAAAATTCCGGATGAAGGCTGTTCTGGATCTTAGAGGCGTATTCGGTGAAAGAGATGGCCATGGCAATGCTGCCGTTGCCGATCTGTTCGAATGTGGTTTCCCGCAGATTGGTATAGGGGGAGCTGTATTTGGCGGTTTCCAGCATACTGTTTAAAGCCCGGACATTTTGCGGGGTGTTCAGCCGCAGCTGGCTTTGGTGGTCGACCAGGCCCCCTTCATAACTCCACATCCTGGTCAGAAGCTCTAAAATAAAGTCCTCGGGCAGGCTGGTGGGGATGGCAGCCCCGTATTTGGTGGGGGAGGAGGGCGTATATTCCCGGGTAAAAAACCGGGCAATCCGGTTGTATTCGGTCCAGGTTTTGGGAGGCCGCAGAGAGATGCTGTGCTCCTCCTTATAGTGCTTCTGCAGCATCGGGTCTTCAAAAAGGTCTTTCCGGTAAAACAGAAACTGGGTGCCGCCGATGACCGGAAAGCCATAGTAGCGGTCTTTGATTTTGGCATTGTCCAGATTTTTCGGAAAAACGGCGTTCCAAAGCTCCGGGATACCCTTTAAGATCCCGGTAATGTCCAGGAATACATTTTTAAATGAAAAATAAGACATCCAGGAAACGTCCGTCAGGTACAGATCGTACAGGGGCCTTTCCGATCGGGTGTCTTTTTCAATCAAAGAAAACAGTTCCTGAAGGGTGAAAAAGTCGAAAATCAGAAGGACGCCGGAGTCCAGGGAAAATTTGCAGCTGACGGCCTGGATTGCCCGGATGGTAGGCAGATCCACACTGGCAATCCGAAGGGCGCATTTTGGATGGGCGGCAATCGGTACCGGCGTTATGGGCGGGGCAGGAAGGGAAAGCTCCATATCCAGAATATTGTCCTTGTAAAGCCGGAATTTCCGGTCGTAAAGCTGAGGGGAAATAGTGTCCTCCATCAGGATGCGGAAGCTGTCCTCTCCCAGGGTATAGGCAGTGGCAGAGGTCTGAATCACATCGGGACGGTAGCAGGATACATTCCAGCGTTCTTCGGACAGGGTGATCAAACATATGTTCTTTCCGGGGATGATGCCGTGGATCTCGCAGGCTTCCAGGACCCCGTCCATTATGGTTTGCGAAGAGGTCAGGATGGCCTGGGGCAGATAGGTGGAAAGGTAGAGCATGGTTTCCTTAAAGGCCCCCTCCTTGGACATGTCCGTATAGAGGATGTTTTCCGGGCGGTAGTCCAGGCCGTATCTGTCATGGGCCTCGGAATAGCCGTTGACGCATTCCCCTTCCGAAAAGAAATCCGAAGGCCCGATCACCAGGGCAATGTCGGAATACCCTTTTTGAATCAGGAGCTTTGTCAGATGGAAAACGGTGTTGTAGTTGTCGAAGCCCAGGAAATTGGCGGAAATGTTCTTGGGCAGGCGCATGATAAAAACATGGCTGATTTGGTACTGGTCCAGGGTACGCTTGAAAAAGTCGGAATTCTGGGACTGGCAGGTCATCAGGATAATTCCGGCATAATTCTTGCTGATAAATTTTGTAATGATCTCCTGTTCATTGCGGGGATTGTTGTAGCTGCAGGCAATATTTACGGAAAAATGCGCCAGCTCTGCCTGGGCGATAATGCCCTTTAAGATTTCGGAATTGGTGGAATCGTCCAGGTTGGGCAGGATCACGCCGATTTCGTCGGAAACGTTGTTTTTCAGGCTGCGGGCGGAGTAATTGGGAATATAGTTCAGCTCCGAAATGGCTTCCCGGATCTTCAGCTGGGTTTCCAGTTTGATGCTCTTTTTCCCGGAAATGCAGTAGGAAACGGTGGCTACGGATACCCCGGCCCGTTTGGCTACGTCCTTTAATGTGACCATAGAAAGACCTCCTTCTTCCTATAGTGTGGCACAGGAAAAGAGGAAAGTCAATGAAAAGTGAAACGTTTAAAATAAAAAATAAAAACTTGTTGAACTTCAACAAAAAAATTCTTATAATGAAGATAACTTATGATGATATTGATGAATTCCCATGGAAAAGGAGAGATTACTATGAATAGCAGAGAACGTTTTTTTGCAACCATTCAAAGAGAGCCGGTAGACCGTCCCGCCGCCTGGCTGGGAATGCCGGATATCAAGGCCCAGCCTGCTTTATTTGAGCATTACGGTGTAAAGAGTATGCATGAATTGAAGCTGGCGGTGGGAGACGATTTCTATGCCATTGAGGTGCCGTATAAGTCCCCCACGGCAAGCGCCATCTATGCGGCTTTTGACTGGTACATGGACGGGGATGTGGACACCGAGGACCGTACCCTGACGGCGGACGGCTGCTTTAAGGATGCGGAAGAGCCGGAAGATCTGGATTTCTTTGAATGGCCGGATCCGGAGAAATACATTGATGTGGAGGAATGCCGCCGCCGGGTGGAGGCTGCTCCGGAGGATAAGGTACGCATGGCCATGTGCTGGTCGGCCCATTTCCAGGACACCTGTGCGTCCTTCGGGATGGAAACGGCATTGATGAACATGCTTTCCAATCCGGAAATCTATGAAGCCGTGGACGAGAAGATTGTAAAATTTTATTTAAGGGCCAATGAGATTTTCTTTGAAGCCACCAAGGGCAAGCTGGATGCCGTATTAATCGGAAATGATATGGGGAGCCAGCGGGGGCTGATGCTGTCGCCCCAGTGCGTCCGGGACTTCATTATCCCAGGCTGCAAGCAGCTGGTAGACCAGGCCCACTCTTATGGGTTAAAGGTGATTTATCATTCCTGCGGCTCCATTGCCGAAGTAATTCCGGATTTGATCAAAGCAGGGGTAGACGTGGTACATCCCATTCAGGCATTGGCAGCAGGGATGGAGCCCCAGGGACTGAAGGAGAAGTTCGGGACCCAGGTGGCCTTCTGCGGCGGTGTGGATACCCAGGACCTTCTGGTAAACGGGACGCCGGAACAGGTGCGGGCCAAGGTGAAGGAGCTGCGTACCATCTTCCCCACGGGCCTGGTGATTTCTCCCAGCCATGAGGCGATTATGGAGGATGTGCCCCCTGCAAATATCCATGCACTGTTTGAAGAGGCACAGAAGGTTTATTAAGATGTTTGAAGAGGCGCAGAAGGTTTATTAAGACGTTTGAAGAGATAGAAGGGTTCAGGCGTTTGGAAAAGTACACATGATACGGCGGCAAGGCGATTGACGCCGGTTCGGGAAAGGGGAATTTGGATGGCAGTTAGACGATTTGGGGAAATGATTAAGGTGAAGGATTTAGAGGCGTATGCAAAATGGCATGCCAACCCGATGCCCGGGGTAAACGAAATGATTAAGGAGTGCCATTTGAAAAATTATTCCATCTACAGCAGAGGGGAATATCTGTTCGCCTACTACGAGTATGACGGAGACGATTTTGAGGCGGATATGGCCAAGATGGCGGCAGACCCCAACACCCAGGCTTGGTGGGATGTGGTGAAGCCTTTGATGCAGCCTTTGGAGGACCGGGAGGAAGGCGAATTCTGGTCCGGTATGAAGGAGATTTATCATCTGGATTAACGGCATTTTACAGGGGCCCGGGAGCGGAATGCACCGGGCGCCTGGTGCATTTCGTTTGGGAAGCAGAAGTTGGCAGTCCGGACAGGGCGTGACTGTGGTCCGGGCATAGCAAGAATTACAGATTGGGAGGTTTTTCATATGGCAGAACATGGAACAATTCGGATTCCGGACGGGGAATATCAGGAACGGGCAAAACGGGCGGCGGAGATTCTGCGCCGGGAAGGGCTGGACGCGCTGATTGTGAATTCCAATGAAGCGGATTATGCGAATGCCCGGTATTTTTCGGGCTTCTGGCCCTTGTTTGAGCGGTGCGGCGTGGCGATTGCACCCACCGGGGAAGCCGCGCTGATGGTAGGGCCGGAAAGCAGGGAATTTGCAGCGGACAGGTCCCGGATTGAGAAGATTTTTGTATT
>CAJUSQ010000124.1 GCA_910588885.1 uncultured Lachnospiraceae bacterium
GTAAAATTCCTTTCGTGGAAATTTTCTATTTTACCCGCTTTACTTACAACGTCCCTTTTGTGGAAAGTACGTCCGTAATCCGGGCATCGATCATGGTCGCTTCATCCAGCGCACGTCCAAAGGCTTTAAAAAGCCCTTCCGCCATATGGTGGCTGTTGCTGCCGGAAAGGATCTTCATGTGCAGGTTCATGGCCGCACTGTAGGAAATGGCATAGAAAAATTCCCGTACCATCTCCGTATCCATATACCCGATTTTTTCCGTGGGAAATTCCCCTTCAAAGGAAAAATAGGGGCGTCCGGAAAGGTCAATGGCACAGAGTACCAGGGTTTCGTCCATGGGAAGGATACAGCTGCCATACCGTTTCATTCCCTTTTTGTTGCCCACGGCCTTGCGGACGGCATTTCCCAATACAATGCCGCAGTCTTCAATGGAATGATGGGTATCCACAATCAAATCTCCGGTAATGGTCACCTTCAGGTCGAACAGCCCGTGGCGGGCAAACCCGTCCAGCATATGGTCAAAAAAACCGATCCCGGTATCTACCTGGGCGATCCCGCTTCCGTCCAGATTCAGGTTCATTTTAATATCGGTTTCCTTTGTTTTCCGGTTCACTTGTGATTTTCGTTCCGACAAGGTATTTCCCTCCTTATCCGGTACCGTATTGCAGAAACAGCAAGGGACTTCACATCTGCTGCCTGCAACGCCGTACCTGTTTGTTAAATGCTGATTTTATATAAAATGTTAATTTGATTTCCGCTGGCAGCGTGTCTTATTCTTCAAACCGTACCCGGATGGAATTGGCATGGGCCGTCAGATGTTCACAGTCCGCAAAGGCTGCCACATCCGAATAAATGGGTTCCAGCGCTTCCCTGGAATAGGAAATGATGCTGGACTTTTTCACAAAATCATCCACTCCTAAGGGGGAGAAGAATTTTGCGGTGCCGTTGGTGGGCAGCACATGGTTGGGGCCGGCAAAATAATCACCCAAGGGCTCGCTGGCATAGGGGCCTAAAAACATCGCCCCGGCATTCCTGATTTTCATCATAACCGCAAAGGGGTCCCGGGTGAGAATCTCAAGATGCTCGGAAGCAATTTCGTTTGCGGCGTCAATGGCGGTTTCCAGATCCTCCGCCACCAAAATATAACCATAATTTTCTAAAGACTTCTCAATAATTTCCTTCCGGGACAGGGAAGCCGTAAACCGGTCTACCTCTTGGGAAACCTGATGGGCCAATGCTTCGCTGGTGGTAATCAAAATGGCACTGGCCATTTCGTCATGCTCAGCCTGGGACAGCAGGTCCGCCGCCACAAACCGGGGATTGGCCGTTTCATCCGCCAAAACCAGGATTTCGCTGGGGCCTGCAATGGAATCAATGCTGACATGGCCGAATACGGCTTTCTTCGCCAGGGCTACGTAAATATTCCCGGGGCCCACGATTTTATCCACCTTTGGAATGGACTTTGTACCGAACGCCAGGGCCGCAATGGCCTGAGCGCCGCCGACCTTATAGATTTCGGTCACGCCGGCTTCCCGGGCGGCCGCTAACGTAGCGGGATTTACCTTTCCCTCCCGATTACAGGGGGTTGTCATTACGATGCGCTTTACTCCTGCCACCTTGGCGGGAATCACATTCATAAGGACCGAGGAAGGATACGCGGCCTTCCCACCGGGCACGTAGACGCCCACGCTGGATAAGGGGCTTACCTTCTGGCCCAGCAGCACGCCGTCCTCCCGGCTGTCAAACCAGCTGTAGCGCTTCTGCTTTTCATGGTAAGAACGTATGTTTACAATCGCTTTTTTCATCACTTCCAAAAGCTTTTCGTCCACCTGCCCGCAGGCTTCCTCAATCTCCGCTTCGGTCACCCTTACGGTATCTTCGGAAAGCACGGCTTTGTCAAATTGTTCCGTATAGGAAAAAAGCGCCGCATCCCCTTCCCGGCATACCCGGCCGATGATTTCCTGTACCCGGCTTTCGTATTCCGGATAACTGCCGGGGCTGCGTTTCAACAGATCCTCCAAAAGATTTTGTCTTACATCTTCTGTTAATTTTTGTATTTTCATCCTCTATACCTTCCTATAGCAAGCTTATTAAATCATCTTTTCATTATTTTCACCAGACAGAAGTTCCTTTAAATCAGAAATTAATTTTGTGATTCGTTCATGTTCCATTTTCATGCTGACCTGGTTTACCACCATCCGGGCGGACAGGGGACAGATCTCCTCTAAGACATTCAGGCCGTTTTCCCGCAGGGTGGACCCGGTTTCCACGATATCCACGATCACTTCGGACAGCCCTACGATGGGAGCCAGCTCGATGGAGCCGTTCAGCTTTATAATTTCCACTGTCTGGTGTTTTTTATTATAAAAATAATTCTTTGCAATATTCGGATATTTGGTAGCCACCCGAATCAGCTCCTGATGCTGCAGAAGTTCCCGGGCATCCTTAGGGCCGCAGACGCACATCCGGCATTTTCCAAAGCCCAAATCCAGCACCTCGTAAATATTGCGCTTCTCTTCCAGTATCGTATCCTTCCCTACAATCCCGATATCCGCTGCCCCGTATTCCACATAGGTGGGCACATCGGGGCCTTTGGAAAGGAAAAACCGCAGCTTGCGTTCCTCGTTGACAAAAATCAGCTTCCTTGTATTTTTATCCTTCATTTCCTGGCAGGTAATGCCGATTTTTTCGAAGGTTTCCAGTGTCTGCCGGGCCAGACGGCCTTTGCCCAGGGCGAATGTTAAATATCTCACAATGTTTCCTCCATTCCGGTTTTTTCAAATCCGGGTTCTTCCAGAAAAACCGTATCCACACAGCAGAACCGTCCGGCATAATCCCGGTATGCTTCCCTGGAACGTCCCTCCTGCCAGCATTCCAGCAGGATTTCTTCTCCCTGGGCCCGCAGCTCCATGGCCTGCGTGATAGCTTCCTGCCTGCGTGAGGGATGATAGACCAAAAGTTTACAGCGGTTTGGAACCGGAATCCGGATTTTCTGGCGGGACAATGCGGCCATCAGCTGGTCGACCACCACGGCAAAGCCGATGGAAGGCGCCTGTTTTCCGAAATAAGGAAGCAGGTCGTCGTAGCGGCCTCCTTTTACAATGGGTTCCCCGCTGCCGAAGGTATAGCCTGCAAAAATAATCCCGGTATAATACTGAAAGCTGCTCAGAATCCCCAGCTCCAGAGACACATAGGGCGCGATCTGATAATAGGAAATCGCTTCGTAAAGGGAAATCAGCCGATTTACCGCCCCTGAAATCCTGGGATAGGGCCGGGCCAGCTGCCGTACTTCCGAAAGCTGTCCGGCATTGTCATAGAGGATCCCCAGCTTTTGGAACAGCTGCTTCAATTCCGGGGCCATGGAAACCGTTTCCACCAGCTCCTCCACCCCGAAAAAGTTTTTATTGGCAATCAGGGCGTATAGCTCCTGAGCGGTTTCCTCCGTAAGTCCGGCTTCGGTAACCAGGCTTTTCAAAAAATCCGCATGGCCTACGGTGATCTGGAATTCCTTCAGCCCGGCAGTCTTTAAAGCCTGTACCACCAGGGAGAGGATCTCCGCATCCGCATCCACGGAATCGTCGCCGATCAGCTCCGCGCCCAGCTGGGTGGTTTCCTTCAGCCGTCCCTGATAACTGCTGTTATTGATAAAGGTATTGCCCTGATACCACAGGCGGATGGGCATGTCCTCCCGGGCAAAATATTTCGTGACGGAACGGGCCACCGAGGGGGTAATATCCGGACGCAGCACCAGGGTATTCCCTTCCCGGTCAAAAAACTTGTACAAATCCCTGGAAGGCGTCGTGCCGATTTCCCGGCTGAAAATATCGAAAAATTCAAAGGTCGGGGTCTGGATTGCCCCGTACCCGTACTGCTTCAGCAGGGCTTTCAGCCGCTCCTCCAGCGCAAGCTTCCTTGCACATTCCTGATTATAGAGATCCCGTACACCCTCCGGGGTATGTAATAAACTTCGTATCATAAAACTCCTTCCGCATTTGCAGGCACTTTAGTGCACTGCTATGCTACCATATGAAAATCTCATCAATCTATTATAACGGAATGGTTCTTCCATGTCAAGGCTGGGTTCTTCCATATCTGGGCCGCTTTTCCGATCAAGGCCGTCCTTCCAAATCCCGCTGCATCCCTTCCAGATAAGGCACCAGCACGCCGCCCTTGGGATGAAGGAAAAATTCCGGGGCAAGCTCTTCATAACGGAAGCTTTTCCGTCCGCCCTCTTTCGCCCGGTTCCAGAATTCCGTCAGCCGCTGATGGGGCAGATAATAGAATTCGCTCCGATGGGTGAAAAACAGGATCAGGAACGCAATCCCCTTTTGTTTTTCAAAATTTTCCATAAATACAAACTGGTGTTCGTGTATATTTTGGAGGGGAAAGGTATCGGTGTGGCATTCCTTGGCATCAAAGCATACCGGGATTCCCTGCACTACGCCGATATAATCCACCGTACTCTTCTGTTCAAAATAAGCCAGGGTAATATGGCGGCTTTCCTTGTCAATCCGGATGGGCGTAATGGGGGTGGGCACCTTTTGAATCAGGGCCAGCCCGCTGTCCAGATATTTTTCATTGGTGCGGTTGATAAATTCTTCCAGGGTGGAACCCCTTAGGCCCCGGGAATTCCAGGTGGGCATCAGACAAACCTTCTTCCTGCCGAAATTTTCGGCTCATAATAAAGGCGGTTTTCCTCCTGCATGAAAATCTGCCCCTCCGTAACCCCTGCAATATTGATGCTGCAGTTGGGCTGATGGATCTTCCAATACTCTTCCAGGGGCAAATTTTTGATGATGCACAAAAACGCCCGGATAACCGCGCCGTGGCATACCACCAATACCCGTCCGCAGCTTTTTTCCAGCGGAAGGATGGTCTGATCCAAAAATCCCCGGATTCGGGCAAACACTTCCTCGTAGCTTTCCGCTTCCCCTTCCGGGACATAGTGAACCGGGTCGTCAAAGCATTTGTTGATTTCCCGGTAGGCCGGATTTGTCCGAAGCTCCCGGATTTTTATGCCCTCATAGGCGCCGAAGCTCATTTCCCGGATGGCTTTTGCAGGCTGAACCTCCACACCCGAGGGTTCGGCAATGATTTGGGCCGTTTGCACCGCCCGCTGATAAGGACTTGTGAAAATTTTATCAAACCGGATGCCTTCCGCTGCCAGCCCGTCCCGGGTAAGCTCTGCCAGGGCGATCCCATATTCGTTTAGGGGAATATCCGCCGAGCCCTGAATCAGGCCCTGCTTGTTCCAGTCCGTTTCTCCGTGACGCATAATATATAACTTCATAGTTTGCCTTCCTTTGTAAAATCATTCCCTCTCTGTCTGCTCCAAATATGCCAGAACACGCTGAAATTCCCGGGGCAGGGGCGCTTCGATGCAGATTCCTTCGGAAAAAGACGCTTCTTTGCGGCTCCCTTCGGAAAAGGACGCCTCTTTGCAAAGCTCTTTCGGGAGAGCCGCCTCTTCGCAGAAAGCCTTGGGCAGCTGCAACCGGCAGGCATGAAGAAGCTGTCCTTTCAGCCCGCAGCTTTTCCGGAAACGGGCATTTACCGCCGCATCCCCATATTTGGCATCCCCGACCACGGGGTGTCCGATACTGGCCAAATGAGCACGAATCTGATGGGAACGCCCGGTAATCAAATGTACCTCCAGCAGCGTAAAGCCCTGAAACTGCCGGATGGGCCGAAAACCGGTCCGAATGGGCCTGCCCGTTTCCCGGTTGTTTCCGTCATTTCTCACGGTTACCTGGTTGTGTGCTTCGTCTTTCCAAAGATACCCCTCCAGTTCCAGAGGCTCCTTCAGCTCCCCGGCCGCCAGGCAGAGATAATATTTTTCCAAATCCCGCTGCCGGAACAGGGCGGACAGCTGCTGCAGGCCCCTTAGGGTCTTTCCCGCCGCCAGGATGCCTGAGGTATTCCGATCCAGCCGATTGCAGACCGAGGGCCGAAAGGTGGCAAGCTCCTCCGGCGTAAGGGCCTTGTGCTCCAGAAGATATCCGAGGATGTATTCATTGGCCGAAACGTCCTCCGGCCTGGATTTCTGGGAAAGCATTCCGGCAGGCTTATTGAGGATTAAAATATCCCTGGATTCGTAGAGGATTTCCAGTGCCGTCTTGGGATATTGCGCAGAACGGAACGTATGTTCTTCTTTTGAAAATTTCTGCATGGTTTCTTCCGACAGGAAAAACGTCACCGTATCTCCCAGGGAAAGCTTTTCCGAGCCGTCCGCCCGCTTCCCGTTCAGCACAATATTCTTTTTCCGCAGCATTTTATAGAGAAAACCGGAAGGCGCCTGGCACAGCCGCTTTTTCAGGTATTTGTCCAGCCGCTGCCCGGCTTCGTTTTCCCGTATCTGAAATTTCTGCATGGGTACCTCCGCTTTCTGGTACAACTTCGGGATCTCCCGTTCCCTTTGTGAGGGAATTTCAGGGCCGTTTCTTCTGAAAAGCCCGTCTATTTCTTCTTTTTATGGACATTCCGAATGGTTTTTTTCTTCCTGGGGCGCTCCGTTCTGCCCCCGGCTCCGGGACTTGGCGCCTTCTTCTCTCCTCTGGGACGGAGAAAGCATTTCTTTTCATAGCCGATAAGATCCGTCCGCCCGGCCTTTGTCAGGGCTTCCGCCACCAGGTCATAATTTTTCGGATTGCGGTATTGGATCAGGGCACGCTGCATCGCTTTCTCATGAGGATTTTTCGCTACATACACCGGCTCCATGGTTCTGGGGTCCAGTCCCGTATAGTACATACAGGTGGACAGGGTGGAGGGGGTGGGATAGAAATCCTGAACCTGCTGGGGCGTATACCCCAGGTCCCGGAGGTATTCCGCCAGCTCCACGGCCTCCTTCAGGGTTGAGCCGGGATGGGAGGACATCAGATAAGGCACCAGATACTGCCGTTTGTTCAGCTTCACGTTCATGTCCTGATAAGCCTTTGTAAAACGTCTGTAAACGGCAGCCCCAGGCTTCCCCATTTTTTCCAGCACCCGGTCGGAAATATGCTCCGGGGCCACCTTCAGCTGCCCGCTGACATGGTGTTCACACAGCTCCCGCAAAAAGGACGGGTCTTTGTCGTAAATCAGATAGTCAAACCGGATGCCGGAACGGATAAATACCTTTTTTACATTGGGCAGCTCCCGCAGCTTCCGAAGCAATGCCAGATAATCGGAATGGTCAATGTTCAGGTTTTCACAGGGCTTTGGGAACAGGCATTGCTTTTTGGGACATACGCCCTTTGTGAAATTTTTATCACAGGACGGCCCCCGGAAATTGGCGGTGGGACCTCCCACATCATGGATGTATCCTTTAAAATCCGGTTCCCACACCATTCCTTCGGCTTCCTTTAAAATGGATTCGTGGCTGCGGGTCTGAATGATACGGCCCTGATGGAAGGTCAGGGCGCAGAAGCTGCAGCCGCCGAAACAGCCCCGGTTGCTGATCAGGCTGAATCTCACCTCTTCGATGGCAGGAACGCCTCCCAGCCTTTCATAGCTGGGATGATAGGTACGCTGATAGGGCAGTCCGTATACCGCGTCCATTTCCCTCTGGCTTAAAGGCTTCGCCGGAGGATTCTGTACCACAAAAACCCCGTCCGCATATTCTTCCGTCAGCCGCTGCCCGCTGAAGGGATCCGTATTGCAGTATTGGGTATAAAAGCTTTCGGCATACTTTTTCTTATCGGACAAAAGCGCCTGATAGCTTGGCAAAAACAGGGCGTCGTAGATATTTTCCCGGTTTTTGGTCTTATAAACGGTACCCTCTAAAAAAGTAACCTCTTCTACGGCAAGCCCGCTGTCCAACGCCTCCGCCGCTTCTATGATACTGCGTTCCCCCATGCCGTACAACAGAAGATCCGCCCCGGATTCCAATAAAACAGAGGGCTTCAGCTTGTCCGACCAGTAATCGTAATGGGCCAGGCGCCGCAGGCTGGCTTCGATCCCGCCAATCAGGATCGGCGCCTTCGGGTACGCCTGCCGGATCAGGCGGCAATACGCCGTCACCGCATAATCCGGCCGCCGTCCCATTACGCCGCCGGGGGTAAAAGCATCCTTTTCCCGGCGTTTTTTTGACACGTAATAGTGGTTTACCATGGAATCCATGTTTCCTCCGGTCACCAGAAAGCCCAGCCGGGGTTCCCCGTAAATCATGACGCTTTCGGGATTTTTCCAGTCCGGCTGGGAAATCATGCCGACGGAATAACCCCGGGACGTAAGTACCCGGCTGATAATGGCATGGCCGAAGGAGGGGTGATCCACATAAGCATCCCCGATCACGTAAATAAAATCAAACTTTTCAATTCCCTGTGCCCGCATTTCTTCGGGACAGATCGGTAAAAATCCTG
>CAJUSQ010000125.1 GCA_910588885.1 uncultured Lachnospiraceae bacterium
GCATCGATTCGAATCTGAGTTGGTGTTGTTGCCATTTGACTACCTCCTTTTCCTTTATTATAAACGATATGGTTTACAATATCAATCAAAATAAAAATAAAATGATGACAGGGGCGGTAGAAATGTTACTGTTCAGGTGCCACATTTTCGTTGTAAAAAGTGCTGAAATTTAAAAAGTTTTTTTAATCCCGAAAGAAAGTATTTGTGGATAACCTTTCTTTTGGGATTTTTTGCTGTTCCTGGATATGATGATGAATTTACCGGTCGTCCTGTCCGGCTCCCTGCTGGGCGCCGTTTTGGGGCTGCTTTTGATAAGTCCTCTGACGGTCCTTTGCTTTTCCTACTGCGGGACAGTTTCTGCATGAAACTTTGAAAAAAGCATATACTATAAAGAACTATACTTTCGGGTGGTTTTATGAAACGTTGTATCGGTTTCATTTTATTCTGGGTCGCGGTGGGTATGCTTTTGATGCTGCTGATCCATAATACATTGATTGGACTGATCCTGATCGCGGTTTTGCTTTTATTAGGATATAATTTGTTTTGTTAAAACAGATTCCCTGGAATCAAAGAGATATTTTCGATCAGGGTACAAAAATGAGGCAAACAAAAAGGAGCTGAAAACCAGCTCCTTCCTTTGTCTCACTATGCTCTTTCTACTTTGCCGCTTCTTAAGCAAGAAGTACAAACATACATTCTCTTCGCAGCTCCGTTTACCTTACAACGAACGGATTTCACATTGGACCGCCACATTTTATTGGTTCTTCTATGAGAATGGCTCACTTTCATTCCAAAATGCGCACCTTTTCCGCAAACACTACATTTTGCCATAATTGCACCTCCTTGCAATTTACTAAGCCTACACTTTTGGGCAGGCTCACAACAAAGATATTCTATCAAAAAAAGTACAAGATTGCAAGCGGAAAATGAAAAATTTATAAAAAACTAAAAATTAATGTTCCCTTTTTATAGAAAAGCGGTTATAATACTTAGTATATAAAAACCCTGCTGCTTACGGGAGCATTACCCGCGGCAAGCGGACGGGGATTTAATTTGATACGCAGCAGGGCTGCGGGGGAAGCCCGCGGCAGTTGCCAAATATCCGTGTAGGTACGGCTGCTTGGCTCGTTGCTCGCGGGAATAAATGGAGGTCTGAATTTATGAAGGGACAATTGGACACAAAACTGGGCAAAGTGCTAATTGATACGGATGTAATATCCACCTATGCAGGCTCTGTGGCTGTGGAATGCTTCGGCATCGTCGGCATGGCCGCGGTCAA
Organism: uncultured Lachnospiraceae bacterium; assembly: GCA_910588885.1. GTDB lineage: Bacteria > Bacillota > Clostridia > Lachnospirales > Lachnospiraceae > 14-2. The sequence continues at coordinate 1,280 of CAJUSQ010000125.1, forward strand.
TGTGAAAGACGGGCTGGTTAAGCTTTTGAAGCGGGATTATCTGAATCATGGAATCAGCGTGGTCATTACGGACAACAAGATTACCCTGAATTTCCATGTGATTGTTTCGTATGGCGTAAGTATTTCAACTGTTTCTGATAACTTAATCAGTACGGTGAAATATCAGGTAGAGGAATTTACCGGTATGAAAATCGAGAAAATCAACATCTTCGTTGAAGGTGTGAGAGTCATTGATTAAGGAGGAAATAGACGTGGAAATCAATACAATTGACGCTTCCCTGTTGGCGAAAATGTTTTTGGCAGGCGCTAAGAATCTGGATGCGAAAAAGGAATGGATCAACGAATTGAATGTATTCCCGGTGCCGGACGGCGATACCGGAACCAATATGTCCATGACGATTATGTCAGCGGCCAAGGAAGTGCAGGCTTTGGAGGAGAATTTGAATATGGCCTCCCTGGCAAAAGCCATTTCCTCCGGTTCCCTGCGGGGTGCACGAGGGAATTCCGGTGTAATTTTATCCCAGCTGTTCCGGGGATTTACAAAGGGGATCAGCAGCTATGAGGAGCTGGATATTGTAATTTTATGCGATGCCCTTCAGAAGGCAGTGGAGACTGCTTATAAGGCCGTTATGAAGCCCAAGGAAGGCACCATCCTGACGGTGGCGAAGGGAGCGGCGGATAAGGCGTTGTCCCTGATTGGGGAGACGGAAGATCTGACGGTATTTTTAGGAGAGATTATCAAGGAGGCGGAATACGTCTTAAGCCAGACGCCGGAGATGCTTCCGGTACTGAAGCAGGCAGGGGTTGTGGATTCCGGCGGGCAGGGACTTGTGGAAGTGCTCAAAGGGGCCTATGATGCCTTGACGGGAAAAGAGATTGACTACACCATTGAAGGAGCCCGGGAAAGCGCGGGAGTAGTGAAGATTACGCCCCAGGCGGAAGCGGATATTAAGTTCGGCTACTGTACGGAGTTCATTGTAGTGCTGGAACATCCCCTGGCCGACCATCAGGAGTACGATTTTAAGGGATATTTAGAGTCCATCGGGGATTCCATTGTGGTTGTCGCGGACGACGAGATTGTAAAAGTCCACGTACATACCAATGACCCTGGACTTGCGATACAGCGGGCTTTGACCTATGGTTCCTTAAGCAGGATTAAGATCGACAATATGCGGGAGGAGCATCAGGAGAAGCTGATCAAGGATGCCGAGAAGGTGGCGGCCGCCCAGAAGGCCGAGATGGCGGAAAAGAAGCTGGAGGAGCCGGCTCCGGAAGAACCCAGAAAGAAGATGGGGTTCATCTCCGTTTCCATCGGGGAAGGCATTAACGAGATTTTCAAGGGCCTTGGCGTGGACTATATTATTCCCGGCGGGCAGACCATGAATCCCAGCACGGAGGATATGCTGAATGCCATTGACGAAGTGCATGCGGAAACGGTATTTATTTTACCGAACAACAAGAATATTATCCTGGCGGCCAACCAGGCGGCTTCCCTGATTGAGCATAAGGACGTGATTGTAATCCCCACCAAGACCATCCCCCAGGGAATTACGGCTCTGGTGAACTATATCCCGGATAAGGATGCAAAGGACAATGAGCAGCGGATGTTAGAGGAGATCGGGAACGTGAAGACCGGACAGGTCACGTATGCGGTACGGGATACGCTGATTGAGGATAAGAACATCAAGCAGGGAGACTATATGGGAATCGGGGATTCCTCCATTCTTTCCGTAGGACGGGACATGGATGGGGTCATCAAGGACATGATTTCCCAGCTGGTAGATGAGGATTCCGCTATTATCAGTATTTATTACGGGGAAGAGGTTTCCGAGGAGGAGGCGGATACACTGGCTTCTTATCTGGAAGAGACGTATCCGGACTGCGAGGTGGAGGTACACTCCGGCGGACAGCCCATTTATTACTATGTGATATCGGTAGAATAAGGAGAACTTCGAAATGGACATTCATTCACCGATCGGTGCATTGAAGGGAATCGGAGCGAAAACGGAACAGCTGTTTCATAAAGTAGGAGTATACACCATTGGTGATATACTCCTTCATTATCCCCGGGATTATGAAAAGCTGCCCCCTTTAAAAACAGTGGACGAGCTGTATGAGGGGGAGCATGGCGACGGAATGAGCGCCGCGGTATCCGGTCGGATAGAAAAAGTTCCTACGGTTCGAAGTACCGGAAGAATGCAGGTGACTACCTTAAAATTAAATGGAGATTTAAAAAGTATTTCCCTGGTGTGGTTCCATATGCCTTATATAAAAAACGCCTTGAAACGGGGAGAATACTACGTGTTTTTGGGGAAGCTTTCCAAAAAGGGCAGCCAGCTTTCCATAGACCAGCCCCAGATCCTGGCTCCGGAAAAATATCAGCAGATGCAGAACAGCCTGTGGCCCTGCTACGCCCTGACCCAGGGGCTTAGCAAAAACATGGTTTCCAAGCAGATCCGGCAGGCGCTGGAACAGCTGGATTTGTCCAGGGATTACCTGCCGGAGGATATCCGGCAGCGTCATTTTCTGGCGGAATATAACTATGCCCTGGAAAATATCCATTTTCCGGAGAGCCAGACCGCCCTGGAAGCGGCCAGGAAACGATTGGTATTTGATGAATTTTTCCGGTTCATCCTGGCGGCCCGGCTGCAGAAGCAGCAAATGGAGAAGGTGAAGAACGAATTTGTATTTGCGCCCATAGAAGATTCCTGGGCCAACCAGGTCATGGAACGGCTGCCCTATGAACTGACCAATGCCCAGAAGCGCGCCCTTGGGGAAATCAGAGAGAACATGCGTTCTCCTGAAATTATGCAGCGGCTTGTCCAGGGGGACGTGGGTTCCGGAAAAACAATCCTGGCATTCCTGGCCATGCTGGACTGTGCCCAGAGCGGCTGCCAGTCTGCGCTGATGGCCCCTACGGAGGTACTGGCCCGCCAGCATTACGAAACTTTTTCCAAGCTCTGTGAGGAATACGGCCTGAAAGTCCCGGTTATCCTTTTGACCGGTTCCATGACCCAGAAGGAGAAACGGCGGGCTTACGACCGGATTCAGCTTTATGCGAAAGCCATGGTGATCGGCACCCATGCCCTGATTCAGGAGCGGACGGTATTTGACAACCTGGCCCTGGTAATTACCGATGAACAGCATCGGTTCGGCGTGAAGCAGCGGGAGCATTTGTATAAAAAGGGTTCCCAGCCCCATATCTTGGTAATGAGCGCCACGCCGATCCCCCGGACCCTGGCCATTATCCTTTACGGGGATTTGGACATTTCCGTGGTGGATGAGGTGCCGGCAAAGCGCCTTCCCATCAAAAACTGCGTGGTAGACCCTAAATTCCGCCCGAAGTCTTATTCTTTTATCCGGGAGGAGGTAGAAAAGGGCCATCAGGCTTATGTGATCTGTCCCCTGGTGGAGGCGAGTGAGGGCCTGGAGGCTGAAAACGTGACGGAATATACCCAGAAGCTGCAGCAGGAGCTGCCGGGGCTGGAAATCGCCTGCCTGCACGGCAAAATGAAGGGCGCTTTGAAGAACCGGATGATGGAGGATTTTGCAGAAGGACGCATCCAGGTACTGGTATCCACTACGGTGATTGAGGTAGGAGTAAACGTGCCCAACGCCACGGTGATGATGATTGAAGACGCCCAGCGGTTCGGCCTGGCCCAGCTTCATCAGCTCCGGGGCCGGGTAGGGCGGGGAGACGCCCAATCCTACTGTATCATGGTGAACACGTCGGAGGGGGAGCGTGCCCAAAAGCGGCTGGAGATTTTAAACAAATCCAACGACGGGTTTTTGATTGCATCGGAGGATTTGAAGCTCCGGGGCCCCGGGGACTTTTTTGGAATCCGCCAGAGCGGCCTTTTGGAATTTAAGCTGGGGGACATCTATCAGGACAGCGGGATTCTAAAAGCGGCTTCCGAGGAGGCCAGAAGGCTTCTTCTGGAAGATCCGGATTTGTCTGCGCCCTGGAATGAGCGGGTGCGGGAGCAGGTGTTGGAGTATTTGGATGCCTGTGTGGAGACGGCGAATTTGTAGCGGAGGCTGTTTTTTGGAAATTGTAAGAGTTAGAATGGAATTTGGAGTATCGTGTACGATGAGAGATTGACCTGTGGCTAAATTTGGGGTAAAATAAAACCACAAGAAGGGAGGCGCTTTTATGCAGATTATTCCTATGCGTGATTTGAAAAACACGGTTGAGGTAGAACGGCGTTGTGCGGAAGAAAACGGGCCGGTTTATGTGACGAAAAATGGGTACGGTCGTTTGGTTGTCATGGATATCGAATACTACGAGCGGACCATGCAGAAAATGTATGAAGCCAAAACCGTCATAGAAGGTTTGGAGGATATAAAAGCTGGACGGACTGTGGATGGAGAAAAAGCGGTCAGCGACATCAGGAGAAAATATGGAATCTAAATGGGGATACCGGCTGACGCAGAAAGCGAATGCCGATTTGGATGATATTGTGGGATATATCGCTGTGGAGTTGGCAAATCCAACGGCAGCATCGCATTTTGCGGACAAATTGCAGGAGGCCATTGAGGAGGCATGTTCTTTCCCGGAGAGTGGTTCTTTCGTCATTAATGAATTTGTACCAAATACGGAGGTCAGAAAAAAACTGGTAGGAAATTATATGATGTATTATTTGCCGGATTCTAATGAAAAAATGATCTTCATTTTGCGGATTGTGTATGGCAGACGGAATATGGATGAAATTTTGCGGCTGCTAAAGGTATAGTGTAAAAATAGTAGAACCAAACAGGACGCTGAAGCAAAAGAACACCAGTTCAGGCTTCTCCTTTCGGAGAATAGTTCCAAACTGGCGTTCTTTCTTTTTCTTACCTTACGGAACAATCATTCCGTATTCGTTTCTCTGCCGCTTCTTGTCCGTTTACTTACCGGCCATCTGGCGTTCCTGAGCTTCAATCATCTTCTTTACCATATAACCGCCGACAGATCCGTTCTGCTTAGAGGTCAGGTTTCCGTTGTAACCGTCTGTCAGGGGTACGCCAAGCTCGCTGGCTACCTCATATTTGAATCTGTTTAATGCGCTCTTCGCTTCCGGTATCACTGCTTTGTTGGTACTGTTAGACATTTTGAAAGCCTCCTTTGTAATTGCCGCTGCGTGGCTGCCGCGGCTTTTCGTTTTGCAGCCTTGTTGGCTACGATACTATTATATGCGGGGATTCAAATGCTAAACATACAGTTTTTGCAAGCGTTGACAAAATTTTGAAACAGCCCTTTTCATTATTCCAGAAGGGTAAGTCCGGAAATATCCGAATCAATGGTCAGAGAGTAGTTGGTATAGTAAACCACAAAGCCCGGCTTGCTGCCATTAGGCTTTTTTACGTTTTTGCGTTCCAGATAATCAATTTCCACCTTTTCGCTGCCCCGGGATTTGGAATAGTAGGCCGCCAGCTTTCCGGCTTCTTCGAACACACGGTCGGGCAGCTCCTGGCCTTCGCTTTTTACAATTACATGAGAACCGGGAATGCCTTTGGCATGGAACCACCAGTCGCCTCCGGTGGCGAATTTGAAGGTCAGCTCTTCGTTCTGAAAATTATTTTTTCCCACATAAATATGATATCCGTCGGAAGAAAGATAATGAAAGGGCTTGCTTTTGATTTTTTCCTTTTTGCCGCCGGCCCGTTTTTTGATGTAGCCATACTGAACCAGCTCTTCTTTAATCTGCGCCAGATCGTCTTCGGAAACGGCAATATCCAGGGCGGTGGAAATGGATTCCAAATGGGTAATTTCGCTTTGCGTATCCAAAATCAGCTGGGAAAGGGCTTCATACGTCCGTTTGAGCTTATTGTATTTGTCAAAATATTTCTGTGCGTTTTCCCCGGGCGAAAGCTGGGGATCCAGGGGGATTTTCACAGGCTCGCCGGTATAGTAATTGACGGCGGAAAGCTCCTTGGCCCCTTCCGGCAGGCCATAGCCGTAGGTGTGGATCAGCTCGCCCCAGACCTTGTATTTGTCCTTTTTTTCCGTGTCCTTTAACTGCTTTTGCTGCAGGGCGTACTTTTTCCGGTTCCGTTCCAGGGCCGTCTGGACGATTTTCCGAAGATCCACGGATTTCTGCCGAATGCGGGTATAAATGCTTTTTTCCGCATAAAAATCCTCCAGTACCCTGGAAATGGACCCATAGGGCAGCTCCGTATAATCCGCGTACTGGCTTAGGCGGACGGAAGAAAATTCCAAGGGCTCTTTGCCTTTTTTTATAATATTCGGAAAAAAATGTCCTTCCTGTATTTCTTCCATAAACAGGGAAAACTGATGGTAGAGATGCAGCAGGGCGTCTTTGGACAGGCTTTTCGCCGGCAGATCCCCGTCCAAAGCGGCCCGGTGGCAAAGCTCGGAAGCGACAAGGGGGCTGATGCCGTTATAAGAGGTATAAAGGGCTTTTCCGATGGAAACAGGCTTGTCCATGGCGTTTGCAAAGTTTTGGGCATCCGCTGTCAGAGGATTGGATTTTTCCTGGGTTTTGGGAATAAAATATTCCCGTCCGGGCAGGACTTCCCGTACCGAGCTGACATGGCCGGAAATGTGCTTGATGCTGTCGATTATTTTCCCGTCCTCGTCGCAGAAGATCAGGTTGCTGTGTTTGCCCATCAGCTCGATCACCAGGGTTTTCCGGCAGAGATCCCCCAGCTCGTTGAGATGCTCGATGCCGATATTGATAATCCGTTCCAGCTCCGGCTGCTCCACGGAAATAATCCGCCCGTTTGCAATGTGCTTGCGCAGCAGCATACAGAAGTTGGGGGCCGTCATGGGACTTTGCTTGTTCTGATCGGTCAGATACACCAGCGGAAGGGATGCGCTGGCGGAAAGCAGCAGCCGTACCTGCCCCTGGCTTCCTTTGATTGTGAACATCAGTTCGTCGTTTTCCGGCTGTGCAATTTTACTGATACGCCCGTTTAAAATACTGGTATTTAAATCCTTTACTAAATTTGCAATGACAATGCCGTCCAGTGCCATAAAAATCCTCCCTATTTAGTCAAGTCTTTTTCCTTATTTTTCAAGGATTTTTTAGTT
>CAJUSQ010000126.1 GCA_910588885.1 uncultured Lachnospiraceae bacterium
GAGCACTTGACTTTTAATCAAGTTGTCCGGGGTTCGAATCCCCGATGTCTCATTCAAACTTGAAAAAAGTTATATTATGAGGATTCTCTAATATATCTTTTTTTTTGCGCTTTTTTCCGGAAAATGTAACTCATATTTCATTCAGGATCTGGTAGATCCACACTGCGGCACATGATATCCGGAGCAAAATTGAACTACAAAAATAACTTTACGAAAAAAACGGGAGCAAAGGCCCCCGCTTGATTCAATATCCTTTCTGAAAGAAAATCGCATCCAGTTTATAAATATCTGCACCCATAAGCTGAAATTGGCTTGCCAGATGAAGATAATTTCTAGTAACATTATAATCCGTATGTCCCATAAGAATTCTTAGATACTCTAAATTTCCCCCGCCTATCATGTATGAAGTTGCAAACGTATGCCGGAGCAAGTGCGGATAGACACGTTCCACACCGGAAGATGTTTTAAGATGCCGAAATAACTGGTTTATCGTATGTTCTGTAATCCGTCCGCCATGATAATGTTCAAATGTCTCATATCCAAAATCATGGTATGCCATTAGATGATCTACCAGCCGCTTAGGAACCGGGACGATCCGGTACTTGTTCCCCTTACCTAATACACTCATAATCCCTTTTTCCGGAATCAAATTCTCCCGGGAATAAGATACCACTTCATTCCGGCGCAGCCCCATATCCAGCATAAGATGAAAGATACAGTAATTCCGTAATCCCAGCTTTGAAGACAAATCAAACTTTGTATCAATACAGGCAGCTTCATCCTGATAGATCGGGATAACATTTGCTTTATCTGATTTTAAAAAGTGCATCCCGGGAGCAAGGTTTGTTTCCAAATATCGATGCTGGTACAACCAGCCGCAGAAAACCCGTACCGCCCGTAAATAAGTATTTACGGATACATTCTTACAGGACGTCTGCCGGAGCTTGCCAATGTAACGGTCTATTTCCTTCCGGCTTAAACAGCCTGCCGGGAAAGTCTGGTAATCCCCCAGCGATATCAAAAACCGCATAATATTCCCGGCATAGTAACTTACGGTATCGTCCGTACAGTATAAAGACTTCTCATGAATAAAATCTAAGTATGCGCTATATATCGTCATGCAGAACCTCCTATTTTGTAATTCAATTTTTCCTCCGGAGCAGCCGGATCCAGCTCGGCCGCTCCTTGCTGCAGCATAAATTTGAGTTACATTTGACAAATCAGGAGCCTTGTTGTATACTATCCGGTATAGACAGAAGCTCCCCAGTATCCTTGTCAACGATTAGGAATCGAGCGGTTGATTCTAATTTTTCTATGTTGGCCAGTTCACCTGCATTGAGCTGGCTGATTTTTTTATTTTTGAATCTCACCGCATCTTCAATATCATTATCGTTCAGGATACAAAGGGCTTCTGTGAAATCTATAATCGGACTATCGTCATTAATCCCCTTTTGATATAAACCTAATGTTACGGCAGCCTTTATACTCCGTTCTTTTAGCAACTGGCTGTTTAAGTTATGGCTGTACTGCCGGACAAGCTTTAAATGATCCGGGGTAACCAGCGTGTCCACCAGCCGCGTCCGCCGCAGGGCAACCCAGAACCCACACATGTCCCTACGGCTCTTACGCTCTTCCCCGTCCGGCTTCACTAACCGGAAAACATCCCTTGTCAGGTAATCTATGATAATCTTCCGGTTATCCAGATAGTCATAAATCCTTTTACATTCCCCCTTTTTCGAATTGTCTTTCACTGGAAGCAGTCCATAGCTTTTGGTGTGCTTGCGCATCGTCTGGTATTCTACATTCATAATCAGGTTTACCCTTGGCGTCAGACGGTCAGCCAGGGCCTTCACCAGATCCCGGGATGTCTTTTTTTCTTCCGAAAGGAGTTTCCGGCACTCCTCTAAGTAAACAGGTTCTTTCCCATGTTCCAGGTAAAACTGCAGGCGGGCATAATCCAGATACGCCCAGGAATGCTTTAAAAATGCTTCTTCATACACGTATAAATCATAACGGTTGATTAACCCCTGGAAGAACCAGACTTTAAAAAACCATGGCTTGTAACCTTTTTCCACCACCTCCTTGGATTTTAGGTAAATGCGGATAAACACCTTGTCCGAACGTTTCCCCATGGAAATGTAATCAATCTCATGTCCCGTTTCCCCGGCCTTTTGCGTATGGAAAACCGCATCTTTGAAGCGGTCTACCCGCATTTTATAAAACTTATCCGGGGAAAAGAACTTTTCCGGGTTTGCCAGGTAGTTTGAATGCCAGCAATAGTCGACCCGGTTCTCCTGAACAAAGTCAATGGAAAGATTGAAATAATCTGCGACGGCTTTTACCATGGCGTAAGATTTTTCAAAGGCTTTATGTACCCCGTACATCCAAAGCATATAGCTTCGTATTTGTACAACCCATTCACAAGTTACCGATTCATTTCCATCACTGCTCCCGGGAACGGATAGCGCAATGAACAGATCGAAATAGTCCGGGTATTCCAAGCAAATGTTGTAATAGCCAGCAAAGGAAAAAGGGCGGAGGTTTAAGGGCATATCCACACCGGGAAATTCCAAAGGTAAAAAACTCCCATATTCCGTTTGGATCCGCTCTAACCGCGGCTTGAAAAACCTACGCATTAATATGACTTCCAACGCTTCGGAAGAGGAACGGAAGTCATTGTGAAATTTAATACTGTAGTAAAACGTATCAATGTTATGTAGGAATTTCTTTTTCGAACAGTCAAACCAGAACGTGTTTTCTTCCGAAGTCATTTCCTGCATGACCTGATACTCTTTTTCGTACTTATTGTCTATCATAAATCCTCCAAAAAACACTAGATTTTGTTAAATAAGGACGGGAAATAACGTCCTTAGAAATTTCCCGGGAATTAGGTTTCGGGAAACGTAAAAATACTACTCAAACCCGCTCTACGAGCGGTTTTAAGGCGTTTTTGCTTTGGTTTTTCAGACCACCTATTAGATGGCGGTGGTCGGCCATTCTTTTCCTGCAAATAAGGACGTTTTTTGCAAGGAAGCTCCATCGGACTTAGGCCGGATGCTGCGCATCCGGGCCTTCGTCCTCTTCCGCTTCCTTGCTTCCAAACAGCAGGTCGAAAGCTTCCTGCTTCTTGTCCTTTTCATTTGCAAGGGCGGTCATTTTATCTACATGCTTTAAAGTGTCATAAAGCAGGTAAAGATGATCATCCGCAACGTATTCCCGGATAAATTTGGCACGCTTCTTTTGGCCAGAGAAGGTAGCCTCATAATCGTCCTTATCAAAATAATAATTCCGGAAAAGACGGTCAGCGCCCCAGATGTTCTTGCAGATTACCGTATAATTCCCAATATCCCGGATCTTCTTCGGGATGCGCTCATAGATCTGGGAGGAACATAAAAACTGCACCCGGAATTTCCGGTTAAAGGAAAGGAGGGCCAGAAGCTCCGCCGGGAACTTCCGCCAGTCCGAGGAATCAAAGGTAATATGGATTTCATCAATGGCAATAATACAGGGGCGTTTCTGCTTCCGGGCGGCATCGGATACCTTTACAATATCTAACCAGTGTGAGATCCGGGCTTCTTCCCGCACATAGCCGAAATTTGTTGCGATCATAAGATCCGGGTTATCGGACCGGGCGCGTTCCATATGGGCTACCATGGAAAGGGTTTTGCCTTCCCCGGGAAGGCCGACAAACTGGTAAATCCCCCAGAATTTCCGGGGTTTCCCTTCCAGGTAATCAATCACGATCCAGCGGAGGAAGGACAGGCGGAGGGGAAGCCTTATATTTTTGAAAAACCAGAGCCTGCGGAATATTTTCATCCTGCGCCGCAGCTTTGGGGGCATTGCCTGCAGGTACCCGGGATAATTGTCCAGGTACCATTTTTTCCGGCTGTCCAAAGGAAGGATGGGGGAAAAGAAAGCTGCCTTCCGGTCATAAAAGGCCGGGAGGTTCTTCTGGCGGGCCTTCCTCTTTTTTAAGTCCTCCCGGGAGAGCGGTTTATGTATTCCGGCTGTCACGGATCAAACCGAAACCTTTTAAAATAAGGTCAAAGATAAATTTGGTAAAACGCAGGAAAACTTGCACAAAAAATGCCAGGATAAAAGGCACCCAAAATCCGCCATACGCAGAAAGAGATAAAAGAAATACCAGTAAAGAGACAAATATAGCATAAAAATAAAAAGAATAATCTTTTTCACGTCGAAAAAATTTCATCAAACATCCTCCTCGTATCATAATTAAGTTGTTATTGTAACTCATTTTTACGCTGCAGCAATTGGATCTACCTTTGGACCACCTGGCTGTAGAATGAAATTTGAATTACATTTAAGGGATAATATCCATAACACGGCGGAAGACCCAGTTCCCACAAAACAAGGAAACCTTAAAGATGCGGATTGCAAGGTCAATAGAAATAATAAGGACAATGTCAGGAAGCGGGACAATAAAATTTGCATCCATGCAGAAATCCGAAATTGTCATGATTGCCGAAGTTATGTTTGCGATAAAGCCGCTGCTTACCGCTATAGTAGGTAGGAACGTACGGGCAAGAGCAGTAATTATTTCAAGGAATTTTGCAATTATCATATGTCTCCCCCTTAGCCGATATGGAACCGGACTTTGAAATGGTTAAACAGGGAATAACCAAAACCAACCCAGAGCATGACTCTTAAGATATTCCGTACCCAAACGAAATACTTCGCATAATCGGCCCCGTCAAACAAGATGATGTAATCATCCGGATAAAAGCTTTTTAAAATAGCAGGCGTTTGTATTTTGATTTTGGGATAGTTATAACTATCTGGATATCTGACCGCATCAATGGTATCGCGGATTTCTGAAAGGTCAGGAAGCTTCCCGGTTATGGTAGCGGCCAACTCTTCGGCTGCTTCATCCACCACAGGCTGGTCTATAGAAATTGCGATATCCAGCTCCCCCACTAAAGCCCTTGGGAGAGCTACCACCTGTTCTAAAATGCCTGCCAATACGCCTTTGGCTTCCAGCGCAATATCAAAAATATTAGGGATTACATTAACCCCATCCAAAATCCCGGCAAGGGGGCCTGACCAGGTATCCGGGATATCTATTGTCCCGGCACCAATCCCAGGAAGGGCCACAACGGTTTCCTTAATGCTTTCAAGCGTATCCCCCAGGGCTTCGATGCTTAGAATAATAGGCAGCGGCAAAGCTTCAAAAAAAGATTTTGTCACATCCCCGATATCAAAAACATTTGGGAAAGCGGTTGCAATGCTTCCGGCAATGGAATCCGGGATATCCTCAAGCAGGCCAACGGAATCCACCACCCCGGATAAAATACTGGATACTATGGAAAGCAGGTCTGGGAACCCGGTAATGGAATAAGTCTTGGATGCGGCATCCGATACAAATTCAAGGATGGAAGTAACGGACAGATAGATCTTGCTAAGCCAGGAAGCATTGATGCCGGAAGCTTCTTCCGTTGCGTCTGTCACATCTTCGATTTCTTCCGAAAGGTCGCCGATCAGATCCAGGATAGCTTCTTCTACGGCAAGGGTTGTTGTTTCCGAATCTTCAGTACCTAGTTCCCCTACGACATTATGCGCAGTCTTTGGTATGGCCGCCGTATTCCCAATGGTGATGTTATCCGGTAATTCGAACCCTTTGTCCCCGGAGCCAATCATGAGGGCGTTGGCCGCGTTGGATGCAGCGGCTACGGCAGAAACGGAAATGTAACTGCCAGGGCCTTCTAGACTGTAAATGGGAATATGGCTGGGAATAGAATTAAAAAGGGCGTCGGATAAAGGGGGAAGAGTAAAATTTCTTGGACCTTCATTCGCAATCCGTGAAAAAAATTCAGTAGAATATCCCCGGGCATAACGAAGCCGCCTCCAATACTGAGAACGCAAAGGCCCTTTTGATGCCCGTGAACAGATGGAATAGGTATTGCCATCAGTACAAAGATAATGCTCCCCAATGGAAGAAAAATCAAATATATCCGGAAGAAAATATACATCATAAACATCCAAATAATTGGAATCAGAAATACGATAAATTAATACGCCAGGGTTACTAGCCCGTCCTAAAGAAACAGAATCAAGAGGAATATAATTTTCATGATAGGGAAGGGAAGTAAACAACGCAACAATCTGGTCTTCCCTGCTAAAAGTTATATTTTCTTTGCTTGACAGCTTATTTGCCGCCTTATAATACGTATCATGGAAATAGGCCCTTGCCGATAGATACCATTTCGCCATGGCATCGCTTGTCATGTTAAGCACATTGTCGATCGTATTTGCACCAGGCGCAGAGGAAAACTCCCCGGGGGAAACCAGATCCGCCTGTTCTGTTGCGGACAGGCTGTTGTAATAAGTTTCATATGCATTAAATGAATTTTCATAATCCTCCTTTGTCGTTAAGTAATAACCCTGGGATGCCATGAGGATTTCCCAGAGGTAAAGGGCAGCTTCTGAGATCCCAACCGCTTCCGTTTTGATTGGGGCATGGAAGGACGCTAAAAAGCAGACGGCAAGAAGGATACAAAGGATGCGCCTGCCATTATTTTTAAACTGTTTCATACATTCACCCCCATTGGTAAAAAATAGGATTCACAGGTACAGCAAAGGGCGGGTTTCCCCGCCCTTTCATTTGTCAAAAGACAGGCTTAGGAAGCCTTGCTGATTACCCCGCGGATCTTCTTAAGCGCGAAGTTTACGCCAGCGGTCAGACATACAACACTGACAGCGGCTACTACAGAAATGCCGATCACATCCGTTACGGTTGCGGTCATGGTATCGAACCCACTCTGGATAATGCCCTTTAACGTTGTGTCGAGTACGCTGGAAGCCCCTGCCCCAGCAGATAAAAACATTTGATACATAAGCGTACCTCCTTTGGGAAAATGAGTAATTAGGTAAAATGGCTTGTAACATTATGCTTGATGATCCTGTACACCAGGGAAAAAACCAGGCTCCCAACCAGGAAAACCAATAGGATTTCCTGATGGAACAGGAACATGTTTGTTACCTCAAGCTGTGCCAGCACTTGTTCCTCGAAGCCTTCCAGGGCTTGCGGTTCTATGGCCCCATCCATGCCGGGCACTATGCCGTTGGCTTCGGGGTTCTCAATTGTGCCGGGATTCATATGATCCGGGGAAGCTCCGGGGACTGCTTCCCCGGGATCGGGCGTACCTTCGGAGCTGTGCGCCCCATCCATGCCGGAATCCGTTTCGGGATCTGCTTCATTTCTGCCTGTACGGCCTGCGGTACCTGGATCGGATCCTGATTCAGATCCAAAAGGGGGTTCCCGTCCCGGATCCCCGGGGTTATCCGGGGAAGCCCTGGAGTCAATATCATAACCAGGGAAGGCTATGGATAAAAGGGATCCCTTCATAGGGTTGCCTGCATTGGAAAAACGGGGACTCATTTCTTGCCGCCTTTGTCTGCAGTGTCTTTACCTGCAGTGTCTTTACCTGCAGTGTCTTTGTCTGCAGTGTCTTTGTCTGCGTTATTTGCACCTCCCACGACGCTGCCCGGATTGATGTTGGACATATACATGGGATGCTTGTACTTTAAAATTTCAGTCAGATTTAAGACAGGTTTCCCGTCACTTCCGACAGTCATCTGGAAAAGGCCCGTATAACGGCCGGGTACGATGACAAATTTATGGCGTTCCGCTGCAGGGAGGGAAACCTTTGCCCTCTGGTATCCGGCAGAACCGGAAAGCCCGGTTACGACTGTCGGGATCTGGCCGTTTTCATCCAGGAAGAAGTAATTTACCGTACATCCGGTATTGCCATTATCCATCTTCCAATCATTCACGAAAAAAACAACGATATCTTGTTCCATATAATCCTCCTTAAGAAATGTATTACAGGCAGGCAGCCTGGGTGTTGTTTGGATCCTTTGGGGCGGGTTCCTTAAGCGGGACAAAAAAAGCTTTATCCCTCAGCAGTATTTCACCGCCGCAAAAAATCGCGTAATCATATTTTACAATTTCCTTCACTTTATAGGTTTGGCCCTCTACCAGGCCAAAACCAGTCAGAAGCGATTTTACATACATTGTAGGCCCTCCTTATCCTATATTTGATGTCCCTGGAAGCGTTTACTGCCCAGGAAGGGCTTTTCTGACGCTGGCTTAGGGGAATTGCCCCTCATGGGTTCCTGTGCTTTAAAAGCGGCTGCAGGGGTGTCAGATGCAGGCCGGGTTGTCTGGAAGCCGTCAGGGTTACAGGAAAAGTCTGCAATCAAACGTGCGTAAGAGCTGACCGAATCCCACAAAGATAAGTTTTAGAATGAAATTCGACAAGAGGTTTTAAGCCTCTGCCGAATTT
>CAJUSQ010000127.1 GCA_910588885.1 uncultured Lachnospiraceae bacterium
ATTATCGAACAGTCCATGGAGCAGGCCGTAACGGAGGAATTAAAGCGGCAGGGCGCCGTTTTGCTGGACGAAACACAATCAAAGCAGCTGGGCCGTTTTATCCTGCGGGCCAACGGCACCATGAACCCAAGAATCGTAGGAAAAAGCTGCTGTGAAATTGCGGAATACGCGGGGCTTTCCGGAATTCCCCAAACGGCCCGGGTGCTGGTGGCAAGGGAAACCAGAGTGGGAGAGGATGCTCCCTATTCCCGGGAAAAACTGGCTCCCATCCTGGGCTTGTTTGTAGAAAAAAATGTGGATGAGGTGTTAAAGAAAAGCATTGAGATCCTTCATATGGAAGGGGCCGGGCATACCTTCTGTATGCATGCGGAGGATGAAGAACTGGTAAAAAGATTTGCGTTAAAAATGCCGGCTTCCCGTTTTCTGGTAAATACGCCGGGGGCCCTGGGCGGGATCGGGGCCACCACCAAGTTATTCCCGGCCTTGACGTTGGGCTGCGGAGCCGTAGGCGGAAGCTCCACCTCCAATAACATCGGCCCCATGGATGTGATCAACATCCGCCGGGTGGGCTTCGGTACCCGGGAACTGTCCCAGCTGCGGGAAAGCGGCGCCCGGGTTTTGGAGGAGATGGGCTGTCCTGCCCATGTCAATCCCTCCTCAGGCAGTCCGGAAACCATGCTGAATTCCTTCGTGATAGACGAAATTGTGGAACGGATTTTGAAGGAATTGGCATAAAAAATTTATTAAAATACAATTTCATTTTTTGACGGGAAATTGGAAATTATATAATTGTGATTTTATTTTTTGAAAAATGGAGGAAAACAAAATGGCAAATACGAATGCGTTAGGAATGATTGAAACAAAGGGACTGGTAGGCGCGATTGAAGCCGCAGATGCCATGGTAAAGGCCGCCAATGTAGCGCTGGTGGGCAAGGAATCCATCGGAGCCGGATTGGTTACCGTCATGGTACGGGGGGACGTCGGCGCCGTAAAGGCCGCCACGGATGCGGGAGCCGCAGCAGCGGAGCGGGTCGGCGAGCTGGTATCCGTTCATGTGATTCCGCGGCCCCATACGGAAGTAGACGTGATCCTGCCCCATTCCGTAGCCAGGATCTCCGGCCCGACCAGCGATGAGATCTAAGAAGCAGCGGAAAGAAAGGGAAGATTATGGAGAGGCAGAGAATGGAAGGACAGTCGCCGGAGCAGATCCGCCGTCTTGTCCGTGAGGCCGTTGCCAGGGCCATACAAAGCGGAGGGATCCTGTCCAGGGAGCCGGAAAAACCGGAGCATATGACCCATCTGCGGGATGGGGAACTGGTATATAAAGACCATCCCAGAATTGCATTCCGGGGGGCCATTGATTCCCTGGAATCGGAAATTATCCTGGTACAGGGAAAGGCGCGGGAGCAGAAGCAAAGCGGGCTGTATGAAGATCTGGAAGAAGTCATAAAGGTCATTCGCCGGCTGCTCCGCTGTGAGGTTTCCGGGGAGCAGGTAGGGGAGGTGACGATTGCGGGGCTTTCCTTGGAACAGCTTCGGGAGCATTCCCACCATCCCAGCCGCTACTACGGAATGAAACACTTTCTTCCGACGGCAGCCCATGGCACCCTTGTGGCGGGCCTGAACCGCCTAAGGACCCTGGCCCGGGAAACGGAGCTTACGGCTTACCGGGCATTTAAACAGGAGAACGGGGAAGCAGGCCGGGAAGATATCCTTCGGGTGTGCAACCGCCTTTCTTCCTTGTTCTGGATTATGATGTTTCGGGTGCTGACCGGAGTGTACCGGGAAGAAGGGCTGATTCCCGTAGAAGCTTCGGGGCGGCATGTCCATTTAAGCCGGAAGGATGTCGAATGTTTGTTTGGCCCTGGATATCAGTTGACCAAAGACCGGGATCTGTCCCAGCCGGGACAATATGCCTGCAAGGAACGGGTTTCCGTTACCGGGCCAAAGGGCACCATCCAAAATGTAGTGGTGCTGGGGCCGGAACGGGAAGAAACCCAGGTGGAAGTGTCCTTTACCGACGGACTGGCCCTGGGGATTCAGCCGCCGGTGCGGCTAAGCGGGGAAGTTGCGGATACCCCCGGAGCCGTTCTGTCCCGGGGTGAAAGACAGCTGACCCTTAAAAGGGGCGTAATTGTGGCAAAACGCCATGTCCATGTGGCGAAAAAGGATGCCGAGCTCCTGGGCGTAAGGGACAAAGAAATTGTAAGCATTGAAATTTTAAGCAAACGGCCTGTGGTTTTAAAGGATACGGTGGTGCGGGTCAGCGAATCCTTTGCCACCTATGCCCATATTGATTATGACGAAGCCAATGCCTGCGGTTTTGAAAAAGGCGTTTACTGCCGGATTCGAAAGCAGCCTTCCGGTGAAGAAGCCGGGAACGGCGGCTGCTGATTCCCCGGCGCCGAATCACAAAAGCCAGGCGGAAACGGAGGAAAAATATGAACATCAGTTCGATTTCGAAAGAAACCCTGAACCGATTGGCAGACCAGGTGATGGAAGAGCTGAACCGCCGATGGGAAGCGGAGCATTCCGGGCCGGCTTTAAAAACCGAGCCGGCTCAAAATGCCGGACAGGCCCAAAACGCCGGGCCGGCCCAAAAAACCGGGCAGCAGGAAAGGGCCGGAGTACCGGAACTATTGCACGGCACGGACAGGGCCCCCGAAAAGCTGCTGCTGCTGGGAAGTTTGCCCCAGGCGGAGCTTCAGGCATTACAGGGCAGATATGAAGTGGTGCGGGAAATGACGGGGGAGTGGGATGTGCTTTTGTCCGCCGGACTGTCGGTGGAAACCATGGCTTACGTGGCCCATGGCATAGCCGCCACTCCAAAAGCCGCCTGTATGCTGCAGGGGCTTTTGCGCGGAAGACAAATATGCCTGCTGGAACAGGGAATGGAATATTTCCGATATAAAGAAACCGCTCCCAAAACCGTCTACCTGCTTTACCAGAATCAGGAAAAAGAGCTGCGCCGGATGGGAATCCGGTTTCTGCAGCATTCCATGGACCTGCTGGATGAGGAAACCGGAACAAACACATGTTTTGATATGACAGAGAGAGATGAGCCGGACAGGCGCTGCCAGAAGCCGGAGGGGCCGGAAGCAGATCTGCGTCATCTCATGCTGCTGCAGGAATCCGAGGTGATCCGGGCCAGGGGGATGGGGTACCGCAGGATCTGTCTGAACCAAAAAGCAAAAATTACGCCCCTGGCTTTGGATTATCTGAAAAATCACGGCCTGACGATCCGCAGGCAGTAAGGAGGTGTTTCTTTTGAGCATCAATGAAGTTATTATTTACATTATGGTGGTGTTTGCCGCATTAGGAGCCGTGGACCGGATCATCGGGAACCGTTTCGGGCTGGGAGAAAAATTCGAGGAAGGGGTTCTGGCGATCGGCGCTTTGTCGATGTCTATGGTAGGGATTATCGCATTGGCGCCTGTGATTGCAGATCTGTTAAAGCCTGTGATCGTTCCGGTATTCGGACTGCTGGGCGCGGACCCTGCCATGTTTGCCGGCTCGATTTTAGCCAATGACATGGGCGGCGCTCCCCTGGCCCAGACGGAAGAAGCCGGAAACTTCGGGGGCCTGATCGTAGGGGCCATGCTGGGGCCCACGATTGTATTTACGATTCCGGTGGCCCTTGGCATCATTGAAGAAGCCGACCGGAAATACCTGGCTACCGGGGTTCTGGCCGGGGTGATTACGATCCCGGTGGGCTCCTTTGCAGGCGGGCTCTGCGCCGGATATTCCCTGGGAATGGTGCTGCGGAACCTGATCCCCATAATTATTTTTGCAGTTTTAATCGCCTTAGGCTTATGGAAATTCCAAAACGCCATGATTACTGGCTTTACCTGGTTCGGAAAATTCGTGGTGGCAGTGATTACTTTGGGGCTTGGAGCCGGGATCATCGAAGCTCTCACCGGATTTGTAGTGATCCCCGGCATGAATCCCATCAGCGACGGATTTGAAATTGTGGCGGACATTGCCATTGTGTTGGCAGGCGCGTTTCCTCTGGTCTACGTAATTACGAAGGTATTTAAAAAGCCACTGCTAAGCCTTGGAAAGCTTTTGGGCATGAATGAAGTGGCGGCAGCGGGCCTGGTAGCCAGCCTTGCCAACAGCATCCCCATGTTCGGTATGATGAAAGACATGGACCGGCGGGGGAAGGTGCTGAATGTGGCCTTCGCCGTGTCGGCAGCTTTTGTATTCGGCGACCATCTGGGCTTTACCGCCGGATTTAATCCTGATTTTATTTTTCCAATGATTATTGGAAAATTAGTGGGCGGAATTACGGCAATTGCAGCAGCATATTGGATTACCAGGTCTTACGGAAAGGAAGGGAACGCATGAGCGCCGAAGGAATGACGGGAAAGAACACCCGGGCCGGAATCAGCCGGGAAATTGTTGAGCAGATGATTCTTCAGGTTTTGCAGGAAAAATTCGGAAACGAAACCGGGACGGCAGAATGGGTAATGAAGGGCACCTCACAGGAAGGTACCTGCCAAAAAGGAGAAAAAGAAGACCTCGTTGGGGATGCGGAGAAAAAGGAACGGGCCGAGGGCCTGATCAAGGTGGAGGTTCCCCGGGTCAAAACCCTTCCGAAGGACCGGCTGGATACCGGAAACCCGGCGGATGTGGTCTATACCCATGACCTGTTTTCATTGGAAGAAAGCCCGCGGCTGGGCTGCGGTGTGATGGAAATGGAAGGGACGACCTTTGACTGGCATCTGGATTATGATGAAATCGACTATGTTATGGAAGGAACCCTGACCATTATAAAAAACGGAAATTGCGTTACGGCCGGGCCGGGGGAACTGATCCTGATTCCGAAAGGCTCCTCCATCCAGTTTTCCGTGCCGGGAAAAGCCCGGTTTTTATATGTAACCTATCCGGCGGATTGGAACGGATAAGGCTTTCTGCCCTGCGCATGTTTGAAAATTACTTTCCGGCAGATGGAAACGCGCGCTAAAACAGAAAGCCTTCTCAGAGCCGGGAAACAGGACATACCAAAGCAGGGCCTGTTTCCCGACCGGATTTCGAAACCATGCAGCAGCGCTTATGTTACATAATTACAGCCGCTTCAGATAACGCTTCTCCGCAATTCCCAAAAGCCCGTAGAGCAGCATGGCCATGATGCAGAGCAGTACAATGCTCATAATCACCCAGTCCAGTTTGAAAACCTGACTGCCATAAATGATCAGATATCCAAGGCCGCTGCGGGCTGCGATGAATTCTCCGATAATAACCCCCACAAGGCAAAGGCCGATGTTGACCTTCATCAGGGAAAACAGCGTCGGGATGTTGGAAGGAAGGATGACCTTTGTCATCACATGGTATTTTTTCCCGCCCAGGCTGTAAATCAGCTTGATTTTTTCCGGGTCCACGGCCTGAAAGCTGGTGTATAAGCTTAAGATGGAGCCAAAAATGGCCACGGACATGCCGGTAACAATGATGGTTTTGTAATTGGCCCCCAGCCATACGATGAGAAGGGGCGCAAGGGCCGATTTGGGCAGGCTGTTTAAGATGACCAGATAAGGTTCCAATGTTTCGGAAAGCTTCTGGTTGAACCAGAGCAGAATCGTAATGGCCAGGGCGAAGGCAATGACCAGAAAAAAACTGACCACGGTTTCCAGTAAGGTGATCCCGACATGGTTTAGCAGGGATTTGTCCATCAGCATCTGATAAAAGCAAAGCAGGACCTTGGATGGGCTGCTGAAAATAAAGGAATCAAGAAATCCAAGGGCCGCCGCGCCTTCCCAAAGGCCGATAAACAGGATAAAAATTAAAAAACGGCTGCAAAGCACGGTTCGTTTGTGCCGTTTGCGTTCCGTCAGGAATTTTTGCTGGGCAATGGATATTTCACTCATGGCCGTTCATCTCCTTCCATAGCAGATTGAAATAATCTTTGAACTCCGGCGCATTTCTGCGCTCAAAAGGCGATAAATTTTCTGGAAATTTAATCGTGATTATATTTTGTATGGAACCGGGGCGCTTTGTCAGCACAATCACCCGGTCCGCCAGGCTCACGGCTTCCGACAGGTCATGGGTGACCAAAATCGCCGTCTTGTGCTCTTTGCGAATAATGGAACCGATATCGTCCCCCACCATCAGCCGGGTCTGGTAATCCAAAGCGGAAAAAGGCTCATCCAAAAGCAGCAGCTCCGGTTCTAAAGCCAGCGTCCGGATTAATGCTGCCCGCTGACGCATCCCGCCGGAAAGCTGGGAGGGCTTGGCATCCTTAAATTTGTATAAGCCATAGGTTTTGAGCATATCAAAAACCGCCGCCCGCCGCTTTTCCGACAACTTTTTCTGGATTTCCGGGCCCAGCAGTACATTTTCCTCAATGGTACGCCACTCGAACAAATGATCGTGCTGGAACATATAGCCAATGGTGCCGTTCCCTTTCTGGAATAATTTTTGTCCATAAAGTAAAATAGAACCGTGTTCCGGTTCCAGAAGGCCGCTGGATAAGGATAGAAGGGTAGATTTGCCGATGTGGCAGGAACGGCAACAAGGTTTTTCCTGTGAAAGAAAAAATGGGCAAGCATCTGCTACGCCCATTCAAACAGCTTTCTCCCGGCTCCCAGCTCAAAATGATATTTGGCGATGCCCAGGTCGATTTTGGAATAAAAGCCATGTCCGGCCTTGGCGGACACACGTTTTCCGTTTAATGTAAACAGGAACTTTTGCTGATTCATGGCCGTAGGCGCAAGTAAAGCAGCGTCCACGCCGTTTTTGAACCAGTTGGGCAGGCTCCGGTCTGCTTTTGCCACCTTTGAAATATCCTTCGATTTGTGGGGAACCCCCTGGGTTTTCCCATATCCAAGGGAAATTACGATACAAAGCTTTTCCCCGGCCTGAACGGAAAAGGCCGTTTTAATCTTGCGGTAGGTCATGGCCACCCAGCAGGTATTCAGGCCCAGCTGCTGCGCTTTTAAAACCAGGCGCTCTCCGTAATAACCGCATTTCTCATCCAGTGCGGAATCTTTTTTTCCGACCAAAGCAAGATAGCTGGTGACATTGCTGAATTTGCCGTAATGGGCCATAAGGCTCTGAAATGCCTTGGGCTCGTTTGTGATAAGCTGGATATGCAGGCCGCTTTTTTCATTGCAGTCGTCAATTTCAGCCTGCAAAGCGGAGATTACCCTGGCTTCCAAAGGCCGTTCCTGATATTGCCGGACGCTGTGCCGCTTTTTCATTGCTTCCATAAGAGTCATTTCATTTCCTCCGTTTTCCATCGGGCGTAGTTGCTGCCTTCCTGCAGCCCCTTTCACTTACGGGGCATTTCATGTTTCAAAGTATTGTTCTTATTGTACCACGGCAGGGTCGACGATGCAATTTTTTCCGGCATAAAAAGGCGACGAAAAGCAGCTGCAGTTACTGTTCACTCCTGGGCCGTGCACTGCGCTGCACGGCCACAGGCCAATACAGGAATGAGGCCAAAATCCGGCCTCTTGCCGTAAGGCAACTTTAAATAGGCCGGATTCGTTCCTGTAAACACCATGGGTGTGAACAGGAACCGGCCGCAAAAACAGTCCGGTAATACAAATCAAAAAAGAGCATAAAATATCTTAAGCCGAAAAAAAGGGCGGTTCCTATGGCACGAACACGAAGGCAAGTGAAAGTAAAGTTGTATGCTCCGAAGCAGGAAGAACGTTCGGAATTTCAGCGAAGGGTGAATGAGGTCTATGCGGATGCGGTGACGCAGCGGCTGAAGTATTTCAAACTGGATCGGAAAGCCCGTCAGGAAGTGCTGCATGAAATGGCGGAACGATTGTCCCGGAAAATGTGAACGAACGGGGCAGGCCGTTTTGCCAAATGCGAAATCGGAAGGTGTTATGGCCTGCCCCTGCTGTTTCAAAAATTTTCATGTAACGCTGGCCTTATTATACTTCAATGGTTTTCCGGAGGGAATCGTTTTCATGCTAAAAATTTACGTTTACCATAAAAAATAAGGCCAGGAACCTGTTTTTAGATTCCCGGCCTATGGTTTTATTATGCTGTCCGTTCTGCTTTCAATTTTTTCACTTCGTCAAGAGGGAGTCCTGCGTATTCCGCAATTTTTTCAAGTGTTAAAATCCCATCTGCCAACATTCTTTTAGCAGTATTGATTGCCCCTTCTTTTACACCCTCTTGTAAAGATTCTTTTCTCATATCCTCCATGACTTTGCAC
>CAJUSQ010000128.1:0-6787 GCA_910588885.1 uncultured Lachnospiraceae bacterium
GTTGGTAGCGCGTCGCATTCGTAATGCGTAGGTCGAGGGTTCGAGTCCCTTCTTCGGCTGTATGGGGATGCCATAGGCATCCCTTTTTTCAATTCCGGCGGAACCCCGGTCCGGAACTCCGGCCTGGTAAATCCAATCCGAAAATCCGGCCCGGAAAATCCGATCCGGAAAAGTCCGTTCGAACCCGAAAACGGGAAATCAGGTAAAAACAATGAGAAATTTCGAGGAAAGAAACATGCAGGAATATATATTAATCGTAGAAGATGACGGAGATATTAATCAAATGCTGGCTGAACTTCTGGAAATGAGCGGCTATTTTACAGTACAGGCGTATTCCGGGACGGAAGCTCTGCTGCATGTGGGGCAGAAAGCCCCGGCGGCGGTGATCCTGGATTTGATGCTGCCGGGAATGGCAGGGGAAGCGGTGCTGGCGAAGCTGAAGGAGGAATGTCCGGATACGGCGGTGATTGTGACCTCGGCCCGGGAGGACGTTGGTACCAGAATTTCCCTGCTGCGGGCCGGGGCCGACGATTATGTAACGAAGCCCTTTGACACCCAGGAGCTGCTGGCCCGGCTGGAAGCGGTGTTAAGGCGCAGCGGACGGCATCCCCTGGAACCGGCTTCATTCGGGACAGAAGGGAAAGATGCGTTGAAATATAAGGATATAACCATGTATCCCCAGGATTTTACGGCCTTTGTGGGAGAGGAGGAGCTTTCGCTTACCCGCCGGGAATTTTTGATCCTGGAGCTTTTGATGGGGCATCCGGGCAAGGTTTTTACCAGGAATAATATTTATGAATCGGTATGGAACGAGGAATTTCTGGGCGAGGAGAATGCGGTGAACGTACATATCAGCAACATCCGTCAGAAGCTGGGAAAGCTTCATCCGGAGGAATGCTACATCCAGACCGTCTGGGGAATCGGATTTAAAATGAAAACATGAAAACTTTAAACTTTCTTTAAACTTTTCCTAAAGTTTCTAAAAACCTGCCGGATAGAATGGATTTATACGAAAAAGAAAGGCAGGAAGGCATGATGGAATACGTGTTGGAGACAGAGGCCCTTACGAAGGTGTACGGAAAGGCCCGGGTCGTGAAGGAAGTGGATATGCATGTGGAGCGGGGCAGTATTTACGGATTTATCGGTAAAAACGGCGCCGGGAAGACCACGTTTATGCGGATGGTAGCAGGGCTTGCGGCGCCGGCCTCCGGGTTCATGACCTTGTTCGGCTCCAAAGAACTGGAAAAGCAGCGGGTCCGGATCGGGACGCTGATAGAAAGCCCCGGGATCTATCCGGGGATGACGGCCCGGGAAAACCTGGAAATCCTGCGGCTTAGCCTGGGAATTACGGAGAAGGGCAGGGTGGAAGAGATGCTTTTGATGGCCGGGCTTTCCGATGCGGGGAAGAAAAAGGTAAAGCATTTTTCCATGGGGATGAAGCAGCGGCTGGGGATTGCCATTGCCATGCTTCGGAATCCGGATTTTCTGATTCTGGATGAGCCGATCAACGGGCTGGATCCGGCGGGCATAAAAGAAATCCGGGATTTGCTCTTAAAGCTGAACCGGGAAAAACAGATTACGATTTTGATATCCAGCCATATCCTGGGAGAGCTGTCGAAAATCGCCACCCACTACGGGATCATCCGGGAAGGGGCGCTGATTGAAGAATTTGAAGCCAAGGAGCTGGAGCTTCGCTGCCGCAGGTGCCAGAAGCTGTCGGTAGACAACACGGAGCAGGCGGCCCGGATCCTGGAAGAAGTGCTGCATATCCGCAATTTCGACGTGCCGAAGCCCGGGACGATCCGCATATTTGAAAGGCTGGAGGATTTGGCGGAAACGAACCGGGTGCTGGTACAAAACGGCATTGCACTTTCGGAAAGCTACCTGGCCGGCCAGGACTTGGAAGGATACTTTATGGAACTGCTTGGAAACGATGGGAACGGAAAGTAGGAGGGGCGTTATGTTGTGCTTATTTCGCGGAGAAAGTTATAGATTAAAAAGAAATAAAAGTTTTTACATTTGTATGGCTTCCATGGCGGCTTTTATACTGATGATGTACGGAATGCTGCTGCTGGTGGACAGTATTTCCATCGGTTCC
Organism: uncultured Lachnospiraceae bacterium; assembly: GCA_910588885.1. Classification (GTDB taxonomy): domain Bacteria; phylum Bacillota; class Clostridia; order Lachnospirales; family Lachnospiraceae; genus 14-2. Next base: position 2,099 of record CAJUSQ010000128.1, read on the forward strand.
ATGGAAAACGGGTTCGGAGGGGTTGTGGTTTCCGGGGAGATGCTTGAAGCAGGGGAGTCGATCTGGAACAGTGTGGGGATGATGGACGTACTGGGACAGGTATTTTCCGGAAACGGGTTTTCCCTGATCCTTGCAATTTTTGTCAGCATCTTTGTGGTGCGGGAATATAGCTGCGGCGCCGTGAAAAATATTGTGGGAAAGGGCTATTCCAGGGCTGTTATTTTTTTCACAAGGATTTTAACCGTGAATCTGGCAGCGCTGCTTCTGATGGCAGCCGGATTATGCGTAACCCTGCTGTGCGGCCTGATTTTCATGGGGAAAGGCGCATTTTCGGGCATATTCTGGCAAAACCTGGCCGGATACGTATTGGCCCAGGCGCTGCTTTCCATCGCATTGGCCACGGTTTTGACGGCCATCAGCGAGGCCGTAAGGAATTTGGCGGCGGGTATTTCCATCGGGATCGCTGCGTCCGTCTTTTTCGGCCTGTTTTTAAACGGCCTGGATCTGCTGCTTGCAAAAACCGGATTTACAATTTCCCGGTACTGGCTGGTGAGCCGGAGCAGCACCTGTCCCGTGGAGGGCCTTACGGCCGGATATTTGGGGGAAACCCTGGCGGTGGCTTTGGTTTGGTTCCTGGTGGCCTTTGGGCTTGGCTTGTGGCATTTCCAAAAAGCGGATATAAAATAAATAAGGAGGGCGGTATGGAAATATGGCTGACAGGCATTGGGTTGCTGCTGGCCGGGGCGGGCGTGTTGTCCGCCCGTCTTTGTTGTTATAAGAAGCAGCTGCACCATATGCTGACACAACTTCAAATGGTGGAACAGGCGGATACCAACCTGCTTCTGACCTCGGCGGTTCGGATCGGGGAAACGGAGCAGGTGATTTCCGCCTGCAACCGTGTCCTGGAACAGCATCGCAGCAGGGAAGAGAAGCTTTGCCGGGAAAACCGGATCTACCGGGAGAGCATTACCAGCATTTCTCATGATATCCGGACGCCGCTGACTTCGGCAAAGGGCTATGTGCAGATGCTGCTAAATCCCAAAGTGCCGGAGGAAAAACGGCTATCCTATACAAAAATCGTAGAACGCCGCCTGGATGATCTGGCCGGGATGCTGGATCAGCTTTTCCTGTATGCCCGGATTGAAGCGGGGGAGATAGCCCTTCAGGAAGAGCCGATCAATGCCGGAAATCTTTTTGCGGAGGCGATTTCCCTGTTTTACGAGGATTTTTTGGAAAAAGGCTGCGAGCCGAAGGTGCTTTTGTCCCGGGAGCCCTGCCATATCCGGGCGGACCGTCAGGCGTTCCTGCGGATCTCGGAAAACCTTATAAAAAACGCGCTGGTGCATGGAACCGGGGATTATACCTTTTCCCTGAGCCGAAAAGGGTCCAAGGCGGCCCTTCGGGTTTCAAACCGAACGGACACCATCGAACCGGGAGACATCGAACGTATATTTGACCGATTTTATACCACCGATATGGCCAGAAGCCGCAGGACTACCGGGCTTGGGCTGGCCATTGTGAAAGAATTCACAGAGAAAATGGGCGGGGAGGCACGGGCCTGGCTGGAAAAAGACCTTTTTTCCATAGAAATAAAATTTGATTGTATACAAAACAGAGAGGAGCATTCAAATGCATGATCAATTGACACAAAACGACATTCAAAAGATGAAGGAAGAAATAGAATACCGGAAGCTGGTGGTGCGAAAGGAAGCCATTGAAGCAGTGAAGGAGGCCCGGGCACATGGGGATCTCAGTGAGAACTTTGAATATCATGCGGCCAAGAAGGATAAGAATAAGAACGAAAGCCGCATCCGTTATCTGGAGCGTATGGTAAAAACGGCGCATATTGTGTCGGATACTTCCGGAGAGGATGAAGTCGGCATTAATAATACGGTAGCGCTCTATATGGAGGATGATGACGTAACGGAAACCTATAAGCTGGTCACTACGGTCCGGGGGAATTCCATCCAGGGCAGAATCAGCATAGATTCCCCTCTGGGAAAGGCCATATTGGGGAAACGGGTGAATGAGCGGGTATATGTGCAGGTCAATGAATCCTTTGGATATTATGTGGTGATTCAGTCGATAGAAAACACCGACGACGGAGAGGATCAGATCCGGAAGTTCTAAGTAAGCCCTTGACCATAGAAAGTCTTTGGATGCGGGGCAAAAACTCCGGTTGGGAGCGGTAAGGACCTCTTCGGAAAAAGGAGGAAGACCGAAGGAAAGGAACAGTGAAAGAAGATGGAGAACAAGCGGGAAAAAGGCAGCGCGGCGGTTTATTGCCTGCCCTGCAGCCTGTCTGCAAAAGAGCATGAGTATGGAAGAAAATTATTAAGTCATGCTTTAAAAAATGAATATAATATAGCATTTACGGAAGAAATGCTAATGTATGGAGAGCACGGGAAACCAATGCTGAAAAGCGGTTTCCCGCATTTTAATATCAGCCATTGCCAAGGAATGGTGGTGTGCGCTCTGGCGGATTGCCCGGTTGGGACGGATATTGAGAGGCATCGGAGGGTTACGGAGCCCCTGATGAAGAAAGCCTGCACAAAAGAGGAGATTTTTTATATCAAAAAGGGGGCCGGACCGGAAGAATTGACTTTTTGGGAAGGGGGAACGCCGGAGAAAACAGAGAGTCAGCCGAGGGCAAATTCCTTGTCCAAGCCTCAAATTCTGAATTTTCTGAAAATATGGACTCTGAAAGAAAGTTTTATGAAAATGAGTGGGACGGGGATTACGAAGGACCTGAAAGAGGTGGCCTTTGATCTGGAGGAAGATGGGGAAATCCGGTGTAATCAAGGGGGATTTTACAATCAAAGAATATTAAGGGACGGTTATATTTTGTCGTTATGTACAGAGAAACCAGTACAAAATATAGTTCTTAAATATGAAAATGAGAATATCCTAAATTGAAAAATAGGGGATTAATTAAAAGGAAATTGAATTTTTTTGGGGCTGTTTTTGCGGAAAAAAGGACTTTTTTTCCAAAAAAACGGCTTTTTCTTTTTCTAGACAGAAGCCTGGTTCTGTGATATAGTAAAAAAAAGCTCCAGAATATCCCAAAGAGAAAAATCAGAGCTTTTTGGAGTGGATTTTGGAACAATTATTTTGAAAAGAAGGTGAAAGCGATGAATTGGAAAGGATTAAAAAGATCGGCAGTTGTAATTTGCTTTATGTTTGTATTTATTTGTACAAATATACCTGCAGAAGCAGCAGAGGGAGAGACCGGAACAGCCAATATCAACGTGAAATATGGGCAGACAGAGGCCAGAAAGATGCTTGATATGGTGAACGCATTCCGTACGGGCGGCGATGCATGGGTGTGGAACAACGATGATAAAACGAAGACTACTTATACGGATTTGGCGCCTTTGGAGTACGATTATGAGCTGGAGAAGGTTGCCATGCAGCGGGCAGCGGAGATTGCATTTTCCTATTATCCGGCACATTATCGTCCGGACGGCAGCAGCTGCCTTACCGCATATCCGAATACACATGTTTATATGTCAAAGGGCGAGAATATTGCGGCCGGGTATGAAACGGCAGAATCTGTATTTGTCGGCTGGCGGGAAGATGATGAGAACTATGCCGGACAGGGCCATCGCAGGAACATGCTGAATAAAGGTTTTACTGCAATCGGCATTGGCCATGTATATTATAACGGATATCATTATTGGGTACAGGAGTTTGGAAGCCCGGCCTCCGGTGCGGCTCAGACGGCAGCCAATGACGGAGAGACTACGGTATCAATTGACTTCTTATTGTCGGAAGCAACGATTACACTGACTCCGGATGTATCCTCAATTACTGTGGCAAGCGGACAGTCTGCAGCGCTGCCGAACTTAGATATTCAAATAAAGATGAACGGTATTTATCCGAATTGGGTATCGGCAACCGCAACCGCCGATTACCAATGGACGGTGGCGAACGGACAGTTTGCTTCTATTAATAACGGGCAGGTGACGGGGCTGGCTGACGGGACCACGACCCTGACCGCAACCGTGTTCGGACAGACCGTAACGGTGAATCTGACGGTTGGAACCGGCAACAGTACCGGGGACAACGGAAGCAATGGCGGAAATAATACCGGCAGCAACGGCGATAACAATGGAAGTAACGGCGGAAATACAGGAACCGGAGATAACAACGGCGGCAATGCCGGAACTGGAGATTCCAACGGTGTGAATAATGTAACCGGCGGTACCTGGCAGCAGAACGGCAGCGGATGGTGGTATCAGAATCCGGACGGAAGCTGGCCGGCAGGCGGATGGCAGATGATTAACGGGACCTGGTATGCATTCGATGAGAACGGCTATATGCGTGAAGGCTGGTTCTGGAACGGATTCCACTGGTATTATCTGATGCCGGGAAGCGGAGCAATGGCAGAGGGCTGGCTTCGTCTTGGCAACACTTGGTATTATATGACTCCGGGAAGCGGAGCAATGTCTGAAGGCTGGACGAGAGTAGGCAATACCTGGTATTATATGGCTCCCGGAAACGGAGCGATGGCAGAGGGCTGGCAGTACATCAACAACACCTGGTACTATTTGATACCGGGAAGCGGGGCCATGGCAGAAGGCTGGGCACGTCTTGGCAGCACCTGGTATTATCTGACCCCAGGAAGCGGGGCGATGGCAGAGGGCTGGCTTCGTCTTGGCAACACTTGGTATTATATGACTCCGGGAA
>CAJUSQ010000128.1:6887-7961 GCA_910588885.1 uncultured Lachnospiraceae bacterium
GCGGAGTGATGGCAGAAGGTTGGCAGAATATCAATAACACCTGGTACTACCTGATTCCGGACAGCGGAATGATGGCAGAGGGCTGGGCACGTATCGGGAACACCTGGTATTACCTGACCCCGGGAAGTGGGGCCATGGCGGAAGGCTGGGTATCCGTGGATAACATCTGGTACTACCTGACTCCGAAAAGCGGGGCTATGGCCAGCAATACCTGGATCGGGAACTACTATGTAAACGGAAGCGGGGCCTGGACCCGTACCAGATAATATATTTTGCTTACAGGAACGGACTCTTTACAAAAGACGGCGATCAGGCAGAAGGCTTGGCGTCGTCTTTTGACTTTTCTTCTTGAAGATTGACGAATCATGTGTTATACTTAAAGTAATGGCATATGCAATGCCAAAGGCAGGAAATATTCTGCCGGGAACCCATTCACAATATTTAGAATACATAGGAGACTAGAATGAGAAAACGATGTTTTAGAATTGCAGGAGCGATGTGCGGCGCTTTTCTCGTGTGCGGCCTCGCCGTTCTTCCGGTTTTCGCGGAAAACGGAACATGGAAGAACAATGAAACCGGTTATTGGTACGAGCATACCGATGGCGGTTATACCAGGGACGGCTGGGAGAAGATTGACGGCAAGTGGTATTATTTTGACGGCAACGGTTATATGAAGACCGGATGGCTTCAGATTGGAGAAGAGTGGTTCTATCTGGATCCTCAGGGAGTTATGGTAACCGGAGAACAGCAGGTGAACGGCGTATGGTACCGGTTTGACGATGAGAGCGGCGAGATGCTCTTGGGCTGGCAGAAGGTAAACGGCGCGTGGGCTTATTACAGCAAGAGCGGCAACCGTGTGGAAAATCCGGAACAGGAAGCCGGATCCCTGAAAGGGATTGATGTTTCCGTTTATCAGGGAAAGATTGATTGGAATGCCGTTAAGAATGACGGGATTCAGTTCGCTTTTGTCCGTGCAGGGCATGGGGACCATAAGCTGGACACCAGATACCGGGAGAATATGGCCGGGGCGAATGCAGCCGGTATTCCGGTAGGCGTATATTTTTACAGCACGGC
>CAJUSQ010000129.1 GCA_910588885.1 uncultured Lachnospiraceae bacterium
GTCTCCCTCCACATCCGTGGGCCGTCCGATTCCGTCCAGGGTATGGCCCAGCAGTTCATCGCCGACGAAAACAGACAATGGATGTCCCGTATTCTCTACGATACATCCAACTCCCAACCCTTCAATACTCTCATAGGGCATCAGAAGCAGCCGCTTATCCCGTATTCCGACCACTTCGGCCAAAACCGAACTGTTTCGCTCTTTATCGACGATAATCCTGCACAGATCATTGAGCTTGGCATCCGGCCCAACCGATTCAATGGTCAGCCCGACTACCTTCACGACCCTGCCCAGGCGTTTGAAATATGTATCTTCACTTAAGCGATGGTATTTCTCCAAATCCAATATCACGCAATCAACCTCACACAACCAACGAACGGATTGCCTTGATTACATTTTCAAACTGTACCGCTATGCTGCAGTCAAAAAAGCCGGAATCCGTTTCTATTACGCACTGGGTATCGTCCAAGGACGCATCCGCTTCAATTTCCAACCGGATATTCTGTCCCACCTGGCCTAAGATCTCCGCCCTGTGCTCTTCCATATATGGATAATTTTTCTCACCTACCCGGATCTGAAATTCCCGGGTGCTCTCGATCTTTAAAATCGCCTGCTTTACAAGGTGCAGTATGATTTCTTTGTACTGATCAAATTGTATGTAGAATACCTTTTCAAAAATTCCGCAAACCGCCTCTAAAATCTGAGGTTCCAGCGAATCCCGCAGCTGATGATATTCCATCTCCAGCTCACGGCGGCGGTCTTCCAGCAGCAGCTTCTGCTTCTGCAGTTCCTGGGCCGCATTCTCCTGGCCGATCTCATATCCCTGGCGCCGGCCTTCCGCTTTGGCCTCCTCCGTAACTGCTTCTGCCTGCTGTCTGGCTTCTTCCACCAGACGCTCCGCTTCCGCCTTCGCCTCCTGGATCATAGCGTCCGCCTCCGCCTGAATCTCCTCCAGAGAGATTTCCGGCTCCGGAGGAGGCAGTTCCACTTCTACCTCCTCCGCAATCAGCCCTTCCACAAATCCGCCTTCCGTTTTCTTTGCTTCCAGCCTCAGTTCTTCCAATCTGGCGGCAACTGCTTCGTTGGAGTTGATCACACGCGTCCGGTTCTGGCCTGAAACCGTATACCGCTGCTTATATAAATTAGACGACAATCTCGTCACCTCCACCTCGTGAAATTACAATCTCGGCGGATTCTTCCAGCTTACGTATAATACCAACGATCTTCTGCTGTGCTTCTTCCACATCCTTCATACGTACCGGGCCCATGAATTCCATGTCTTCCTTAATCATCGCAGCAAGACGCTTGGACAGGTTCTTAAAGATCACATTCTGAACCTCTTCATTGGCTGCTTTCAGGGCAATACCCAGATCGTTATTGTCCACGTCACGCAGCACACGCTGGATTGCACGGTCGTCCAGTAGCAGAATATCTTCGAATACGAACATCTTCTTGCGGATCTCGTCTGCCAATTCCGGTTCTTCGATCTCCAGAGCTTCCATAATATGTTTCTCTGTGGCACGGTCTACGGTATTCAAAATGGATACAATCGCATCGACACCGCCCACAATCGTATAATCCTGATTTACAAGGGAGGACAGCTTCCGTTCCAATACCCGCTCCACTTCCTTAATCACATCCGGAGAGGTACGGTCCATCATAGCAATACGCTTTGCCACATCCGCCTGCTTCTCGGGCGGCAGTGATCCGATAATCAGCGCCGCCTGTGCTGCCGTCAAATAGGAGAGGATCATAGCAATGGTCTGCGGATGTTCATCCTGGATAAAGTTCAGCAGCTGGCTGGGATCCGTCTTACGTACAAACTCGAAGGGACGTACCTGCAGGGAGGCCGTCAGCTTCGTAATTACATTCTGGGCCGCTTCTTCTCCAAGTGCCTTCTCCAACAGCTCCTTTGCATATCCGATACCGCCCTCTGCAATATACTGCTGGGCCAGGCAGACCTGATAAAATTCATTCAGCACGTCTTCCTTCAGTTTCGGCGATACGCTCCTGGTATTGGCAATCTCCAAAGTCAATTCTTCAATTTCTTCTTCTTTCAGATGCTTGAATACAGCAGCCGATTTTTCCGGCCCCAGCGCAATCAACAGAATTGCCGCTTTCTGTACTCCATTCAGATCGTCATTCCCTGCCATCGTTACTCCCACTCCTCATTCAGCCAGTTCCGCAACAGCGAAGCAGCTGCTTCCGGATTCTCGTCTACAAATCGCTCAATCAATACACGGGTTTCCGATTTCTCCGTAAATCCTATGTCTTCCAATTCGTCTTCTGCCTCTCTGGTAGACTCCAGCAGCGCTTCTACGGACAACTCCGGTTCTACCTCCAGCTCAGGCTCGGCTTCCTTCCTGGTACTGCGGAATACTACAAAGCCCAGCATCAGCATAATCAGCGCCGCCAATACAATCGGCAGATAATCCACCACGCTCCGGGCTTCGTCCCGGGCATAATCAAACATCGGCACTTCATAGGCAACAATATTTACCTGCGCTTCCGGAATTCCGGTCGCCCGGGATACCATTGTAATCAGTTCCGGATCTACCTCCAGCCTGTTGGTCTGATTGTTCTGGGCAACAAACTCTTCAAAACTCATACCGTCCAGCTGGTTCGTGGCCCGCATCTCCCGTTCATTGTAAATCCGATAGGTAGACGCCACCACCGATATGGAGGAATTCTCATAATTGGGCTTTCCGGTACTGATAATCGTGTTGGTTTCCCGTTCACTGATGTCATAAATGATCTCATCATCCGTCTGTTCAAAGGTACCGATTCCGTCTTCCCCCGTTACATATCCTGTATTGTCATTGCCGTCGGTACCGGGCGCATAGCTGTCGGTACCGGTGCCGTTATAAGAAAATCTCCGTTCCTGGGTGGGGATTCCGGCCTCCATCCCTTCTGCCGGGCCCACAATCCGCTCTCTCACCGTTGACTCTTCATAATCAATATCCAAATTCAAGGCTACGGATACGCTGTTATAAAGATGGGTCTCCATCATGGCCTTCCGCACCTGGGTCGCCATGATATTCTCGGTCTTGCTCTTCAGCTCCAGATTGGAACCGCTCTTCTCAATACTGGTATTGGTTTCCCCGCCGCCAAACAGGGTATTCCCCGTCGAATCCAGAATCATTACATTTGCCGTGGTTTCATTGCCTAAAGCCGTCGCAATGGCCCTGCCCAATCCCTGGGCTACACTTTCGTCCATCTCTTCGTTTAAGGTAAGAACCACCCAGGCACTGCTCTCTTCATCCCTGGAAATTAATGTCCCGGTATCCCGGGGAACATTCAAGGTCACATGTGCCTCTTCAATATTCTCCATAGACTCCAGCTTCTCTTCCAAATCATTCTGCATATAAAGCTGGTATCTCTTGCTCTTATCCGCCTCCGTAACACTGAATCCGCCGCTGAATACATTATTCAGCTTCTCCCAGTCGTAATCGTAGGGCGTAATATTATTTTCAGCCAAAAGGAACGTCGCCTTGGTCTTATCCTCTTTCCGCACATAAAAAGTCAGGCCGTCGTCGGAAACCTCCGACATGATTCCATTTTCATTCAGCAGTGTCTGAACCTGGGAAGCCTGTTTGGTATTCTCGCATTCCTTCACAACTTCCATCTTCGGAATTGACAATACTACGCCAAGGATCACAAGAGCCACAATGACTACCGCAGTGCTGCTGACAATCGCCGCCTTCTGCTTTGTGCTGAACTTTTTCCACCATTCCAGAATTTGAACCGGAATCTGTTTTATTCTGTCTGCCATCGCACATTACCACCCATTATTACATCTGCATATTCATTATCTCTTTGTAAGCTTCAATTACTTTATCCCGCACCGCGACCGTATACTGCAGCGCAATATTGGCTTTCTCCTGGGCAATCCGCAAGTCATGGGTATTCGTAGTATATCCCAGTGCAAACTGAATCTCCGCTTCCTCTGCGTAATTCTGAAGCGTATTCGTCTCCTCTAGCATCTGAACCGCAGACTGAAGCACATTCTGAAAGCTCTTATCCCCTGTTTCATATTCCGAACCCTTCTGTATCGTATCCTTCAAATATTCGGAAGCAACCCCGCTGATGGATGATAAATCCATACTCTAAACACTCCTTTAATATGTAAATAATATTTTATAATCTTATGATTTTCCCAATTCCAGACCCTTCAGCGCCATGGCCTTACTGGATTCAAAGGCTGTTGCATTGGCTTCATAGGAACGGCTGGCATCAATCATATTCGTCATTTCCGTTACGATATTCACGTTGGGATAGGATACATAGCCGTTCTCATCCGCATCGGGATGGGCCGGATCATACTTCATGATATAATCCGTATCGTAATCTTCCTGTACCGAAGTAACCTTCACACCATTTCCCAAATAAGCTTCCCTGGTATTACGCAGTACTTTGGAAAAAGGCGTAACCTCCTTCTCTCCAAAAGTCACGATCTTCCTCCGGTAAGGATCGCCGTCCTCTGCCCTGGTGGTATTCACATTTGCGACATTTTCAGATATCACATCCATCCGGAACCGCTGAGCGGTCATACCGGAAGCATTGATATTAAAAGACTGAAACAATGACATACTTCTGCCCCTTTCTTTCTCAAATATACAGACATCCGATTCCGAAATCCATCCGGGAAGCCCTCCCGGTTCCGGAACCTGTTCCATCCTGCTCTTTCATCCGGAAAACTGCCCTTCCGGTTCCGGAATCTACTTAATCACGCTCTTGATTCTGGAAAACTCTTCGTTCATGCTGTCAATCAGGGCATTGTACTTAATCTGGGCAGAAGCCAGCTGTACATACTCCTGTTCCGGGTCCACGTTATTCTCATCCAACCGATAATCAAAGCGGGGGGAATCCACATAAATCTCCGCATTCAGATGATTCATATTTATATTCCGAACCTTCTCATCCAGCGTCACATACTTGTTCTTTCCCAGCTCCCGCTCTAAAACGCCTTCAAAATCCACATCCTGCCGTTTGTAGCGGGGAGTATCCTGATTGGCAATGTTATTGCTGATCGCCTGCTGGCGCAGCCACCCTGCGTCCGCGGCCTTATCCAGTATATCCACATAATTATAAAGATTCGAACTAATCATGTGCCTCTCTCCTTTTCCTCAAAATGCATACTTCCTGTATGTACCCTATTCTATATATTATAGTTCATCTTTTGAAAAACACAAGAGTTTTTTCAATTTTTTACACGATATTGTGTTTTTTTGTCATGGTATGCACAAGATATCCCATATTTATCCAGTTTTTCCCGGCCAGCATCCCAATTCCGTTCTGGCAGAAATCCCCAAAAAGAGAAAAGAACCTCCTAAAAAAGCGGAAATCCTTTTCTCCCTTTCTCCTATCCGTGCTTCATATTCTCTTTCTTCAGATTCTCCAATTCTTCAAAAACAACGTCGTTCAGCACTTTGATATAGGTGCCTTTCATTCCTGAAGAACGAGACTCAATCACACCCGCGCTTTCAAACTTCCGCAGGGCATTGACAATAACGGACCGGGTAATCCCTACCTTATCCGCGATCTTGCTGGCAACCAGAATCCCTTCCTTGCCTTCCAGTTCGTCAAAAATATGGGTAATCGCTTCCAATTCGGAAAAGGACAGCGTACTGATGGCAGATTTCACGATCTGAATCTTCCTTGATTCTTCTTCGTTCTCCTCATTCACCGAACGCATCATCTCCAGCCCCACAACCGTCGTCCCGTATTCACTTAGAATAATGTCGTCAATATCGTACTGCTCCTCCAGCCGGTATACAAACAGCGTCCCTAAGCGTTCCCCCGCAATATCAATGGGGGTAATAATTGCGCGGTACTGCTTCACATTCCCGGACGTAAAGCCCAAAGTCTCCAGGTTCACATTCTCCTTCGTGGATAGAATCCCCAGCAGACGCTCATTCAGCACCGGGTCAATAAAGCCGCCTACTTCATCTGCAATCAGCTCCGTAATCTCCTCTGTCCGTTCATCCCTGCTTGTGCCCAGTACCTTTCCTTTCTTGCTGATCACCAGCACATTGGATTCCAAAATACCTGTCAGCACTTCACAAATATCATTAAATACAACTTTCGAGGAATTATTATTATGCAGGAGCTTATTAATCTTTCTGGTCTTGTCTAATAACTGAACGCTCATTTCATCCCTCCTGTGTTTTCAGAGAGTACCTCTTCACTTGTATGCCTGCTGTAATCCGCCGCTTCTCTCCGGGCTGATCTGATTGATTCCCCGGCTGCCGGAGCCGGATTTGCGAACTGGTATTCGAATCACAGCACTCGTTTTCCTCTGCTGTTTATGATTCTATCATACTTTTAAAGTTCCTTCAATATTTTTTCTAAAATTTTTCTAATTTGCTGCACAATTTTCGTATTTTTTGTAACAATTCACAAATAACCGCCACAAATCAAGGCAATATGCCTTTGCACGGTCCGCCCTAAGTACCGGGCAAACAGGAAATCCGTCCCGGCTGCCCTCATGGTCCTTCGGTTATTCGGCTTCTTTTTTCTTCTCTTTTTCCGTTACATAGCCGCACTGTTCGTTGGCGCAGACCAGCTTATTTCCCTTTTCCACCATATAGCCGCCGCATTCCGGACATGGCTTCTCGGAAGGCCGCTGCCAGGACATGAATTCGCAATCCGGATTGTCTTCGCAGCCAAAATATTTCCGGCCCTTCTTGGTTTTCTTAAGGACTACTTCTTTCCCGCATATGGGACAGGCAACGCCGATCTTTTCCAGGTAAGGCTTGGTGTTCTTACATTCCGGAAAACCCGGGCAGGCCAGGAACCGGCCGTGGGGCCCGTATTTAATAACCATATTCCTGCCGCACATTTCACAGACCACATCGGTCACTTCGTCTTCGATTTTAATTTTCTCCAAATCCTTCTCTGCCACCTGGACGGCCTGCTCCAAATCCGGATAAAAATTCCGGACGATGGTTTTCCAGCCCACATGGCCTTCCTCCACCATATCCAGCAGGGATTCCATGTTAGCCGTGAATTTGTCGTCCACAATCGTCGGGAATGCCTCTTTCATGATGGAATTCACCACTTCTCCCAACTCGGTCACATACAGGTTCTTATTTTCCTTCGTTACGTAGCGTCTCGCCAGAATCGTGGTTATGGTGGGGGCATAGGTGCTGGGCCGGCCGATGCCAAGCTCTTCCAGGGCTTTTACCAGGGAGGCTTCCGTATAGTGGGCCGGGGGCTGGGTGAAATGCTGCTTTTCTTCCAGTTCCTTCAGGGTGAGCTTTGTGTCCTCATCAATGGATTTCAGCAAAACGTTGTTTTCGCCCTTCTCATCCTCTTCGCTGGTATATACGGACATAAAGCCATCAAAAGCTACCTTGGAAGCCGCCACGGTAAACCGGTAATTCCCGGCGCCGATCTTAATGGAGGTGGTCTCATACCGGGCCGGGCTCATGCGGCTGGCTGCAAACCGTTTCCAAATCAGCTGGTAAAGCCGGAACTGATCCCTGCTTAAGGATTCCTTTACCATAACCGGCGTCCTTGCAATATCGGAAGGACGGATGGCTTCGTGGGCATCCTGGATCTTATTGCCGCCCCGCTTCACCGGCTCTGCTTCGGAAACGTACTGGGAACCATATTGTTCCCGGATGTAATCCCTGGCCGCCCGGTCCGCTTCTTCGGAAATCCTGACCGAGTCGGTCCTAAGGTAAGTAATCAGCCCTATGGTGCCCTGGCCCTTGATATCAATTCCTTCATAGAGCTGCTGAGCCAGACGCATGGTCTTCTGGGTGGAAAAGTTCAGGGTCTTGG
>CAJUSQ010000130.1 GCA_910588885.1 uncultured Lachnospiraceae bacterium
CGGCAATTCCTTTTGGGCTTATTCAGTGTTTGCTTGCTTTGTTTGTGCCAAACAATAATCTTGTATTTTTACTGGGAATTGGTATTTGGATAATAATTGTGTGTATTTATTCATTGATAAGTTTTGATCAGAGCAAGGGGGATTTTGGTAAGCGTAAGCCATCAGACAGCAGCGGTAAGTAAAAATATACAGTTTGGCAAATCTTTAGATTTTGCACTGTGAGTGTTAGATTTTACATTTTGCGTTGTAATTTCGAATCCTGTTGATAGAATGAGGATAGCATCAGCTTTGACGGCAGCAGGAAGAAAGAGAGGGAAACGCAGATGAACATTTTGACCACAACGGATCTGACAAAGCAATACGGTGAAGAGCCGAATCTTGTAAAGGCATTGGATCATGTAAATATTTCGATTGAAAAAGGGGAATTTACGGCGATCATCGGGACTTCCGGAAGCGGGAAATCCACACTGCTCAATATGCTGGGAGGGCTGGACCGTCCAACCTCCGGCAGCGTGATGGTAGATCATTTTGACCTTAGAAAGCTGAAAGACGAGGAGTTGACCGTATTCCGCCGCCAGCGGATCGGATTTATATTTCAGAATTATAATTTGGTTCCGGTGCTCAATGTATATGAGAATATTGTAATGCCGATCCACCTGGATGGGAAGAATCCGGATGAAGATTTTATTCGGGAAGTGATTGGCCTTTTGGGATTGGAAAAGAAGCTGTTTCACATGCCGAATACCCTTTCCGGCGGTCAGCAGCAGCGGGTGGCAATTGCCCGGGCCCTGGCCAGTAAGCCGGCAATCATTCTGGCGGATGAGCCGACCGGGAATTTAGACAGCAAAACCAGCGAGGAAGTGATTGCGCTTCTGAAGGAAACCGGAAAAAAATTCAATCAGACCATTGTGATGATTACCCATAATCCGGAAATCGCCGGGCAGGCGGACCGGAGAATCCGGATTGAAGACGGAAAAGTCCGGGAAGAAGGGTAGATGGTCAGCAGATAGAGGGTCACTGTGAACACTATGGGTGTGAACAGCAACGATAGCCGGAATATTTATACTATTTAAAAAAGAACAGGCTGTACCTTTCTGGAAATCTGGTGTATAATGTGATTCGAAGTACTCAAACGTGTTGGAAATTTTGCCGGAACGCAATTTACAAACATGTACTGGAAGACATCAGCTACGCTTGACAGAAAGGGATGATAAAATGGATAAAATATTGGTAGTGGATGATGAAATTATTAATGTAAAAATCGTAGAGAATATCTTAATGCAGGATTACGAGGTGCTCTGCGCCCTGTCCGGGCAGGAAGCGCTGGAGATCCTGGAGAAAGAGGTTCCGTCTATGATTTTGCTGGATTTGCATATGCCGGGGATGACGGGATTAGAAGTCCTGGAAAAAATACACACAATGGAACGGGTATCCAATGTTCCGGTTGTATTTTTAACTGCGGATAACGAACGGGAAACTGAAGTTCGAATCTTTAAGGCAGGAGCAATGGAATATATTCAAAAGCCGTTCCAGCCGGAAGTGGTGCTGCAGCGGATCGGAAGGCTTTTGGAATTGTACCGTCTGCAGCATTCGATGCAGCAGGAGGTGGAGAAGAAGACCCAGCAGCTGAAGGAAAGCAGCCTGCGGGTGAAACGTCTGTCAGTGCAGATTATGATGTCTTTAGCCAGTGCCATTGATGCGAAGGATGCTTATACAAAGGGGCATTCCACCCGGGTAGCGCAGTATTCCTGCGAGTTGGCCAGACGAATCGGGAAGTCTCCCCGGGAGGTGGATGATATTTACTATATCGGGCTGCTTCATGATATCGGGAAAATCGGTATTTCCGATGAGATTATCAATAAACCGGGGAAGCTGACAGATGAGGAATATGCCATTATCAAGTCCCATCCGGCGATTGGGGCAAAGATTTTAGAAAATATTTCGGAGCTGCCCGATATTTCCATCGGTGCCCACTGGCATCATGAGCGGTATGACGGAAAAGGATACCCGAACGGGCTGAAAGGGGAGCAGATCCCGGAAATTGCCAGGATTATTGGGGTGGCGGACGCTTATGACGCGATGACCTCAAGACGGAGTTACCGGGATGTGATTCCCCAGCAGAAAGTCCGGAATGAAATAGAGAACGGCAAGGGAACGCAGTTTGACCCTGTCATTGCCGATCTGATGCTTGCAATGATTGACGAGGATACGGAGTACCGGTTACGGGAACAGTAACTAAGGAAGACAGACAGCAGAGGTTCAGGAGAGCAATGGGGCTTTCCGGTATGTCATTTTAGGTATACCGGGAAGCCCCATTGTCTTACTGATCTTTTGGAAGTTCCTTTTTCAGGATGTACCGGTCAATGAGCCGGTTAATGGTTGTGTTTTGGATTAAGATTATCTGACGTAGTTTTTCATTTTCTTTTTCCAATTGTTCCACTGTTGAAACAGAACCCGCATTTTCCATAACTTGTTCAATCCTTACTAAATTTTAATGAAATTCCGTCGCTTGTCTTATGTCCTTCCTAAAATTAAATTAGATTTTAATATCAATGTATGAGATAAGATTAGCATATCAGCAAATATTTGTAAATAAAATTTTCCCATTTACCGGATTGTTAAAACGGTATATGTCAATAAACGACAAAACATGATGCAGTTTCAGCGTTTTTTAGACTGAAAAAGAACATAAAACAAGGTATAAAAGGCCATAATGCCGGAAACGGTGGGAGCGATCATGCCAAGCCGGTTCAGGTCATTGGCAAAATGGCTTCCGAAATACCAGACCAGGGGAATCCGCAGCAAAAGGGCTCCGGCGCTGCAGCTGAACATGGTCCAGAGGGTTTTTTGACGTCCGTTTAAATAACCGTTCAAACAGAATACAATCGTGACCATGATATAATCGTAGCTGCAGGAACGGAAGAAAGGGATGCCTGCGGCGATTACAGCGGAATCCTCCGTAAAGGCCCGGATCATGGAGGCTGGATTGGCCTGGGCCCAGATCCAGAAGAGGAGGGAAACGGACAGCGCAAAGCCAAGCCCGTACCATAAAGCCCTTCTGGCCCGTTCCGGTTTTTTTGCCCCCATATTTTGAGCAGTAATTGCAGCCAGGGCGTTGGCCATGGAAGTGGCGGTCAGCATAGCAAACACGTCATATTTGCTGCCGATCCCGACCACTGCCGCAGCCTCGACACCGCAGCTGTTCATGACGGCCATCAGGTATAAGAAGGAAATACGGACCATCAGCTCCTGAAATGAGATCGGGATCCCAAGAACGGCCAGCCTTTTTGCAATGTGCCTGTCCGGGCGAAAGCTGCGGGGCCGAAAATCAAAAATAAAATCCTTCCGTTTCAGCCAGATGATAGCGATTCCCATGCTGACGGCCTGGGAAAGAATGGTAGCCAGGGCGGTCCCTGCCACGTCCATACGGCAGTATTTTACAAAAACAAAATCCAGGACGATGTTGATCAGGCAGGCAATTCCCACAAAGAGCATCGGTCTGCCGGAGTCCCCGTAGCCCCGTAAAATGGCGCTGATGGCATTATAGCCGCAGACAAACAGATTACCCAGGGCACAGATGGAGACATATTCCAGGGTCAGGGAAAAGGATTCGGCAGGTGTTTGCAGGAGCGTTAAAAGCGGACGTGCAAAACACAGCATCAGGACAGAGATCAGGACAGCCGCTATTGTGAAAATGGAAAGGGTGGTGCCGATGGTCTTTTTTACGGCTTCCATTTTTTTACTTCCGGTGTATTCCCCGATTAAAATGGTGCTGCCCAGAGTCAGCCCGGTAATCAGGCTGGTGACGATCTGGGTAATCTGGGTGCCGGTGGATACGGCTGCGACACTTTTCGCAGAGCAGTACCGTCCGATGACAAACAAGTCCACAGCCCCGTACAGGGACTGCAGAATGTTGGCGATCAAAAAGGGTACGGCGAAAACCACCAATGTCCGAAAAATGCTGCCTTGTGTAAGATCCTGTTCCTTCATTATATATGCTCCGTTTCTGAAATGGCTTACTGCATTATATATGCTCCGTTTCTGATATGCCTTACTGTATTGGAATGCTGTTTTCAGCAGGAAAATTAAGACTGTATTTGAAATACGGTACGGTATATGCTTGCTTTGGCATTCCCGAAAACTATCATATCACAATTTTTCCTGATATTGTAGTATTTGGACAAAAAATATAAAATAAATATAAAATTTGAATTCTGCGGAACTTTTCTATTGAGATTCTGATTTGCTTGAATTATACTAGGTCTAGTTACTAAAAAGTTAGGATAGTTTGAAACAGGATCTGGAAGGAGATTTTTCATGTCAGAAAAAGAGTTATTGTCAGAGGAGAAGGAAGACGAGGCTGCGGTGAAGGAGCAGCAGGGCCCGGGAGACGAGGAAGAATATGAAGATATTTGTTACATCTGCCGCAGGCCGGAGAGTAAAGCGGGGAAGATGATCAAGATACCGAATCAGATCTGTATCTGTGCGGATTGTATGCAGAAGACCTTTGACAGCATGAACCAGTCCGGATTTCCCATGGGGGATATGATGAATCTCAATTTCGGCGGTATGCCGAATATGCCCAATATGCAGAACATGCCCAATATGCAGAACATACCAAATATCCCGAATATGCCTAATATCAGTATGATTCATCTGTCTGATCTGCAGAATATGATGCCTCAGAGCCAGAAGCTGAAGAAGAAAAAGAAGAAGGAAAAGGGCGGGGAGAAGCCGGTACTGGATATTAAGTCGATTCCGGCGCCCCATAAGATCAAGGCCAGCCTGGATGATTTCGTGGTAGGACAGGAATATGCCAAGAAAGTCATGTCCGTGGCCGTATACAATCATTATAAACGGGTTGCTTCCGACAATGGGGACGGGGTTGAAATTGAAAAATCCAATATGCTGATGATCGGGCCCACCGGAAGCGGCAAGACGTATCTGGTGAAGACCCTGGCGAAGCTTTTGGATGTACCCCTTGCAATTGCAGATGCCACCTCTCTGACGGAAGCCGGATATATCGGGGATGATATCGAAAGCGTTGTTTCCAAGCTTTTGGCGGCTGCGGAGAACGATGTGGAACGGGCGGAGCACGGGATTATTTTTATTGATGAAATTGATAAAATTGCCAAGAAAAAGAATACCCACCAGAGGGACGTCAGCGGGGAGTCGGTACAGCAGGGGATGCTGAAGCTTTTGGAAGGGGCCGAGATCGAAGTTCCGGTTGGGGCCAACAGCAAGAATGCCATGGTGCCCTTGGCTACGGTTAATACGAAGGATATTCTGTTTATCTGCGGCGGCGCTTTTCCGGATCTGGAGGATATTATCAAGGAACGGCTGAATAAGCATTCTTCCATGGGATTCCGTGCCGACCTTAAGGATAAATATGATAAGGAAGAGAACCTTATAAAACGGGTGGAAGTGGAAGATGTCCGGAAATACGGGATGATTCCGGAATTTTTAGGACGCCTTCCGGTGATTTTTACCCTGGATGCCCTGGATGAGGATATGATGGTACGGATTTTGAATGAGCCGAGAAATGCGATTATCAAGCAGTACCAGAAGCTGCTGGCTATGGATGAAGTCAAACTGGTGTTCGAAACAGGGGCGTTACAGGCCATTGCCAGGAAGGCAAAGGAGAAGGATGTGGGAGCCAGGGCCTTGCGGGCCATTATTGAGGAATTCATGCTGGATATTATGTATGAAATCCCCAAGGATGACAACATCGGAATGGTTACCATTACCAAAGAATATATAGAAAATACCGGAGGCCCGGTGATTACCATGCGGGGATTTATGACATTGCCGGGGCAAGGTATGGCATAAATAAGGAACACGAAATTGACGTTTTCGGCATAAAATAGAATAATTGAAAACGAAAATGGAGCCTCCATGGATTGTACCAATGCAGTTTATTCCAACGAGTATTATGATTTAATTATTGAATATGGAGCCAGGCCGGACGGTTCGGAGCTTCCACCCTGTGTGCAGGATGTAAATAATCAATACGGTATCGGCTACTGGCCCGGCGAAAACATGCCGCCCCTGTCTGTTCCGGACTATACGTATCTGGCAATCCCGAAATTATTTACCATATTGGATGTGCGGGCCATGGAAGCCAGCAATATCCTTCCGATTCAGAACCAGCCTACGCTGGCCCTGAAGGGACAGGGGGTGCTGATAGGGTTTGTGGATACCGGGATTGATTATCAGAACCCGGTATTCCGGAATGTGGACGGAACGACCCGGATTCTTGCAATCTGGGATCAGACCAGGGAGGAAGGGCCGCCCCCTGTGGGATTCCTCTATGGGGCGGAGTACCGCCGGGAACAGATTGACGAGGCTTTGAAAAAGGAAAATCCCCTTCGGATTGTGCCTGCGGGAGATGAAGACGGCCATGGTACCTATGTGGCAAGCCTTGCGGCCGGAAGCCCCAGCCCGGCAGATGAATTTATCGGGGCGGCTCCTTATGCAGGGATTGCCGTGGTAAAGCTGAAAGAGGCGAAAGAGAATCTTAGGAATTTCTTTTTTGTCCGAAGGGATGCGGTGGCATTTCAGGAAAATGACATTATGGCAGGAGTGGCCTATCTGAATCAACTGGCGGATGAGCTGAATATGCCCTTGGTGCTGTGCATTGCCCTGGGAACCAATTGGGGAAGCCATGGAGGCGTCAGCCCCATGTCTAATGTACTGGGCAGCATTGTGGGAAAGCGGAAGCGGGAAATCGTGGTTGCCGCCGGAAATGAGGCCAACAGGCAGCATCATTTTTATGGGAAGCTGACCGAGAACGGCACTTACGACAATGTGGAAATTAATGTTGGAGCCGACGTGACGGGATTTACCCTGGAGCTATGGAGTGCAATTTCGGAGGTCTATACCATAGAAGTGGTATCCCCCACCGGAGAACGGATGCCCCCCTTAAGCCTGCAGGCTTCCAAGGCAGAGTACAACTTTATTTTTGAAAATACAAAGGTGATTGTAAATAAAAACATCAGCTTTGTAAGTAATGACTATCAGGTTATTTTTGTACGGTTTGTAAATCCCAGTGAGGGTATCTGGACGGTCCGGGTACATGCTGCGGACATTATACACGGCATTTATAACATGTGGCTGCCGGTACAGGAATTTTTGACCGGGGACGTGTTTTTCCTGCGGTCCAATCCGGATACCACCATAACGATTCCCGGAAACAGCATTTATCCCATTACGGTGGGGGGTTATGATGCCCGGAATAACAACGTCTATCTGGATTCCGGAAGGGGCTATACCATAGGCGGGAGTGTAAAGCCGGATCTGGTGGCCCCGGCAGTGGAGGTGCTGGGAGCAGGGCTTCGAAACCGGTTTGTCCGGCGAAGCGGGACCAGTGCGGCGGCGGCGATCACCAGCGGCGCGGTAGCCCTGCTGATGGAATGGGCGGTTGTCCGGGGAAATTATTCCCAGATTACGTCCGGGGATATTAAAAGTATTTTGATCCGCGGTGCGGCCCGGGACAGCCAAAGACTGTATCCGAACCGGGAATGGGGGTACGGACGCCTGGATCTGTATGAGTCCTTCAGCGGCCTGCGGTCAACGTAGCCCGCTGCGCTTCCCTTATTCCGCACAAATCTTTCACTAAGCAGGTTACACATCTGCCGGAACGCCAAAACATACGCTAGAGCGTGTCTGAAAATTATTTGGATTTGGTTATTTTAACCAAATCAGGATTG
>CAJUSQ010000131.1 GCA_910588885.1 uncultured Lachnospiraceae bacterium
TGGGAAGCGGCGTGGTTCATCAGGAGGGCGGCGCCATGCTGCATATTCTGCCGGCCGCTGCGGAAGAAGCCAGAGCAGATTCGGCCGCTGCGGCAGATTCTAGGCGGCCAGCTCCTTCAGGGACCGAAGGATGGAGTCTTTTCTGGGGGAATCCAGATTTTCGGCCTGATGGGTCAGGCGGGCGAGGGAAGCCGTATCCTGTTTTTCTTTGTAAATGCGCCCCAGCAGAAGGTAGCTGTTTTTAATATCACTGCCCCATTCTACGGCCTGGGACAGGACGAGGGCCGCTTCCTCGGTCAGAAAAAGGTCATACAGCCGCTGTCCCCATTTCTGCATGAGCCGGATCAATTCCGTGAACCGCTGGTCACAGTCGCTAAGGATGGTCAGGTTCGGGGCGCCGTAGGCCGCTTTTAAGTCCGTATTGGTCTTGCCGGATAGATTCAGGATCTTAGTCTGGGCCAGTTCCCGTATTTCTGCTTCGCACTGGCAGAGGGCTTCGTCCGTGGGACAGGCTCCAAAGGGCAGCTGGTTCAGGGAGATGCGGACATAGGGGAGCATGGAAATATCCTTGCGCCGGGTGGCGTTGGCTTCCTCCTCCTTGCGCCAGAAGGCTTCCTGCTCCTCCCGCTCCAGCTTTTCGGTATGCATCCGTTTTAAGTTCAGCCAGATGAGGAACACAACAAACATTAGGAAAAGATACATAAACAATCAAGTCCTTTCTTAGGATTTCGGAAACAGCAGATTAAGATGCCGTTTTCGTCACATGATAGAGAAATGAGGTGAAAAAATGAATTTTCGTAATTCCAAACGGAAAAGGGCATTTGCAGCCGTAATTGTCATTATATTGGTTGCATCCATGGTGCTCTCCGTAGTAATTTCTGCATTTGCATAAATCAAATACCCCGCTGCAGGCAACGGTGTATTTGAGCCTCGCGGCAGCCGCCAAATATCCCCGCAGCCGCGTCTGCCTGGCGCGTTGCTCGCAGGAATAAAGGCTGCTCTGTTCATAATATACAGAAAGCCGTCGATTCTGTCAATGATATTAGTTGAATTATACCTTGAAAAATATTCTGTTTATGGTGTAAAATAGGGAAGAACACAGACAATACCAAAGGAAGTTGCAAAGCAAGGAATAGGAAGGTATCACTATGAAGAAATGGAAGTACTATGTACCGGCCGGTATGCTGACCTTGGTGCTGGCTGCGGCAGCTATGCTGCAGATCACGGTAAAGGCTGAGGCGCCGGAAGACAATACGATTCCCCAGCGTGTCTTTTTCGATGAGATCGGGGTAGGCGGAATGAATGCCGAGGAAGCCATGGCAGAGGTGGAAGCCTATGTGGAGGAATTGGGAGAGACGGGGATTACCCTTTCGGCTGGCAAGAATACCATAGAAACAACGGCAAAAGAACTGGGCCTGGCCTGGAGCAACCCGGAGATCGTAGAGGAAGCGGCAGGCTTGGGCAAATCCGGGAATTTGCTGGTGCGCTATATGGCGATGAAGGATCTGGAGCATGAAGACCGGGTATACGGCATCGGATTTACGGTGGAACCGGAGAAGATTGCCGCTATTCTGGAAGAGAATAAGGCCGATATGGAAACGGAGGCCGTAGACGCCGGACTGAAACGGGAGGATGGAAAGTTTGTAATTATCCCGGGCAGCCAGGGCGTTACGATTAACGTGGAAGAATCCGTAACGGCGATTGAGGAATATATGACGGGTCAGTGGGACCGGCAGACAGGTCAGGTTGAGCTGGTGGCTCAGGTCGTAGATCCCAAGGGAACCGAAGAAGAATTAAGCAAGGTTAAGGATGTATTGGGAAGCTTTAATACGGAATATGCCTCCCATTCTACCGGAGGCAGAGTGACAAACATCAAAACAGGGACGTCCCGGATTGACGGCTCCGTGGTTTATCCCGGAGAACAGTTCTCCGTATATGAATCGGTAAGCCCCTTCACCAAGGATAATGGTTATGAGTTGGCCGGAGCATATGAGAACGGACAGACGGTGTCCTCTTACGGCGGCGGAATCTGTCAGGTATCGACAACCTTGTACAACGCGGTGATCCGTGCGGAGCTGAATGTGGTAGAGCGGTTCCCCCATTCCATGATCGTGACTTATGTGGATCCTTCCGCAGATGCGGCGATTGCGGGAACTTATAAGGATTTGAAATTTACCAATAATACGGATGCACCGATTTATATTGAAGGCTATACCTCCGGCGGAAGCCTGTATTTTACCATATACGGCCAGGATAACCGGGAAGCAGGCCGGGAAGTGACCTTTGTCAGTGAAACGACCAGTACAACGGATCCGGGTGTTGAGTTCCAGGCCATTGATGCGCCGATCGGTACCATTAACAGGATCCAGGGTTCCCATACCGGGAAGACCGCAAAGCTCTGGAAGGTGGTTACGGTGAACGGCAAAGAAGTGAGCCGGGAGGAATTCAATACCAGTACCTATCGGGCTTCGCCGGCAATCTATGCGGTCGGAGTGCTTTCCGGAATCGGCAATGCGGAAGCCGAGAGCAATATGAGTGCGGCGGTAGCCACTCAGGACGAAGCCACCATAAGGGCGGCGGCGGCAGCCTGGTGTGACGAAGCGCTGGCGAATACGGCGCCCACAGGTCCGGTGCCTACGGATGTTCCGGGGCCGGGCACCTCGGTTCCGACGACACCGCCGGATCAGACACCGGTAGCGCCCACACCGGATAATTCGGGAGTGGTACCGCCGGCAGAGGATAATACGGGAACAACACCGCCGGATAATTCCGGGACAACACCACCGGATAATTCCGGAATAACAACGCCCCCGGAGGGTCAGAATCCGGATGGCGCAACGCAGTAGACGCGTGTCGTTTGAAGATTGAAAGAAGCAAAAGCGTCCGGGTGTTCGGACAGATGGATTTTGAATTTCTAAATAAGGAAGGAATGGGGCTGCCTCGGCAAGAGAGACAGCCTCATGTCATATATCGTAGCAAGCGGCCAGCCGGATTTTGGAAGGATGCGGACAAAGCTGCCGTGAACAGATAGGCTGCAGCGAGCCCGTTTTGGAAAAATCGTGGAACGCTGCCGTGAAAATACAGGTAGAAAGAACAGGGAAAATTATGCTGAAAGTCGGGAAAGTGCCGGAAAATGTTTTGAAACGTTCTATTTTCAAAGAAATCCATACAAAGCGGAAGGAGGTCCTGCTGGGAGCCGGAGTGGGAGAGGATTGTGCGGCGCTGAAGCTGGAACCGGATGAGATTGTGGTATTATCTACGGATCCGATTACCGGAACGGTTCAGGATATCGGAAAGCTGTCCGTTTTGATTACCATGAACGATCTGGCTTCTGCCGGGGCGGAACCGGTGGGAATTCTTTTGACCATTCTTCTGCCGGAAGGCAGCGAGGAAGAGGGACTGAAATACATGATGCGGCAGATCGAAGAAGGCTGCGCCCAGGCCGGGGTTCAGATTATGGGCGGGCATACGGAAGTGACCCGGGCCGTGATCCAGCCTCTGGTTTCCGTATGCGGAGTCGGTAAAGCCAGGGAAGGGCGGCTGGTTTCCACTGCCGGGGCCAGGCCGGGCCATGATATTGTGATTACGAAGTGGGTTGGGCTGGAGGGGACTTCCATTCTTGCCAAGGAGAAGGAACAAGAGCTGCGGACCCGGTTTCCCGGCCGTCTGGTGGAAGAAGCCAAAGCCTATGACCGCTATTTGTCCGTGCTGCCGGAGGCCGCGATTGCGGTGCGGTCCGGCGTCTGTGCCATGCATGACGTAACGGAGGGGGGCATTTTCGGTGCGCTTTGGGAAATGGCGGAAAGCTCCGGGGTCGGATTGGAAATCGATTTGAAAAAAATACCCGTAAAGCAGGAAACCATTGAAATTTGTGAATTTTTTAACATAAACCCATATGAATTGATTTCCAGCGGCAGTATGCTGATGGCCGTCCCGGACGGAAACGGCCTGGTGCGGGAGCTTCAAAAAGCAGGCATTCCGGGAACCGTAGTAGGCAAAGCCACGGCCGGAAAGGACCGGGTACTGCTGAATGAGGAAGAACGGAGATTTTTGGAACCGCCGAAGACGGATGAACTGTATCGGGTCGTGTAAAAGGCAAAAGGGAGGAGCTTAAGTGGAAATGCGGGAGAAGATTTTGACCTTTATTGAGAAAAACAGCAGAGTGGATTTAAAAGAGCTGGCAATTATTTTAGGCGTGGACGAAGCGGTTGTCGCCAACGAAATGGCGGCGATGGAAGAGGAGCATATTATCTGCGGCTACCATACACTGATCGACTGGGAGAAGACCAGCATTGAAAAAGTAAATGCGTTGATTGAAGTGCGGGTAACACCCCAGCGGGGCCGGGGCTTTGATTCCATTGCGGAACGGATTTACAATTATGCGGAGGTAAATGCGGTATATCTGATTTCCGGCGGCTATGACCTGCTGGTGACTTTGGAGGGAAAGACCCTGCGGGAGGTGGCGGCGTTTGTATCGGACAAGCTTTCCACGCTGGAGTCCGTGATGAGCACCAAGACCAATTTCATATTGAAGAAATATAAGGACCATGGCACGGTGATTGCGGAGAAGAAGCGGGATGAAAGGATGCTGGTGACGCCATGAGAAATCCATTGTCAGAGCGGATTGTCGGGATTGAACCTTCCGGAATCCGTAAATTTTTTGATATCGTCAGTGAAATGAAGGACGCGATTTCTTTGGGAGTGGGGGAGCCGGATTTCGATACCCCCTGGCATATCCGGGACGAAGGCATTTTTTCCCTGGAAAAGGGGCGTACCTTCTATACCTCCAATGCGGGCTTAAAAGAGCTGCGGATGGAAATTTCCAATTATCTCAAACGGCGGTTCGGCCTTCAATATGATTACAATCATGAAATGCTTTTGACCGTGGGCGGCAGTGAAGCCATTGATATTGCCATGCGGGCGATGCTGGATCCGGGGGACGAGGTGCTGATTCCCCAGCCCAGCTTTGTATCCTATGAGCCCTGCGCCATCCTGGCCAACGGGACCCCGGTGATACTGGACCTGAAGGAAGAAAA
Organism: uncultured Lachnospiraceae bacterium; assembly: GCA_910588885.1. Lineage (GTDB taxonomy): Bacteria > Bacillota > Clostridia > Lachnospirales > Lachnospiraceae > 14-2. The sequence continues at coordinate 5,037 of CAJUSQ010000131.1, forward strand.
CGAATTCCGTCTGACGGCGGAAGAGGTGGAAGCGGCGGTTACGCCGAGGACGAAGATCCTGGTACTTCCTTTTCCGAATAATCCCACCGGAGCGATTATGGAACGGGAGGATCTGGAAGCGGTTGCCCGGGTGGTGCAGGCCCATGACCTCTACGTGATCAGCGATGAGATTTACGGGGAACTGACTTATGGAAAAGACCATGTATCCATTGCTTCCATTCCGGGAATGCAGGAGCGGACGATCTTAATCAACGGATTTTCCAAATCCCATGCCATGACCGGATGGCGTTTGGGCTATGCCTGCGGCCCCAGGCTGATTTTGGAACAGATGCTGAAAATCCACCAGTTTGCCATTATGTGTGCGCCCACCACCAGCCAGTATGCGGCTTTGGAAGCCATGAAAAACGGGGACGGGGATGTGGAAAAGATGCGGGAGGAATATGACGGACGAAGGAAATACGTCCTTCACCGGTTCCGGGAAATGGGGCTGAAATGCTTTGAGCCCTACGGCGCTTTTTACCTGTTCCCGGGGATTCAGGAGTTTGGAATGACCTCCAATGCGTTTGCGGAGCGGCTTTTGGCAGAGGAAAAGGTGGCGGTAGTGCCAGGAACGGCCTTCGGGGCCTGCGGAGAAGGCTATCTTCGGGTTTCCTATGCCTATTCCCTGGAGGATCTGAAGCGGGCCTTAGAGAGGATCGAGCATTTTATCTGCCGGCTCCGCAATGAGAAAAAGCAGTAAAACGACGATAAGGAGAAGGATATGGCAGCGTTGAACGTGGTTTTATATGAGCCGGAGATCCCGGCTAATACCGGGAATATCGGCCGTACCTGTGTGGCAACGAATACCCGGCTCCATTTGATTGAGCCTTTGGGGTTCCGGCTGACGGAAAAGGAAATCCGCCGGGCAGGTATGGATTACTGGAAGGATCTGGAAGTGATACGTTATGTAAACTATCAGGAATTTTTGGAAAAAAATCCAAATGCCCGGACTTATTTTGCAACAACAAAGGGGAAACAGGTGTACACCCAGGTATCCTATGAGCCGGATTGCTATTTGATGTTCGGAAAGGAAAGCGCGGGGATTCCCGAAGAGATTCTGGTGCAGCACCCTTCGGAATGCATCCGGATTCCCATGGTAGGGGAAACCCGCTCCCTGAATTTATCCAACTCCGTGGCGGTTGTATTGTATGAGGCGCTGCGGCAGAACCGGTTCGATCATATGAAGCTGGAAGGCGGGCTGCATCGTTTGCATTGGGAAGATGATACAAATGTTTCAGCGATAAGAGAGGAAAACCATGAATTTTATTGAAGCGAGAAAGCTGGTGCATGAATACATCCGCAGGGACGAAGAGGGAAATGTGGAGAGTATCCAGACTGCGCTGGACGGAATTGACATTGATATCAGGCCGGGGGAATTTATCGCGATCCTGGGGCATAACGGCTCCGGAAAGTCTACCTTTGCCAAGCATCTGAATGTGCTGCTGACGCCTACGGAGGGAACCTTGTGGGTGGACGGAAAGGATACGGCAGACGAGGATCTGCTTTGGGAAATCCGGAAAAATGCGGGCATGGTGTTCCAGAACCCGGACAATCAGATCATTGCCAGCGTGGTAGAGGAGGATGTGGGCTTCGGCCCGGAAAATATCGGAATCCCTACGGAAGAGATTTTGGAACGGGTGGACAAAAGCTTAAAAAGCGTGGGGATGCTGGAATACCGGGCCCATTCTCCCAATAAGCTTTCCGGAGGGCAGAAGCAGCGGGTAGCCATTGCCGGAGTGATGGCTATGGAGCCCAAATGCATTATTTTGGACGAACCCACCGCCATGCTGGATCCCAACGGCCGGAAGGAAGTGCTGGATGCCGTGGAGCTTTTGAACCGGAAAAAGGGCGTTACGATCCTTTTGATTACCCATTATATGGAAGAAGTAACCCGGGCGGACCGGGTCTATGTAATGGATCAGGGGAAAGTGGTGATGACGGGGAAGCCCCGGGAGATTTTTTCCCAGGTGGAGGCGTTAAAGGGATACCGTCTGGACGTGCCCCAGGTGACCCTTTTGGCCCATGAGCTGCGGCAGGCGGGGCTTTCCATACCCGAAGGGATTTTGACAAGACAGGAATTGGTGGAAGCATTATGTCAATTATATTAGATAAGGTAAATTATGTATACAGTCCCGGTACGGCCTATGAGAAGCAGGCCCTGCGGGATGTGAGCCTGAAAATTACGGACGGGCAGTTTATCGGGATCATCGGCCATACCGGCTCCGGCAAGTCCACGCTGATCCAGCATTTAAACGGCCTGATGAAAGCCACCTCCGGGGGGATCTACTACAACGGGGAAGACATTTACGACAAGGACTATGAGCTAAGGCAGCTGCGGAATAAGGTGGGGCTGGTCTTCCAGTATCCGGAGCACCAGCTATTTGAAACCACGATTTTTAAGGACGTCTGCTTCGGCCCCAAGAACCAGGGGCTGTCCCAGAAGGATGCGGAATTAAAAGCCTTTGAAGCGCTGCGGGCCGTTGGGCTGCCCAAGGAATTGTGGTATCAGTCCCCCTTTGACCTTTCCGGTGGCCAGAAGCGGCGGGTGGCCATTGCCGGAGTGCTTGCCATGAAGCCGGAGGTG
>CAJUSQ010000132.1 GCA_910588885.1 uncultured Lachnospiraceae bacterium
TGGGAGTCTTGTTCATCTTCCAGTTGCCTGCAATAATTTTTCTTCTTGCCATGATCTTCTCCTTCTATCTTAAACTCTTATGCCCCATCCGCTGCTTTGAAAGCATTGTCCGGGGCATCGCTGTTATTGTAAAGCTCTTATGCCCGGTCGCTGGCTGCCGCTACCCCCGGAAGCTCTTTGCCTTCCAGGAATTCCAAAGAAGCGCCGCCGCCGGTAGAAATATGGCTCATCTTATCTCCGAAGCCCAGCTGGTTGACTGCGGCTGCGGAATCGCCGCCGCCGATAATCGTGGTTGCGTCTGTTTCGGCCAAAGATCCTGCTACGGCAATGGTCCCTTTTGCAAAAATCGGGTTTTCAAATACACCCATGGGGCCGTTCCAAACCACGGTCTTGGCAGATTTCACTGCTTCCGCGAAAAGCTCTGCGGTCTTTGTTCCGATATCCAGCCCCATCTTATCGGAAGGAATTCCATCGGCTGCTACTACTTCATAAGGAACCTCAGCATCAATCGGATTCGGGAATGCTGCCGCGCAAGCGGTATCTACCGGAAGGAGCAGCTTCTTGCCCAGCTTCCCTGCCTTTTCCAGCATTTCCTTGCAGTAACCGATCTTCTCTTCATCTACCAGGGAGGTCCCGACTTCGTAGCCCTTCGCTTTCAGGAAGGTATAAGCCATACCGCCGCCGATGATCAGCGTATCGCATTTTTCCAGAAGGTTGGAAATGACGTTTAATTTATCCGCAACCTTTGCGCCGCCCAAAATGGCAACGAAGGGCCTTACGGGATTCTCAACGGCGTTTCCTAAGAAATCAATTTCCTTCTGCATCAAATAGCCTACGGCCGCCGTTTCCACCAGGGCGGAAACACCTACGTTGGAGCAGTGGGCACGATGTGCGGTTCCAAAAGCATCATTGACAAAAATATCACAAAGGGAAGCCAAATCCTTGCTGAATTCTTCGCCGTTCTTTGTCTCTTCCTTACGATAGCGGGTATTTTCAAGAAGTACGACGTCCCCGTCCTGCATTCCTTCCACAGCCGCCTTTGCATTGGGGCCAACCACCGCATTGTCCGGAGCAAACTTTACTTCCTGGCCCAGCAATTCGGAAAGGCGTACGGCAACAGGCGCTAAGGACAATTCCGGCTTCGGCTCGCCCTTGGGCTTGCCAAGATGGGAGCAGAGGATCACCTTGCCGCCGTCTCCGATTAATTTCTTAATCGTCGGGAGCGCTGCTACCAAACGGTTTTCATCGGTAATCTTCCCGTCTTTCAAGGGCACGTTAAAGTCGCATCTGCAAAGGACACGTTTCCCTTTTACATTGATATCATCCACGGATACTTTATTTAAAGACATTTCTTTATCCTCCTTAAAAAGATTACGCCCTGTACAAACGATGTACAAGCGGATTACGCAGGAATTATGCACCGGAGCTCCCGGCATTTACCCACGAAAAAACAGGCCCGGTCCACATAGACCGGACCCTTTTTGAGTCATACTGCTTATGATAATTCAGAGAAATACTTAATGGTACGAACCATCTGAGAAGTATAGCTGTTCTCATTGTCATACCAGGACACTACCTGAACTTCGTATAAATCATTGGAAATCTGGCAAACCATTGTCTGGGTTGCATCGAACAGGGAACCGAAGTTCATTCCAACGATATCGGAAGATACGATTTCATCCTCGTTGTAGCCGAAGGACTCGTTTGCTGCTGCCTTCATAGCTTCGTTGATGGCTTCCTTGGTCACGTCTGCCTTCTTCACAACTGCGGTCAGGATCGTGGTGGAACCTGTGGGGGTGGGAACACGCTGTGCAGAACCGATCAGTTTGCCGTTCAGTTCCGGGATGACAAGGCCGATAGCCTTTGCTGCACCGGTGCTGTTTGGAACGATATTCACTGCTGCCGCACGGCTTCTGCGCAGATCACCCTTTCTCTGAGGACCGTCAAGAGTCATCTGGTCACCGGTGTATGCATGAATAGTGCACATAATACCGGACTGGATCGGAGCATATTTGTTCAATGCATCCGCCATCGGAGCCAGGCAGTTGGTGGTGCAGGAAGCTGCGGAAATAATGGTATCCTCTGCCTTCAGGGTGCTGTGGTTGGTATTGTATACGATTGTCGGAAGATCATTTCCTGCAGGCGCAGAGATTACAACCTTGCGGGCACCGGCATTGATATGTGCCTGTGCTTTGTCCTTAGAGGTATAGAAACCGGAGCACTCCAGAACTACATCAACCTTTAATTCTCCCCAGGGGCAATTATTTGCATCCGGGAAAGCATAAATCTTGATTTCCTTTCCGTCAACGGTAATAGAATCTTCACCGGCAGATACCTTGTCGCATAACGCATACCTTCCCTGTGAAGAATCATATTTTAACAAATGTGCTAACATCTTCGGGCTTGTCAAATCGTTGATTGCTACTACTTCGTATCCTTCTGCACCAAACATCTGCCGAAATGCCAGACGTCCGATACGTCCAAAACCATTGATCGCTACTCTTACTGCTTCTGCCATTCTTAATTCCTCCTAAAATATTATTAAGATAATGTTTTTGGGAATACTTGGGATAAGCATTCTCAACGCTGTTTCTATTTTACCCGATTCCCCAGAAAATTACAATAGGCTTTTTCAACTTTGTTAAATTTTTCACCATATTATTTTCCCCCGGCCCTTCCGGTATTTATTTGTGCATCTCCTTGACAAAGCACCTGTGATATGCTACGCTTCCCACACAAATAAGAAACCCAAATAAGAAAAATCTGGAGGCAACAATATGGATTCAAAAGCAATGTACAAATTAACCTACGGCCTTTTTGTTCTCACTTCCGCCTTTGACGGAACAGACAGCGGCTGTATCATCAACACGGCAGGCCAGGTAACCTCCGATCCGAACCGGATCAGCATTACCGTCAACAACGGGAATTTCACCCGGGAGCTGGTACAAAACAGCGGGAAGTTCAATATTTCCGTGTTAAGCGAACAGGCTGATTTCGAAATTTTCCGGCATTTCGGCTTTCAGTCCGGCCGTACCACAGACAAATTCGCCGGATATGCCGCCTGCAGGCGCAGTGAAAACGGGCTGTATTATATCACCGCCGGGACAAACGGATATCTTAGCGCTTCTGTGGAGCAGTCCATAGATTTAGGAAGCCACACCATGTTCCTCGCTTCCGTAGAGGACATGGAGGTATTATCGGATGCTGCTTCCGCAACCTACGCCTACTACCAGTCCTCCATCAAACCGAAGCCTGCCGCTCCCTCCGGTTCCGGGAAAACCGCATGGCGCTGCCGGATCTGCGGTTATACTTATGAAGGGGAAGAGCTTCCGGCAGACTTTATCTGCCCTCTGTGCAAGCATCCTGCTTCTGATTTTGAAAAAGTGACAATTTAATAACCGCGGATATTGCCGCCTGCAAATAGCAGCCGGAGCCGTCAGAAGATATGGGAAAATCCCCTCCTCTGACGGCTCCGGCTTTTCTGCTACATATTTCATAAGCCTTCGGCTGTTTTTTCAAAAGCTCCCGGCTGCCCTTTATTCTTCTTCCGTAATCTCCAGGGCCAGTTCCTCCAGCTGTTTTTCACTGACACTATGGGGCGCGTCCGTCATCAGGCAGGAAGCATCCTTCACCTTGGGAAACGCAATCACATCCCGGATGGAATCTGCCTGCATCATCAGCATTACCATACGATCCAGGCCGTAAGCCAGCCCTGCGTGAGGCGGGACTCCGTATTGGAACGCATTCAGCAAAAATCCAAACTGTTCATAGGCGCTTTCCTTGGTAAAGCCCAGTACCTCCAGCATTTTTTCCTGAATCCGGTTCTGATGGATCCTAACGGAACCGCCGCCCAGCTCAGTGCCGTTCAGTACAATATCGTAAGCTTTGGCCCGGACAGCGCCAGGATCGCTGTCGATTTTATCCCAGTCTTCTTCCATCGGCATCGTAAACGGATGATGCTTGGCCATAAAACGGTTCTCTTCCTCAGACCACTCCAGCAGTGGAAATTCCGTTACCCACAGGAAATTGTACCGGTTCTTGTCAAGAAGCTCCAGCTCCCTGGCCAATTCCAGACGCAGCGCACCCAGCACGTCCCAAACCACCGGATTCTTATCGGCTGCAAACAGCAGCAAATCCCCGGGTTCCCCTTCCATGGCTTCTACCAGGGCGGAAAGCTCCTCTTCCGTCATAAATTTTGCGAAGGAAGACTTATAACTGCCGTCTTCATTGACAGCCAGATAAGCCAGCCCTTTGGCGCCGTAGCCCTTGGCAAATTCTACCAGCTTATCAATTTTCTTCCGGGGCATCGCGCCCTGGCCCTTGGCATTGATCCCGCGCACCGAACCTTTGTTCTCCAGAGCTCCGGTAAATACGCCGAATCCACAGCCGGAAACCAACTCCGAAACATCCTTCAGCTCCATGCCAAAACGGGTATCCGGCTTGTCGGAGCCGAAACGGTCCATGGCTTCCTGCCAGGTAATCCTGGGGATCGGCAGCGGAATTTCTACCCCAACCGCTTCATGAAAAACATAAGCAAGCAGCCGTTCATTGACCTCAATCACATCCTCCACATCCACAAAGGAAAGCTCCATATCCGCCTGGGTAAATTCCGGCTGGCGGTCCGCCCGCAGGTCCTCGTCCCGAAAGCATCTTGCAATCTGGAAATAGCGGTCATATCCGGAGCACATCAAAAGCTGCTTAAACAGCTGCGGGGACTGGGGCAGGGCATAAAAGCTGCCGGGATGCACACGGCTGGGCACCAGGTAATCCCTGGCTCCTTCCGGCGTGGATTTCGTCAGCATAGGTGTTTCGATTTCCAAAAAGCCCTCTTTTTCCATAAAATTCCGAAGCAGCATGGAAACCTTGCTCTTCATCATCAGGTTCCGCTGCAAATCGGGCCTGCGCAGATCCAGGAAACGGTACCGCAGCCGCACATCCTCCTTCGTCTGGCTATTCTCTTCAATGGGAAAAGGCGGCGTATCGGATTCCGACAAAATCCGCAGGGACTCTGCAATCACCTCGATATCCCCGGTCTTCAGGTTCTCGTTCACGGCTGCGGAACGCTTCTGAATCGTACCCGTTACCGCCACCACAAATTCATTCCGCAACGTTTCCGCCTTGGCAAACCCTTCACTCCCCACCTTCGGCTCGTCAAACACAATCTGGAGCAGGCCGGAGCGATCCCGTAAATCTATAAAAATCAAGCTTCCTAAATTTCTTCGTTTCTGCACCCACCCCATTACGGTCACGGTTTCCCCGATATTCTGATTGGAAACCTCCGTGCACCGATGGGTCCGTTTCAATCCCTGCATGGATTCTGCCATTTCAATTCCTCCTTCATTCCTTTGCTGGTCTAAGACTGCCGCCTGTCTTTGCAGCAGTCCCGCCGTTTCTCTTAATTTCTCCGCTTTATTGCTCTTTCAGCGGAAAAACTCTGTAATCTCCGTGTATCCCTCTTTGGCCAGCTGCTCCTTCTGGAACTTTTTATTCTTATTCATCCGGACCACCAAAACCTGCTTTCCCTCGGCACGTTCCGCCTGGGCCTTGGCCAGCACCTCTCCCAGCCTTTCCCCGGGATAGCCCTTTTCAATGAGATACGCTTTTTTCTCCGGCTGCTTCGGAATTTCAAACCCGTTTTCCATCAGCAATAAAATAATCCGTTCAAAGCCGATGGAGAATCCGCAGGCCGGCACCTCTTTTCCGGTAAAATTTCCGATCATCTTATCATAACGTCCGCCGCCGCCGCAGCTTCCGCCGAACTGGGGCATGGCAACCTCAAAAATCGTCCCGGTATAATAGGACATGCCCCGCACCAGAGTGGGATCGAATACCAGTTCGAACTTTGCTTCTTTGGTAGCATTGACACTTTCCACAATTTCCGACAAGCTCTGCCGAACCTCTTCCTCCAGGTAATCCCCCAGGGCCTTTGCCAGATAAGCAATGCCGTCTTCGGCCTGCTCCACCCCTTCAAATAACGCCAGGTATTTTTCAATGGAAGCTTCTTCAAAACCGTTCTCGGAAAGCTCCTGCCGGACTCCGGAAAGCCCGATCTTGTCCATTTTGTCTAATATAATAAAGATACTGTCATAGCTTTCCTCCGGAAACCCGCTATAGGATGCCATGGCCTTTAAAATCCGCCGTTCATTGATCCGGATTTGAAAATCCGAAAAGCCCAGCCGCCCTAATGTCGTAGTGGTCGCCAGAATCAATTCGATTTCCGCCAGATTACCGGGTTCTCCCAAAATATCAATATCACACTGCATAAACTGACGATAGCGTCCCCGCTGTGGACGGTCTGCCCGCCAAACATTCCCCATCTGCAGCGCCTTAAAGGGAGTCGGCAGTTCATTTGCATTGTTAGAATAAAACCGGGCCAGGGGCAGCGTCAGATCATAGCGCATCCCAAAGTCTGCCAAATCCTCCTCGCTCCTTGCTTCTTCCAGCTTCAGCTTCTCTCCCCGCTTCATCACCTTGAAAATCAGCTTTTCGTTTTCCCCGCCCTGCTTGCTGCTTAAATTTCCGATATTCTCCATACAGGGGGTCTCAATCTGAGTAAATCCGAAGCTGCGGTAGGTATCCTGAATGACCCGCATCACGTAGTCCCGTATCTGCATCTCCTTTGGTAAAATATCCTTCATGCCGTTGACCGGCTTTTTCGCCAATGCCATAATTACTTCCTTTCTGCTTCCTTTTTTCTGTCTGTTTTCCGTTTATCCGTTTTTCTTTTTGCTCTCTATCTGTGTTCTATCTGCATTCTATCTGCATTCTTACGATCATATATCCATAAAACAGATCCGTATCTGCCTTGATTCTTCCGGCATATTCACAGAGTATTATACTTTTTTGTAATGTGCCGTGTCAAGTGCTACCTTCCGAAACTTCACATCTCCCCTCCGTTTCGGTCCGTGCGGGACATGCGTCCCCCGGACGCATTGCGCCCTTCCTTGCCGATTTTTTAATTTCCTCATATCTCCCCGCCGTATCCTTTTCCCTGCCATCTTCTTTTCCTCCATTGTAGAAGACAGAAACAACGATATTCCTGTCCTATCCTTTTAAACAGCGGCGGCCTCAAATACAGACCGCCGCAAAGTTATCTCACATGAAAAATCGTGCTTGTTTTTCATTTTAAGTTTCATCTGCTCCTATTCGACACTACTTCCCGGAACCTGGGCAGTCAGCTACAACCGGTTTTGGCGAACCGTCATGGGATTCTAACCCCGGCCAGGATCTCTGGCCGCCGCCCTCATTGCGGTTCCCTCTCTTAAGAGGGGCTGTGACTGGACGGAAGTATCATTGTAGGCTATACAGGTCATCGCGGAATGCTCCGGCCATGGAACATTTTCAGGACAGACAGTTCCCGCTTGGCACCTTTGATGTTATCTTGTTGACAGATCCTCTGACAATCTGCAGGTGGTCTTGGCGTGTCCTCCTTCGCCGCTTTGCGCTTTCGCGCTGCATCAGCTAACGTATTGTAACTGCTAGATATCAGCTAACGTATTGTAACTGCTAGATATGACCGCCTGGGACGGTGTTTTTCAAAGAACAGAGAAAGGAATTTTATCCCCTTCACTTATTTCCACGTTGGGAGAGAGGTTTGAGAACCAAA